>NZ_JBFRCK010000035.1:0-82439 GCF_040965775.1 Paraburkholderia sp. BR10954
CCCCCCCCGTCACCCCACGACCGAAGCCGGAGCCCACTTCGTACTTGAGGGCATGCGGGTGTCTGCCCTGGGTGTCTGCCCCGTAGGCGCCCGGATTGCCGAAGTTCGGCCAGACGAGCGAGGAGGTCGTAGCGGCTTCGAGCAACCGGATTTCCGCCAGCCAATGAAAAAGGATAATCAGCAGCATATTGCGGTACTGGTTGTTCTCATATCCCAAATCGCCTTTCTGGCAATGTTCGCATTCGCTGAGCATGTCGTCAGGCATAACAAATGGATCGCCGCAGGATTTGGATTCGACCTTTTATTCGGGCTGATTCTGTCGGTCGGTTTTGTCGGGACCTGGCGCGCGCGCGCTATCGATTCAGATTTTCTCGGCCTTCTTCTGGCCAATCCGGTCGAGCTGGCTGTCGTTATTGCAACTGCCGGTCAGTTGGTGGCCATTCTCCTTGTTTAAGCCGATCGGAAAGTGCGCGTCGCAACGTACGCTCAGCTATCGGCATGGCTCGCGATAAAGCTCGCGAACGCGTTATACGGAAGCGCAAGCGCCGTGCCGTTGATCATCAGGCCGTAGGTGGAGTCTCCGCTATCGAGCTCGTAATACATCGCCGATTGGATGTTCTTCGTCTTTCTCGCCTGATAGTAAGTGAGCAGACGCGAGCTGATGTAGTTGGCCCGGTACGCCTCGCTCTTCTCCGGCCCAGTGTTCCATTCCGAGATCACAAAGGGGACGCCATAGCGGGCCTTGCAATAGGTGGGCAAATCGAAGCCCGGGCTGGACCCGTCGGTGCCGATGTCGAAGATGTCGCCGTACACCTCGTAGTTGTGCCACGTAGTCAGGTCCCACCTCACGGTCGGATGGCCGCTCGTGCCATCGGGCTGCTTGCCATCCCACAGAGCGTCGGACGCGCCGATATCAGCAACACAAAAGTTGACGCCGCATTTAGCGTCCGCCTGCACAGACTTCACTCCGTCGATCATGCCGCGCATCGCACCGCGCATCAGCGGCCAGTTCGCATTGTTGAAGTCGACTACGCTCGTTCCCGCGCTGGTGGAGTCGAGAATGATCCCGTTCGCGCGCGTCAGTTCGTTACCGCATTCATACATGGTCACGCCGTGGGGTTGCAATGCCGACGCCACAGTCACCGCGCAATTGAAGCCCCGCGTATAGGCCGCCGCTTCACTCGTGAACAGGTTGCCGTTGCCGTCGTAGATGCCGACGTCGATCAGCACGAAAAGAGTCAAGCCCACCGGCTGGAATGCTTGCGCCAACGCCAGGACCTTGGCGAGTTGCGGTGCGTAGTCCGTACAACTGAGGCGGTACGTCGAGCAGCCGAGGGCCTGCATGATCGATACGATCTGTGACGTCGAATACAGGTAGTCGTAATGCCCGTTGATACCGTGAAACGAGCCGGCCGGCGCCGCGGTCGCGGTGCGCGGATCGCTGCACGGCAACCATTGATCCGCATCGCCGCATACATAGAACTGACCGCCGGACGATTGTGCCCAGAACTTGCCGCCGTACCACATCAGCAGCGCCGCATTCGACATCGTGCCGACGGCATTGCGATTGCGATACACGACGCCGTTCACGACGGTCCATATCGAGCCGGCCTTGTCGATCAGATACGTCGCGGGCGGGATCATGGCGCCGTCGACCGAGGTGCCGCCCAAACGCGGGTCGTTGCACGCGAACCATGTCGTCCCATTCCATCCGTAGAATTGACCGCCGGTTCCCTGGTGATAGATCGTGCTCCCGTACCAGAGGATCAACGAGACGTTGTAGGTGTCGCCCGCGGCGACGCCGTTCCTGTAGACAGACCCGCCGACCAGGGTCCACGACGCGTTCTGACCGTCGATGATCACCGTCGCCGGCGGGATCGTCGTGTTCTGTGGCGAAGCGTTCGAAGCGTTGCCGGGCGACCCCGAGTTCGGGTCTGATGCAGAGCTGGAGCTGTCGCCCGAGCCGGACGTATCGATGGGTCCCGTTCCATTCGATGGCGCCGGCGACGAGCCGTTCGCCACCGTGGTCGCGCTACCCGTCGAGGGCGCAATACTCGCGGTGGTCGTGCCCGTCGTGCCCGTCGAGGCCGAGATGCCGGAGCTTGCCGTGCCGGTAGAGGGTGATGCCGCGGTGCTCGACGGACTCGCGGAATTGCCCGTGGAAGAACCGCCGGCATCCGGCGTACCACCACTACCACCGCCGCCGCCGCCGCCGCACGCGCTCAATACGACAGTTCCGCCGAGCGCAGTAAGACAGCCAAGAAATTGACGTCGTCCAATCATGACAATAGCGCGGGCTGCCGCGAGGCGGCCCACGAGAAAATCTGGAGAGAGAGAAGGGGGGTCCTGCGGGTCGCGAGTGCGTCGCGTGAGCCGTTCAGGACATGCGATGTGCGGTAGTGGATGGTCTTTCGTTGCGACCGATCACTGAGTCCGGCAAGTCATGCCTGTCTGTCGGCACAAATTGCGCGTGGGAGCAGGGTGGGGCGGAAATAAAATCTTTTCGCTCGCGATGGACGAACTGCGGAAAGATTTCACTCGCTCGATGCGGGCGTGGGAATCGGACGAGGTGTGGGCAGCGGCGGGATCGGACCCCCGCCGCCTTTCGCGGCCGCCTATGCGCGATGCGGCCCGACGATGCCCAGCCGCGCGATGCGCCGGTACAGCGTCGCGCGCGATATGCCCAATGCCTGCGCGGCGGCGTTAGGCCGCCACTGGCAATGCGTGAGCGCCGCGACGATCCGCGCCCGCTCGTCGTCGGCGCTGGCCGGCGACGTGGAGGCGACCGCGAGAGCCGGCGTCGCGGCGGGCGCGAGTTGCGCGGCAAAGTCTGGCGACACATGCCGCAACTCGACGCGGGCGGAATCGCAGACCGCGCACGCATAGCGGAGCACGTTGCGCAACTGCCGGATATTGCCCGGCCACGAGAAGGCGGCAAGGCGCTCGGCGAATTGCGGATCGAGCATCAGCACATGGCTGGCCGCCTGTGCTTCCTCGTTGAACACCGTATCGATCACGTCGCGGATGTCGGTGCGCTCGCGCAGCGGCGGTATCCGCAGCGTCGCGCCGCTCAGTCGATAGTAAAGATCCTCACGGAACGATCCGGCATCGACCATCTGCATCAGATCCCGGTGCGTGGCGCAGATCACGTCGATATCGACGCGCACTGGCGTATCGCCGCCGAGTGGCACCACTTCGCCCTCGGCGAGCACGCGCAGCAGGCGGGTTTGCAGGCCGAGCGGCATGTCGCCGATTTCATCGAGAAACAGCGTGCCGCCATGCGCGAGCGCGATCTTGCCGCGCGCGCCGCGACTGCGCGCGCCGGTGAACGCGCCAGGCGCATAACCGAACAGCTCGCTCTCGATCAGCGGCTCCGGAATCGCGCCGCAATTCACCGCGACGAACGGCCGCGTGCGCCGGGAGCCCGAGTCGTGCACCGCGTGCGCGAACACCTCCTTGCCGACACCGGTTTCGCCGAGGAGCAGAACCGGCAGCCGCTTGCCGGCAATCCGCAAGGCGACTTCGGCGTTGCGCGCGATCCGTTCGTCCGAGCTGTGCAGAAAGCGGCTCATTGCGCCGATGCTGCCATCGGCGTGCACATCGCCCGGCCGTGTCGTGACGAGTGGGCGGGCCGCGCGTCTCATCGGCGCGCGAATGCGCGCGTACAGCATCGCGCCGGTCGCGCGCAGCCGCAGCGCCACGATCATGTCGGTGCGCGCGACGTCGTGCAGACGGACCTCGGATGTATCGAATATCTCGTCGATGTGGCGCGGACCGTCGAGACCCGCGATGCTCTCATGCGCCTTGCGGTTCGCGGCGGCGATGTTGCCGCATTCGTCGAAGGCGATCAGCGCTTCGGGTTGCGCTTCGACGAAATGGCGGCTTTGATGGCCGAACAGCACCCAGTGCTGCGCGGTCTGGTTCAGGAAGTAGCCGTCCTCGATCAAACTCGCGCTTTGCCGCACCAGCTGAAACACCAGCCCCTGGCTGTCGCGGTTGTCCGGCGATCGGATCGCCGAGGCATCGAGCACGCCGATCAATTCGCCGGTCGGCGCGAAGATCGGCGAAGCGCTGCACGTGAGCGTCGTGAACGCGGCCCGGAAGTGATCGGTCTTGTGCACGGTGATCGGCGCGAGATCGGTGAGCACGTTCGCGATGCCGCATGTGCCTTCTTCGCGCTCGGACCAGCACGAGCCGATATGCAGCCCCGCATGCTTGAAATCGTTGCGCCGGTCGCGGTCGATCCGATAGTCGATCGTGACGCCGTGCGCATCGGACAGCATCACGCAATAGTCGGCGACGCGGATCATTTCGTGCAGCCGTGTCAGGCACTGGCCCGATGCGCGCAGAAAGGCTTCCTCCTTGCCCTGGACTTCACGCAGCTCGGCGGACGACAGCACGCGCGGGCCGATCACGGAGCTGGGGTCGAGCCGGTACTGCTCGTACGAGCGCTGCCACGACGACACGAGGCGCGGCGAATTCGCTGGCGCGGGCAAGCGTCCTTCGATGGCCCCGCGTACGCGATCGACGTGCTGCGTTTGAGAAACATAGGGCATGGCCGGCTCCAGGCGAGCGACACCGAGTAAGGCGAGTCCCTGTCTTGTAGCACATCCGCAACGAGCAATCACATTGCGGCGCAGCACTCGAGGCGCGTGAGACGAACGTCTCAGAGGCTGGCGAGACGCTGGTCGCATCGCGCAAACCCTTGTCTGGCGCGGTGCCGCGCAAGCGCCGCGGCGCGTGTCGAGCCTCGCGGCTCGTCGTGAAGCGCGCTCGTGAGACACAGTGAACTGCGCGGCGCAGGTCCGATGAAAGCGGCCGTGAACGCGGGCCCCCGCGTCTGCCCTTTGAATACAACGCTTCCAGCCCGTGCGCACGGCGCGCAAGCAACTGGCCCAACCTTTGCAGTATTGCTGGCAGACGAAAGCAAACGCGACAGCAAGCGCGCTTCACCCCAGCAAGTCCGCTTCGCAACTCGCGCACCGGAGACAAGCCAGTGTTATCGCCCATCACCGTCGGCGTGATCGCGAACCCGGCATCGGGCCGTGATATTCGACGCCTCACTACACACGCTTCGGTGTTTCCGACCGCCGAGAAAGCGAACATGGTCGTGCGCCTTCTCGCGGGCCTCGGCATGTTCGGCGTCGCTCGCGTGCTGACCTTGCGCGACCGCACCGGGGTCGCCGCCTTGGTGCTGCGTGCGCTCGAAACCCATGCGGCCGTGGCCGAGCCGCAGCCCTGGCCGAAGGTCGAATTCCTCGAACTGCCGATCACGGACAGCGCGGCGGACACTCACGCGGGTGTCGCGCGAATGGTCGGCTTGGGGGTCGACTTGATCGCGGTGCTCGGCGGCGACGGCACGCATCGCGCGGTGGCCGCGCATTGCGGCGACGTGCCGCTGCTGACGCTGTCGACGGGCACCAACAACGCGTTTCCAGAACTGCGCGAAGCGACGGTGGCGGGCCTCGCGGGCGCGCTCGCCGCTTCCGGACTCGTGCCGCCCGAGGTCGCGCTGACGCGCAACAAGCGTCTGGTGGTCCGCTGCGTCGCGGGCCCGAACAAGGGGCGCGAGGAAATCGCGCTGGTCGATGTGTGCGTGAGCCGGCAGCGGTTCGTCGGCGCGCGGGCGGTCTGCGAGCCGGCGGATCTCGAAGCGCTGTTTCTGACGTTCGCGGCGCCGGATGGCATCGGCCTGTCGTCGATCGGCGGCGCGTGGGCGCCGGTCGAGCGCGGCGCGCCCTACGGGCTGCATCTGACGTTCGCGCGTGCGGGCGAATCCGGCGTGCCGATCTTCGCACCGCTCGCGCCGGGCCGTGTCGATCAGGTGACGATGCGCACCTGCGAGCGTTTCGAAGCGGGTTGCTGGACGCCGCTGCATACCGGACAAGGGACGCTCGCCTTCGACGGCGAGCGCGAGATCGAGCTCGAACGCGACGACCGCTACGAGATCGCGCTCGACTGGGCGGGACCGCTCACGGTCGATGTCGGCCGCACGCTGCGCTTTTGCGCGTCGCGGCAGTTGATGCGCGAAGCGGCGACGCGTCGGAGGCAATCAATTCAGGAGGAAGCCAACGCTGGAAACAAAGCCGGCTGAAGTAGCAGTGACCATCGAGATCATTCCCAGGAGACACACCATGTCTGTTTCGACGCAGTTGAGCAAGGAAAAGCTGCTGGAGGCGTACCGGATGATGCGCACGATCCGCGAGTTCGAGGAGCGTCTGCACGTCGAATTCGCGACCGGCGAGATACCCGGCTTCGTGCATCTGTATGCCGGCGAGGAGGCCTCGGCGGTCGGCACGATGATGCATCTGAACGATGCGGACTATGTCGCGACCACGCACCGTGGTCATGGCCACTGCATCGCGAAGGGTGTGGACGTGCGCGGCATGATGGCCGAAATCTACGGCCGCAGTACCGGCGTGTGCCGTGGCAAAGGCGGCTCGATGCATATCGCCGATCTGTCGAAAGGGATGCTCGGCGCCAATGGGATCGTCGGCGCGGGCGGGCCGCTCGTGTGCGGCGCCGCGCTCGCCGCGAAGCTAAAGAAAAGCGGCGGCGTCGGCGTGTGCTTCTTCGGCGACGGGGCGTCGAACCAGGGCGTGATCTTCGAATCGATGAATCTCGCTTCCGTCTGGCGCCTGCCGGCGATTTTCGTTGCGGAGAACAACGGCTATGCGGAGGCGACCTCGTCGACATGGTCGGTCGCGGCCGACAACATCGCCGACCGCGCGAGCGGCTTTGGCATGCCCGGCGTGATCGTCGACGGCTTCGATTTCTTCGCGGTGCACGAGGCGCTGGGCGCCGCGATCGAGCGGGCGCGCGGCGGCGGTGGCCCGACGCTCGTCGAAATGAAGTTGTCGCGCTATTTCGGGCACTTCGAAGGCGATGCGCAAACGTATCGCGCGCCCGGCGAAGTGCAGAAGCTGCGCGACGAAAAAGACTGCCTGAAGCGCTTCGAGGAGCGCGTGGTGCGGGCCGAAATGCTCAACGCCGACGAACTGCGCGGCGTCGATGCCGAGGTGAAGCGGTTGATCGACGGCGCGGTGACGGAAGCGAAGGCCGCGCCTCTGCCGACGGCCGCCGACCTGCTGACCGACGTCTACGTGTCCTATCCGTAATCCACAGCGCGAATCAATCAATCAGGAGACAGTCATGGCACGGAAGATCACGTTTTCTCAGGCGATCAACGAAGCGCTGAGCCAGGAGATGGCACGCGATGAAACCGTCATCGTGATGGGCGAGGACAACGCGGGCGGCGCCGGGTCCCCAGGCGAGCAGGATGCATGGGGCGGTGTGCTCGGTGTGACGAAAGGGCTTTTTCACAAGTATCCGGGGCGGGTGCTCGACACGCCGCTATCGGAAGGCGGCTTCATCGGCGCGGCGGTCGGCGCGGCCGCATGCGGCCTGCGTCCGGTGGCCGAGCTGATGTTCATCGATTTCATGGGCGTGTGCTTCGACCAGATCTTCAATCAGGCCGCCAAGTTTCGCTATATGTTCGGCGGCAAGGCAGTGACGCCGGTCGTGATTCGCACGATGCAGGGCGCTGGCCTGCGCGCGGCCGCGCAGCACTCGCAGATGCTGACGTCGTTGTTCACCCACATACCCGGCCTGAAGGTGGTGTGCCCGTCGACGCCGTACGACGCGAAGGGTTTGCTGATCCAGGCGATCCGCGACAACGATCCGGTCATCTTCTGCGAGCACAAGCTGCTGTATGGCCGCGAGGGCGACGTGCCGGAAGAGTCGTATGCGATTCCGTTCGGCGAAGCGAACGTGGTGCGCGAAGGCGACGACGCGACGATCGTCACGTATGGCCGGATGGTTCATCACGCGACCGATGCCGCCGAAACGCTCGCGAAAGAGGGCATCCAGGCCGAGGTGATCGATTTGCGCACGACCTCGCCGCTCGACGAGGAAACGATATTGGAAAGCGCTGAGCGCACCGGACGCGTCGTCGTGGTCGACGAGTCGAATCCGCGCTGCTCGATTGCGACCGATATCGCCGCGCTGGTCGCGCAGCGCGCGTTCCATTCGCTGAAGGCGCCGATCGAACTCGTGACCGCGCCGCATACGCCCGCGCCTTTCGCAGGCGTGCTCGAAGACATGTATATCCCGTCGGCGGAGAACATCGCCGCGGCCGTGCGGAAAGTAAGGAGCTGAGCAATGCCGATTCACATGATCACGATGCCCAAGTGGGGGCTGTCGATGGAGCAGGGGCAGGTCAACGGCTGGCTGAAGGAGGTCGGCGAAAAAGTCGCGAAAGGCGACGAAATACTCGACGTCGAGACCGACAAGATTTCGTCGGGCGTCGAGTGCGCTTTCGACGGCACATTGCGCCGGCAGATCGCGCAGCAGGGCGACACGCTGCCGATCGGCGCGCTGCTCGGCGTCGTCGCGCACGCCGAGACGTCCGATGCCGACATCGATGCAGCCGTCGAGGCGTTCCAGCGCGACTTCGTGCCGGTCACCGCGGATGCCGCGGACGCGGGGCCGCAGCCGGAAAAAGCGCAGATCGGCGGGCGCACCGTGCGTTACCTGAAGATCGGCGACGGCGGCACGCCCGCTGTGCTGATCCACGGCTTCGGCGGCGATCTGAACAACTGGCTCTTCAACCATGCGGATCTCGCCGCGCACCGCGCCGTGTGGGCGCTCGATTTGCCAGGGCACGGCGAGTCGGGCAAGGCGGTCGACACGGGCAGCCTCGACGAACTGGCCGACAGCGTGATCGCGTTTCTCGATGACCGGGGCATTGAGCGCGCGCATCTGGTCGGCCATTCGATGGGCAGCGCCGTGTCGATGACGGTCGCCGCGAAGGCGCCCGAACGCGTCGCGTCGCTGGCCTTGATCGCGGGCGCGGGGCTCGGCGACGAGATCAACCGCGAGTACATCGAAGGCTTCGTCGCGGGCAGCAGCCGCAACACGCTGAAGCCGCATCTGGTGAAGCTGTTCGCCGACGGGTCGCTGGTCACGCGGCAACTGGTCGAAGACATCGTCAAGTACAAGCGGCTCGAAGGCGTGAACGACGCGTTGCGCAAGATTGCCGCGTCCGCGTTCGAAGGCGGGGTGCAAAGCCGCGTCTATCGCGACCGGCTCGACACGCTCGCGCCGCGCACGCTGGTGATCTGGGGGGCGCAGGACCAGATCATTCCGGCCGCGCACGCACAGGGCCTGCCCGCTCAGGTGCGCGTGCACGTAATCGACGGCAAGGGGCACATGGTGCAGATGGAGGCTGCATCGGACGTGAACCGCCTGCTCAACGAGTTCTTCGGATAACCGCGATGGACGCCGCTTCTCATACCGACAGCGTCACGGCGCTTGGCCAGCATGGCAAGCGCAATCGCGACAAGCTCGCCCGCATTCCGGTGAAGATCGTGCCGGCGGACCATGCGGCCGTCTTGCCGAAGCCGCCCTGGCTGCATGCTCGGCCGATGATGAGCGAAACCGTCGCGGGCATGGCGGCGGTTTTGCGCGAGCACAAGTTGCATTCGGTCTGCGAGGAGGCGATGTGTCCGAACATCGGCGAGTGCTTCGCGCAGCGCACCGCGACATTCATGATCATGGGAGGGATCTGCACGCGGCGCTGCGCGTTCTGCGACGTCGCGCATGGCCGGCCGCAAGCGCTCGACGAGGACGAGCCCGCGCGGCTCGCCGACGCCGTCGCGGCGCTGGGGCTGCGCTACATGGTGATTACATCGGTGGACCGCGACGATCTGCGCGACGGCGGCGCCGCGCACTTCGCCCGCTGTATCGCGCTGGTGCGCGAGCGCGTACCGGGCATTCGCGTCGAAATCCTGACGCCGGATTTTCGCGGGCGCATCGGGCGCGCGCTCGATGCGCTGTCCGGCGCGTGGCCGGACGTCTTCAACCACAACATCGAGACGGTGCCGTCGCTGTATCGGGCGGCGCGGGCAGGCGCGGACTATCGCGGCTCGCTCGAACTGCTGTCGCGAGCGAAACGCCAGAACGCGGCGGCGTTGACCAAATCCGGCCTGATGGTCGGCCTCGGCGAGACCGACAGCGAACTGCTCGCCACGATGCGCGATCTGCGCGCGCACGACGTCGACGTGCTGACGATCGGTCAGTATCTCGCGCCGTCGCGGTATCACATGCCGGTGCGGCGATATGTGCCGCCCGCGACTTTCGACATGCTGCGCGATGAAGGTTTGAAGATGGGGTTCGTCGAAGTAGTGGCGGGGCCGCTCGTGCGCTCGTCGTATCACGCGGATCGGACGCCGCAGGGCCACGCCCCAATCCCGTGAATACCTCCCCGTAACCTCGGCTTTTCGACCGATTGGCCGCCAGCCAGGTAGCCGACAATTGGTGGCTATACGAGGCGAGTCCCAGCGCGCGGCTGCCTCCCGGACGACGAAACGGTATTCGTCACCACGTGCACTTTGTCGAGGCAGACATGTCAAGCAACATTACGATCACGGACGAACTCGTAGCTGAAATCGCAAACCGGATGGCCGACGAGGGCCAGAAGGTGTCTCCCGTCGCCATCTGGTCCGAAGTCCATAGCGGTTCGGTGGTCGCGGTGTCCGCGGCATTGCGCAAGTGGCGCGAAACGCGCGCCGCGCGGGTGCCGCAGGTCGTCGAACGTCCTGCTTTGCCGGAAACCGTGACGGACACCATGCGCGAAGCGCTCGACCGGCTGTGGACGTCGGCGCAGGACGAAGCGGAACGCTCAGTGGCGCGACGCCTCGCCGCGATGCGCCAGCGTGTCGATGACGCCAGCAACGAGCGCGACGAAGCGCTCGCCGAACTGCAAACCACCGTCCAGGAACTCGATGCGCTGCAGGTCCAGCTGGACAAGATGACCAGCGCCTACGACGAGAAGGTCGATGCCGTGGCCGGACTGGAAGAGGACATCGCGCTCGCGGTGCAACGCACCGACGCGGCCGAGAAGCGCGCGCAGGAGCTTGCCGAGCGCGTTTCACACCTCGAAGCGGAACTGGAGCGCGCGGAACAGGCCGCGCAGCGTGGAGCGATTGCGGGCGACGAGAGCGATGCCGCGGGCGCGGGCGAGGCGGCGAGCGAGTCGGCTGAGTCGGTAGTCGAAACGCCGGCCGGCGAAGCAGAGCGCGCGGCGCTGGAAGCGGAGCATGCCGAAGCGGTCGCTCGTCTTCAGAGCGAGCTCGAAGCGATTCGCGCGGAACTGCAGGCCGAGCAGGAAGCGCATGCGGCCCGACGCGAAGAGGTCGAGGGCGCGCAGGCTGAACGGGATGCCGCCGCGCTCGAATTGCAGAATGCCCAGACGCAAATCGCCAGCCTGAGCGACGAGCGCGATGCGGACGCTTCCGAAATCGCGAGGTTGTCGGCCAGCTTGTCCGAAGCGCAGGAGCGTGCCGACGCGGAGCAGCAGCGCGTGGCCGAACTGGCCGAAAGCGCGGCGGCTGCGAGCGAGAAGGCCGAGGACGCGGAATCGGCGTCGCCGGCGGGTGTCGACTCGCAGGAACTCGAGGCATTGAAGGCGCAGATGTCGCGCGACGCGCAAGCGCATGCCGCAGCGATTGCCGAGGCGCGGGAGACCGTCAGGAAATGGTCCGACTACTCGAACGCACTGAAGCAGCAGTTGACTCAGGCGAATGAAAAAATGGTGGTCGTCCTTGCCCGCGGCGCGGGCGAAGCGACCTTGAGCCGCCGGCTTTCGGCTGAACTCGGTCAGGTCGAGCCGGAGCATGAATTGCTGCGCAAGGAGATCCAGCAGCAAGTGATCGTCGAAACGATCACCGCTCACCTCGAGAAACAAGGCTACCGCTACGACGAGCAGACGGGTGCGGTGTCGAAGCTGAACACCGAAAGCTCGCCTGCGTGACAATGGTCAGAACGCTGTTGGCGTTCGACGGGTTCTTCATAGTGTTTCCATCTTTGTCGCACAGGCGTGCGCCATGCCACGTTCGATGGACGTGACATGGCATTGCCCTCTACGGCTTTGAAACGGTGCAGCGGGGAATGGACCGCGCGCTGGACTCAGCGCATCACGAACGGATCGCTGATCGGCTCGTCCGAGGTGCGCAGCCATACCGACTTCGTCGTCGTGTATTCGAGCGCCGCGGCCATGCCGCCTTCGCGGCCGTGACCGGACAGGCCGAAGCCGCCGAATGGCACCAGCGGCGACACCGCGCGATAGGTGTTGATCCAGACGATCCCTGAGCGCACGCGCTTCGACACGCGATGCGCACGAGTCAGGCTGGTGGTGAAAATGCCCGCCGCGAGACCGTAGGCGGTGCTGTTCGCCTTGTCGATCGCTTCCTGCTCGGTGGTGAACGTATCCACCGAAAGCACCGGCCCGAACAGCTCCGTCGTAATGCTGTCGGCGTCGCTCACGCCGGTGCAGTCGAGAATCGTCGGCGCATAGTAGTAGCCGTCGCGCTCCAGCGTCTTGCCGCCGGCGAGCACCCTGGCGCCCTGGCGCACCGAGTTCGCGACGACCTTCTCGATGTTGCGCAGTTGCCTCTCGGTGCAAAGCGGGCCGTATTCGGTCGTCATCTCGTTGGGCGAACCCACGCGTATGCGCGACACGCGCTCCACCAGCAGGGCGAGAAACCGCTCTTTCACGGAGGCTTCGATCAGCAGCCGCGAGCCCGCCACGCAGCTTTGGCCGCTCGCCGCGAAGATGGCCGCGACCTGCGCGTTCACGGCGCTCTGGATATCGGTATCGGCGAACACGATGAAGGGCGACTTGCCGCCCAGTTCCAGCGACACCTTCGCGAGGTTGTTCGAGGTGTTCGACACGATGTGCCGCGCAGTTTCCGGGCCGCCCGTGAAGGCAACCTTGTCGACCTTCGGATGGCTGCTGAGCACCGCACCGCATTCCGGCCCGAAGCCGGTAATCACGTTGACGACGCCTGGCGGGAAGCCGGCCTCGTGCACGAGCTTCGCGAATTCGAGCAGCGGTCCTGGGGCTTCCTCGGACGCCTTCAGCACGACCGTGCAACCGGCGGCGAGCGCCGGCCCGAGCTTGACGGCGGATAGGAACAACTGGCTATTCCACGGCACGATCGCGGCGACCACGCCGACCGGCTGCCGTTCGAGCCAAACCTGCATGTCCGGCTTGTCGACGGGAATGCTGCTCCCTTCGAGCTTGTCGGCGATGCCGGCGTAGTAGCGGTAGTACTCGGCGACGTAAGCGATCTGGCTGGACGTCTCGCGAATGATCTTGCCGGTGTCGTTCGTTTCAATTTCAGCGAGTCGCGGCGCAGCCTGTTCGACGAGCCCGGCCAGCTTGTAGAGCATCTTGCCGCGCGCCGACGCGGTGAGGCCGGCCCACGCGGAATCGGTGAGCGCGCGGCTGGCCGCCTCGACCGCGCGGTTGACCTGCTCCGTGCGCGCTTCGGGCATCTGCGCCCACGCTTTGCCGGTGGCCGGGTTGACGCTCGCGAACGTGGCGGCGCCGGGTTCGAACTGTCCGTCGATATACAGCTGAAAATGCGAATCCATGGCGTCGGCCCCTTACCGGAATGCAGGCATCACGTCGTTGATCATGCGTTCGAGCGATGCCTTCTTGCGCTCGAAGCTCATGCCCGTATCGATCCAGAACGAGTACTCGTCGAAGCCGAGCGCCTCGTATGCCCTCAGGCGCGCAATCACTTCCTCGGGCGTGCCGATCACGTTGTTCCTGCGCATCGCCGCGGGCGTGTAGAACGGATGAGCAGCGATCTCTTCCGGGCTCAGCGTCTTGATCATGCCGCGGCTCACCGGCCGCTCGTTCTTGAACCATGCACCGAAGTAGTTGTAGAAGGTGTTCACTTCGTCGGCCGCGATCTGCGCGTCGTTTTCGCTGCTCGCGACATACGTGTGACGCAGCAGCATGATCTGCGGGCGCGGCAGGCTGCTGAACTTCTCGCACGCGGCGTTGAAGTGGCCAACCAGCTTCTCGACCTCTTCGTCGCCCAGATGCAGCGGCGTCACCTGCACGTTGCAACCGTTGGACACCGCGAACTCGTGGCTGTTCGGATCGCGCGCGGCCACCCAGATCGGCGGGTGCGGGCGCTGCAGCGGCAGCGGCGAAGACGTCGTGGAAGGGAATTTCCAGAATTCGCCTTCGTGCGCGTAATCGCCTTCCCAGAGCTTTTTCACAGCCGGGATCAGTTCGCGCATGCGTTGACCCGCGCCCCACGCGTCGAGCCCCGGATGCAGGCGTTCGTATTCGAACGAATACGCGCCGCGCGCGATGCCCAGCTCCAGGCGGCCGTTCGAAATGATGTCGGTCATCGCGGCTTCGCCGGCGAGCTTGATCGGGTGCCAGAACGGCGCCACCACCGTGCCGGTGCCGAGCCTCACATGCTTCGTCTTGTTGGCGAGGTCCGCGAGATTGATGAACGGATTCGGCGCGATCGTGAAGTCCATGCCGTGGTGCTCGCCGGTCCAGACGGCGTGCATGCCGCCGCGATCGGCAATCTGGCAAAGCTCGACCATTTCGTCATACAGCTGCTTCTGACTGGTCTGCCCGGAGACGCGCTCCATGTGAACGAAGAGGGAAAATCGCATGATGTGACCTTTCAGGAATGAAGCGGGCGGACTGTGCCGTTGCTATGGTCGCCGAAGTACAACCCGTAGCTCTTCAACTGGCTTTCCTTGCGGTAGCGGTGCAGCATGCTGGCCACGGCGCTGTCCTGCAACGCTTGCGTGTCGATGTCGTCGAGGCCGATGAATTTGCCCGAAGCGTCAGCCGAAGCGGCGAGTTCATCCGGCGCGCTGCACAGGAACGAGATGTACTGGTATTGGGTTTCGGTGTCGTTGTAGGCCGAATAGATGAAGCTTGCCGATGCGTCGGGCTGGTACTTCTCGCCGCTGCCCACTCGACGAACTGTTGCAAGCCGGCGCCTGGCTCGAGCCGGTCGCTTCGACCGTGGCCCGGCATATCGAGCGAGATCACCCGAAACTCGGACGACAGCCCTTCGATCTGCGGATACCACGCGAGCGCCTGCATGCCGACGCCGTGGATCAGGACCAGCGGTTCGCCGCTGCCCTGCTCCAGATAGTGCGGGACGCGCTTATTTGACAGCTGCAGGGTTCTTGACGTCATTTCCGAGCTCTGCGAGGTCTTTGTAGCGATCGCCAATGCGGTGATGCGGACGGCCACCGGTCGCGGCGCCAATCGCGATCACGAGTTCGTCCGCGGCCGGCGCGTCCGCAATCGCAAACTGCAGCGTCAGATAGTGCGAACGGCGGCCTTCGTCGTTCTTGTCCATCATCGGAATCAGCAGCGGGGCGTTGGCGGGGCCGCGCGTGTTGTTGAACGCCAGATACGACTTCGCACCGACGGCCGAGCGATACGTGTTGCCGAAGTGCAGCGTGTGGATCAGCGCGGACGCATGCTCGATCTCGCCCGCAAGGCCGACGATCGCGCTCTTGCCGAACGCTTCGACCGCTTCGCCCGAACCGGCTTCGTCGATGATCAGCCTGGTCAGGTGCTCGCTCAGTTGCGGCGCGAGCGCACGAATCTCCGGCGACAGGTCTTCCACATAACCGCGGCCCGCCCACGGGTTCTTGATCACGGCGGCCGCGCCGATCATTTTCAGCGGCTTGGCGGCGACCTTGTCGCCGTCGACGAAGACGGTCTCGACATGGAGGATGGATTTGCGAATCAGGCTCATGGCAGCTTCCTGCGTGGGTTGGATGTATGAGGCATTTTGGTATACCATGTTACGGCATGCCATGAGTGTTAACCCGGGGCGCCGTGGAAGCCGCGTCTGGTGGGGAAAGGGCGTTTTTTGCGAGGGATTTGCTGGCGAGCAGCGACGTCGAAAACACGTAGTGCGCGGTTCGTCGGACCATCAACGAAGCGGCAGCTATGGCGCAAACCATTCTGGATTTAAGAAGGAGGAGATATGGCTGCATATTGGATCGCGCACGTAACCGTGCTCGATGCGGCGAAATACAAGGGCTACACGGACCTCGCACCGCAGGCGTTCAACAAGTACGGCGCGGTGTTTCTCGCGCGCGGCGGCGCGTCGGAGGTGCTGGAAGGTGAATCGTTCGAGCGGCACGTCGTGATTCGCTTCAGGGACATGCAAACGGCGCTCGACTGCTATCACTCGCCCGAGTATCAGGCCGCCAAACAGAAGCGCGACGGACATTGCCGGGCGCTGATCACGATCGTCGAGGGCCTGGGCGGCTGATTGTGCCCTCGTGTGCAAGCCAGAAAGTCAGATAAGTCATAATATGGCATTCCACGCCCGCGCCCTCGGTGCGGGCCTTCGTCCATCGTCCCACTGCCGCCTATGCACGACCTCAAAATCGACCGCAATGTCAAAACCTTGCGTGAACTCACGCTCGACAAACTGCGCGCCGCGATAGTCCAGGGGTATTTCCGGCCGGGCACCCGCCTCGTCGAACGCACGCTTTGCGACGAGCTTGGCGTGAGCCGCACCGTCGTGCGCGAGGTGCTGCGGCATCTGGAGACCGAAGGCTTGGTCGAGATCGTCGCGCGGCAAGGTCCGATCGTCGCGCGGCTCGACCCCGCGCAGGTCGGCGAGATCTACGAGTTGCGCGGGCTGCTCGAAGCGAACGCCGCGCGGGCCTGCGCCGAGCGCGCCACGCCTGAAGTCATCCGGCAACTGCGCGAGATCCGCGCAATCATCGAAGACGCGTTCGAGAAACACGATCTGCCGCGCGTGCTCGAATACACCGAGCGCTTCTACGAAACGCTGTTCGAAGCCGCCAACAAACAGGTGTCGCTGGCGGTCGTCACGTCGCTGAACGCGCGCATCAACCGCCTGCGCGCGTTGACCATCGCGACGCCGGGCCGAGGCGGCGACTCGAACCGTGAAATGAACCTGCTGCTCGACGCGATCGAGCGGCGCGACGGTGACGCGGCGTCCGCAGCGTCGTTCGCGCATATCAAGCGGGCGTCGGAACTGGCTTTGACGGTTCTTGCGGAGCAGAACGAAGCAACCGGCGACGTCTAAGCCCATCCGTAGTCGCCCCTATCAAGGCCGCCGGCATCTGCCGGCGGCCTTTTCTTATGTCTGTTTGATTAAGCAAACACGCGCTTAGCCTAAACCGTGCCAGCGTAATTCAGCGCAATATCATGGTATTCCATAATACGCTATGCATTGTTGTAGGCCATAAGATGGCATACCATAATCTCATCGATATTGATCTTTGGCTCGAAGCCTGAAAGGAGAAACCCCATGACGTGCGAAGTGGAGCGTGTCCGATGAAGCCCGATATGTCACCGACGCGCGTGATCTCGCATGGTCAGCGTGGCCGCACCGCGGGCACCTGCTACAGCGTGTACGCGCGGCAATCGGACGCCGCCGCCGAAACCGTCGTGCTGATCCACGGCGTAGGCATGAATCAGAGCGTGTGGGCGCCGCAGATCGATGCGTTATCCGAATCGTTTCGCGTCGTTGTCTACGACATGCTGGGGCACGGCGACAGCGTGCTGCCGAGCGCGGAGCCCTCTCTCGACGAATATGCGGCGCAGCTCGCGTCGCTGCTCGACGCGCTGCGGATCGAGCGCGCGCACGTGGTGGGGCATTCGATGGGCGCGCTGGTCGCGCTGGAATTCGCGCTGACCCACCCCGAGCGCACGCTCAGCGTCGCCGCGTTGAACGCGGTGTACGACCGCACGCCGGCACAGCGCGAGGCGGTGATGACGCGCGCGGCCACGCTCGGCGATGCGCGTGCCGACACCGGGGTGGACGGAACCCTGTCGCGCTGGTTCGGCGATCCCATTCCGGGACACCTGACCCAGGCCGCGCGGGCGGTGCGAGCGCTGCTGCTTGCCGTCGATCCGGTGGGCTACGCGCGCACCTACCGTCTGTTCGCCTGCTCGGACGACGCGCATGTCGGGCGTCTCGCGAGTCTCGCGATACCCGCGCTATTTCTGACGGGCGAGGGCGATCCGAATTCGAGCGCGCAGATGTCCCGGGCGATGGCCGCGGCGGCACCACAGGGCCGCGCCGAAGTGATCGCGAACGCGCGCCACATGATGAACGTCACCGACCCGGAGCGCGTGAACGCAAGCCTGCTCGCGTTCCTCGTCGAAGCATCGGCGTTGCGAAGGAAGAACCCCGCGACGACCGCAGCAAACACCGCAGCAACTACCGCAGTACCAACCGGAGAACGCCATGGCTGAGTCGATCACCGCCCCGCGCGCGCAACCCGCTTTCGATATCGTCGATTTTCGACGCGCGCTCGGCGCATTCGTGACGGGCGTGACCGTCGTCACGACCGTCCAGGCAGACGGCTCGCCGCGCGGCTTCACGGCGAACTCGTTCACGTCGGTGTCGCTCGATCCGCCGCTGATTCTCGTGTGCATCGCGAAGACGGCGGCGAGTTACGCGGTGTTCTCGGACACGCACCGCTTCGCGGTGAGCGTGCTCGCCGAAGACCAGAAGCATGTGTCCGGCGTGTTCGCTTCGAAGGCCGCGGACAAGTTCGCGCAAGTGCCGTGGAGCACGCGCAAAACGGGCGCGCCGGTGATGGATGGCTCGGCCGCGAGCTTCGACTGCACGACGCATCAAGTGGTCGATGCGGGCGATCACATCATCCTGATCGGTCGCGTGGTGGACTTCGTGCAAACGAGTTCGTCGCCGCTTGGCTACTGCCGCGGCGCATACGTGAACTTCAGCCTGTCGCAGGACGCGCTGACCGCGGCTGGTGGGCGCGCGAAAGTCGGCGCGATCCTCGAGCACCGCGACGGGCTGGTGCTCGTCGACACCGGCAAAGGCTTGGGGCTGCCAACCGGCATCAAGCTCGACCCGGCCAGCGACCCCGCGAGCCTGCACGGCGTGCTCGCCAAGCTCGGCCTGCATGTGCATCTCGACTTCCTGTTCGCAGTGTTCGAGGACGGCAGCGGCAAGGAGCCCGGCGTGCATATCTACTATCGCGGCCGCGTGATTCCCAACGGCTCGCCGTGGCTCGACAGCAGCGTGCGCATCGTGCCGCTGACCCAGATTCCGTGGGACGACGTGAGCGACGCCGCCGTGCGCTCGATGCTCGAACGCTATGAGCGCGAACGCAGACAGGACGCGTTCGGCATTTATGTCGGCGATAGCGAAGCCGGCACCGTGCAGCCGCTCGGCCTCGCGCATTGACAGCGCGGCACCGCTGCAACCCACAACTCACAACTCACAACGATGAAGCCGGCGCGTTTTCTCGCCGCCGGACCGACGAAGCAACACCCAACCGTATCCCGGAGACAGACATGAGCAGCAGAAGCATTCCGTTAATCGCGCCGTTGTTCGTTGCATGCGCGACGGCGCTCGCGGCAGCGCCCGCACTCGCCGCAGACCCGATCGTCTTCACCAGCTGGGGCGGCACCACGCAGTCGTCGCAACAGAAGAATTGGGCGCAGCCGTTCACGCAGGCGAGCGGCATCACCGTATTGATGGATGGCCCGACCGACTACGGCAAGCTGAAGGCGATGGTCGATAGCGGCAACGTAAGCTGGGACGTCGTCGATGTGGAAGGCGACTTCGCGTACGCCGCGCAAAAGGCCGGCCTGATCGAGCCGATCGACTACTCGGTCGTGAAGAAGGACGAGCTGGACCCGCGCTTTGCGGCGCCGGACGCGGTGGGCAGCTTCTATTACTCGTTCGTGCTCGGCTACAACAAGTCGAAGTACACGGGCGCGCAGCCGCAGACGTGGGCAGATCTGTTCGACACGAAGAAATTCCCCGGCAAGCGCACGTTCTACAAGTGGTCGGCGCCGGGCGTGCTGGAAATCGCGCTGCTCGCCGATGGCGTACCGCCGAACAAGCTCTATCCGCTCGACCTCGACCGTGCGTTCAAGAAGCTCGACACGATCAAGAGCGACATCGTCTGGTGGAGCGGCGGCGCGCAGTCGCAGCAACTGCTCGCGTCGGGCGAAGCGCCGATCGGCATGTTCTGGAATGGGCGCTTGCACGCGCTCGCG
Source organism: Paraburkholderia sp. BR10954 (assembly GCF_040965775.1). Classification (NCBI taxonomy): domain Bacteria; kingdom Pseudomonadati; phylum Pseudomonadota; class Betaproteobacteria; order Burkholderiales; family Burkholderiaceae; genus Paraburkholderia; species Paraburkholderia sp. BR10954. The sequence goes on from NZ_JBFRCK010000035.1 coordinate 19,868, forward strand.
CAGACCGGTGTGCCGGTGGCCATTTCGTGGAACCAGAACCTGACCGCCGCCGACATGCTGGTGATTCCGAAGGGCGCGAAGCATCGCGCGGAAGCGATGAAGTATCTGGCGGCCGCGACGAGCCCGCAGGCGCAGGCGAAATTCGCCGCCGAGACGGGTTACGCGCCGATCAACGTGAAGTCGGCCGCGCTGATGCCGGCCGCGATGGCGAAGACGCTGCCCGACCAGTACAAGGACTCGCAGATCAATCTCGACATGAAGTACTGGGCCGACAACCGCGACGCGATTGCGAAGCGCTGGTACGCGTGGCAATCGAAATAAGCGGCACGGACCGACGTTAGAGCCGAGCGCCGCGCAATGAACCGGCGCGCACAGAGACACCGAGCAGGAGACATCATGCCCAACGTAATGAGTACCGTCGCGCATCCGCCCGCGACGGCCGCGCGCAAGCGGCGCGACTGGCGCAGCATCTGGCTGCTGACGCCGGCCATGCTGCTGCTGCTGATCTTCTTCCTGCTGCCGGTGCTGTCGCTGCTATTGCGCAGCGTGCTCGAGCCGACACCGGGACTGGAGAACTATCGGCAACTGGTCGGTTCGACCACATATCTGCGCGTCTTCGGCAATACCTTTCTCGTCGCGACGGTCGTGACCGTCGTCACGGTGCTGGTGGGCTTTCCGATGGCATGGCTGCTCGCGATCGCGCCGCGCAAGCTCAGCTCCATGCTATTTGCGATCCTGCTGCTGTCGATGTGGACCAACCTGCTCGCACGGACTTTCGCGTGGATGGTGCTGTTGCAGGGCACGGGTCCGATCAACCGCGCGCTGATGGCGATCGGCCTGATTCACGAGCCGCTCGCGCTCGTGAACAACCTCACCGGCGTGACGATCGGCATGACGTACATCATGCTGCCGTTCCTCGTGATGCCGCTGCACGCGACACTGCGCGGCATCGATCCGTCGACGCTGCGTGCCGCCGCGGTCTGCGGCGCGAGCCGCTGGCAGGCGTTCTGGCGCATCCTCGTGCCGCTCGCGATGCCGGGCGTGGCCTCCGGCGCGCTGATGGTGTTCGTGATGGCGCTCGGCTACTTCGTCACGCCCGCGCTGCTCGGCGGTCCGTCTTACATGATGCTCGCCGAACTCATCGCGCAGCTCGTGCAGGAACTGCTGAACTGGGGCCTCGCCGGTGCTGCCGCTTTCGTACTGCTGAGCGTGACGCTCGTGCTCTATGCGTTGCAATTGCGCTTCACCGGCAGTGCGCGCGCCATTCAGGGAGGACGCTGACATGTTGCTCGATTTCGATCGTCTCGGCGGGCTTCGCTGGGCGCTGGTGGCCATAGGCGCGGCCGTCGCACTGTTTCTGCTGCTGCCGATCCTGTTCATCGTCGCGCTGTCGTTCGGCGATTCGCAGTGGCTGATTTTCCCGCCGCCGGGCTGGACGCTGGAGTGGTATCGGCAGCTTTTCACGGACGCGGGCTGGATCGACTCGCTGCTGACGAGCGCGAAGCTGGCCGTGATCGTGATGGCGCTTTCGGTGCTGCTCGGTTTTCTTGCGTCGCTTGCGCTGGTGCGCGGCAAGTTCCGCGGCCGCGAAGCGGTGAAAGGCTTCTTCCTGACACCGATGGTGCTGCCTGTCGTCGTTCTGGCCGTCGCGCTGTACGCGTTCTTTCTGCGCATCGGCCTGAACGGCACGATGACCGGCTTCGTGCTCGGCCATCTGATCATCGCGCTGCCGTTCTCGATCATCTCCATCAGCAACTCGCTGGTGAGCTTCGATACGGCGCTCGAAGATGCCGCGCTGATCTGCGGCGCGTCGCCGCTCACCGTGAAGCTGCGCGTGACCCTCCCTGCGATCCGGCTCGGCCTGTTCGCCGCCGCGATCTTCGCGTTTCTCGCGTCGTGGGATGAAGTCGTGGTGTCGATCTTCATGTCGAGCCCGACATTGCAAACGCTGCCCGTGCGTATCTGGTCGACGCTGCGGCAGGACCTGACGCCCGTCGTTGCGGCGGCGTCTTCACTGCTGGTCGCATTGACGACCGTATTGATGCTGGCGGGCGCCGTGCTGCGCCGCGCGCGCTAATCGACGTAATCAGCGAGGTAAACAAGCCATGACTGCATTCCTGCAAATCCAGCGTCTGCGCAAGACCTACGACGACGTCGTCGCCATCGACCAGGTTTCTCTCGATGTGCGCAAGGGCGAATTCATGACGTTTCTCGGACCGTCCGGTTCGGGCAAGAGCACGACGCTGTATATCGTCGCGGGCTTCCAGGAGCCCACCGATGGCCGCGTGCTGCTCGACGGCAAGCCGCTGCTGGCGGTCGCACCGAACAAGCGCAACATCGGCATGGTGTTTCAGCGCTATACGCTGTTCCCGCATCTGACCGTAGGCGAGAACGTGGCGTTTCCGCTGCGCGTGCGCCGGCGCCCGGAAGCCGAGATCAACGCAAAGGTCGACAAGATGCTCAAGCTCGTGCATCTGTCCGAGTGCCGCGACCGGATGCCCGCGCAGCTGTCGGGCGGGCAGCAGCAACGCGTGGCGATCGCGCGCGCGCTGGCCTACGATCCGCCCGTGCTGCTGATGGACGAGCCGCTGTCGGCGCTCGACAAGAAGCTGCGCGAGGAAATCCAGCTCGAACTGCGCCGCATCCACCAGGAGACGGGCGTGACGATCCTCTACGTCACGCACGACCAGGAAGAAGCGCTGCGGCTGTCCGACCGCATCGCGGTGTTCAACAAAGGCCGCATCGAGCAGGTGGGCACCGGTGAGGAGCTGTACGCGAACCCGGCGTCGCGCTTCGTCGCGAGCTTCATCGGCAATTCGAATTTCTTGCCGGTGAAAGTCACGAAGAGTAGCGAAGGCCGCATGAACGGCGTGTTTCCGAACGGTCACGAGATCGCGTCGGACGCCTTCAGTCCCGTGCTCAGCGCGGGTGACGACGGCACCTTGATGATCCGCCCCGAGCAGATGCGCATCAGCGCGCTGCAAAGTGCCAGCGGCACGAGCGGCCTGCCCGTGACGGTGCGTGATATCACGTATCTCGGCGACGCGATGCATTACGCGGTGGCGACGCCGTGGCAGCAGGAAATCTCGATCCGGATGCCGGCCGCGCATCGCCACGACAGCGGCATCGCGATCGGCACCCAGGCGCTCGTCGACTGGGACGCACGCGATGTGCGCCTGTTCGCGCAAGCATGACGGCGACTGCCATGAGCGGCGCACTGCCATCGCTGAAGGTTCAACGCCCGACGACCACCTTGCGCGAACTCGCGCTCGAGAAGATGCGCACGGCGATCCTGGAGGCCCATTTCCATCCTGGCGAGCGGCTCGTCGAGCGCTCGCTGTGCGAGATTCTCGGCGTGAGCCGCACCGTGGTTCGCGAGGTGTTGCGGCACCTGGAAACGGAAGGGCTCGTCGATTCGATACCGAACCAGGGGCCGATCGTCGCCGTGCTCGACTTCGATACGGCGGCGGAGATCTACGAAATACGCGCGCTGCTCGAAGGCGAGGCGGCGATGGCCTGTGCGCAGCATGCGGACGAGCAGACGGTTGCCGATCTCGCTGGTTTCATCGAACAAATCCAGACGGCGTTCGAAGCGCAGGATCATCCGGCCGTCAGGGCGCTCACTTCGGCGTTCTACGAGCGCATGTTCATCAGCGGGAAAAAGCATGTGGCCTGGGAAATCGTGCAGTCGTTGACCGCGCGCATCAACCGTCTGCGAGCGCTGACGATCGCTTCCGACGACCGCGGCCGCCAGGCCGTCGACGAGATGCATCGCATTCTTTCGGCCATCTCGGCTGGCGATAGCGCCGCCGCGCGCGAGGCCGCGATCGCGCATGTGCACCGAGTGGCCGAAATCGCCCGCAAGCTGCTGGCCGAAGGGCATGAGCAGGCGGGGTGGCGTCAGGCGGGCTAGCATCAACCGCATTTTTGTGTAACGAAGGAAAGCAACGTGGAATTGAAGACCCTGTTGAAGGACGCGGCGCTTCTGCGCCATGAGGCTTATATCGACGGGCAATGGTGCCCGGCCGACTCGGGCGCGAGCTTCGAGGTATCGGACCCGGCAACGGGCGCAACGCTCGGCAGCGTTCCTTTGATGGGCGAGGCCGAAACCACGCGCGCAATCGATGCGGCCAACGCCGCGTGGCCAGCATGGCGAGCCCGCACGGCCAAACAGCGCGCGGCCGTGATGCGCCGCTGGTACGAGCTGATGATCGAGAACGCCGACGACCTCGCGCTGATCCTGACCGCGGAACAGGGCAAGCCGCTCGCCGAGGCGAAGGGCGAAATCGCTTACGGCGCATCGTTCATCGAGTGGTTCGCCGAGGAAGGAAAACGCGTGGCCGGCGACACGCTCGCGACGCCGGCATCGGACAAGCGGCTCGTCGTGCTCAAGGAGCCGATCGGCGTGTGCGCCGCCATCACGCCTTGGAATTTTCCGAACGCGATGATTACCCGCAAGGTGGGCCCGGCGCTCGCGGCGGGATGCCCGATCGTCGTGAAGCCCGCCGAAGCCACGCCGTTCTCCGCCCTCGCGCTCGCGGTTCTGGCCGAGCGGGCCGGCGTGCCCAAGGGCGTGCTCAACATCGTGACCGGCGATCCGAAGGCGATTGGCGGCGCGATGACGAGCAGCCCAGTGGTTCGCAAGCTGTCGTTCACCGGATCGACGGGGGTGGGCAGATTGCTGATGGCGCAAAGCGCGTCCACGGTGAAAAAGGTCACGCTCGAACTAGGCGGCAATGCGCCATTCATCGTGTTCGACGATGCCGATCTCGACGCCGCGGTGGAAGGCGCGATTGCATCGAAGTACCGCAACAACGGGCAGACCTGCGTGTGCACGAATCGCTTCTACGTGCACGAGCGGGTGTACGACGCGTTCGCGTCGAAGCTGGCTACGGCAGTCGAAGCCCTGAAGGTTGGGCATGGCATGGAGGGCGGCGTCACACTGGGTCCCCTCATTAACGACGCGGCGCTCAGCAAGGTCGAAGCGCACATCGCCGACGCGCTCGGCAAAGGGGCGACGCTTGCCACCGGCGGCAAGCGCCACGCGCTCGGCCACGGCTTTTTCGAGCCCACGGTGCTGACCAACGTTACAGCGCAGATGGCCGTGGCGAAAGACGAGACCTTCGGCCCGCTCGCGCCGTTGTTCCGTTTCTCTAGCGACGAAGAAGTGGTGAGGCTCGCCAACGACACCGAGTTCGGACTGGCCGCCTACTTCTACAGCCGCGATATCGGCCGCATCTGGCGCGTGGCCGAACAGCTCGAATACGGGATGGTGGGCATCAATACCGGCCTGATCTCCAACGAGGTGGCGCCGTTCGGCGGCGTGAAGCAGTCGGGTCTCGGCAGGGAAGGCTCGCACTACGGAATCGACGATTACCTCGTGATCAAGTACCTGTGCATGGCGGTTTGACCTCGATCCGATAGTCAGCGCGCGGCACGGCCAAGCGTAGAATTGCGGGCGCAGCGGCGAGCCGATTCGTCGCCCGACCGGAGACCGATGGCTGATGGAAATCAAGTGGATCGAAGACTTCGTCGCGCTCGCCCGCTATCAGAGCTTTTCCCGCGCGGCGGAGTTTCGCAACGTCACGCAGTCGGGATTCAGCAGACGGATTCAGCAGCTCGAGCAATGGGTCGGCGCCGATCTCGTCGATCGCAGCGGCTTTCCGCCGACCTTGACTCCGGCAGGCCAACTGTTTCGTGACGCTGTCGAGGACATCCTCGACAAGCTGTTCGACACGCGCGCGATCATTCGCACCGAACAGCGCATTGCCGGCACGAGCCTACAGATCGCGGCGGGCCACACGATCGCGCTCAACTTCCTGCCCGCGTGGTTGCGCACGCTGTCGAAGCATGTCGGCGAAGTGCGCGCGCGCGTGATTCCGGCGAACGTGCACGATTCGATACTGATGCTGGTCAACGGCAACTGCGACCTGATGTTCGCTTATCACCATCCACAACTGCCGTTGCATCTCGATCCGACCAGGTACGAATGCGTGACCGTGGGCGTCGACACTTTCATGCCGGTATGCAGGCCCAACCAGCGGCTTGCGCACGTGTACCGTCTGCCCGGCGTGATCGAGCATCCGATGCCGTTCATCGCCTACACGGAGACCAGCTACTTCGGGCGCTGCTTCGCGTTGCTGATGGAGCAGAGCAAAGCGTCGCCGGCATTGCATCTTCACTATGAGTCCGACATGGCCGAGGTCGTGAAGAAGCTGGTGCTGGAAGGCGAGGGCGTCGCATGGTTGCCGAAGAGCTCGATCGCCGCCGAACTCGACAGCGGCGAACTCGTCGCCGCCGGCCGCTCCGAATGGCAACTGCAACTGGAGCTGCGCGTGTACCGTGACCTGACGAATCGCAGCGAACTTCTCGATACGCTGTGGCGGCATCTTCAGGCTTCGTCGGGGCCCGCCGAGCAGCGCTGATAGGGTTATCCCGCGTTATGCGAAACTTGCATAGCCGTATGCAACACTAGCATTCAAGGCGGTTCTGCCGTCTCTAGAATTCCGTCCAGACACAAAAAGCGGTACATCGGCATGCGATGTGCCGGCCATTCCCGAGCGCGCGCCGGTCGATGCCGATCGTTCGTGCGCCATCCCTGGACGGAGACACATGAAGAATCGGCTTACCCTCTACATCCTCGCCGGCATGCTGCTCGGCGTGGCCGTCGGTTATGTCTGCCATCGCACCGCGGCCGATGCCGCGCACGCGAAGGAGATCGCCGGCTACTTTTCGATCATCACCGATATCTTCCTGCGGCTCGTGAAAATGATCATCGCGCCGCTCGTGTTCGCCACGCTCGTGTCGGGTCTGGCCGGCATGGAAGGCACCAGCGACGTGCGCCGCATCGGGCTGCGCTCGATCGCGTGGTTCCTGTGCGCGTCGCTGTTCTCGCTCGCGCTCGGCCTCGTGCTCGCGAATCTGCTGCAACCGGGCGCGGGCTTGCACATGGCTCAGACGAGCGCTGACGTGGCCACCGGCCTCAATACGTCCAGCCTCAACTTCAAGGACTTCGTCACCCACGCGTTCCCAACCAGCATCATCGATGCGATGGCGCGCAACGATATCCTGCAGATCCTCGTCTTCTCCGTGCTGTTCGGCATCGTGCTCAGCGTGATCAAGTCGGACCCACGCGTCGCGCCGCTGATCGCGGGCGTCGAAGGGCTCGTGCCCACCATGCTGAAGCTGACCGATTACGTGATGCGTCTCGCGCCTCTCGGCGTGTTCGGCGCGCTGGCCTCGGCGATCACGGTGCATGGCCTCGATGTGCTGACCACCTACGGCAAGCTCGTCGCGAGCTTCTATACAGGGCTCGCGCTGCTGTGGGCGGCGTTGATCCTTGCCGGCTACGCTTTTCTCGGCAAGCCGATCTGGGCCTTGCTCAAGGCGATCCGTGAACCTGCGATGCTGGCGTTCTCCACCGCGAGCAGCGAGGCGGCGTATCCGCGCCTGACGGAGAAGCTGGAGGAATTCGGCGTCGACAAGAAAGTGGTCGGTTTCACGTTGCCGCTCGGCTATGCGTTCAATCTCGACGGCTCGATGATGTATCAGGCGTTCGCTGCGATCTTCATCGCGCAGGCGTTTGGCATCGACATGCCGATCGGCACGCAGATCGTGATGCTGCTGGTGCTGATGGTCAGCAGCAAGGGCATGGCGGGCGTCGCGCGGGGCTCGGTGGTGGTCGTCGCGGCGGTGGCGCCGATGTTCCATCTGCCGCCATCGGGCGTCGTGCTGGTGCTCGCGATCGACCAGATCCTCGACATGGGGCGCACCGCGACCAACGTAATCGGCAACAGCATCGCGACGGCAGCCATCGCGAAGTGGGAAGGCAAGCGCGTGGCGCGCCAGCAGCGCCGCGCGGCGATCGCCACGGCTTCGTTCGGCCAGTTCGAAGGCGAGACGAAATGAGCGGCATCGATGCAACCGCTGCCACGAGCGCGCGCAAGTTCGGCGTGGTGGGCGGGCTCGGCCCGCTCGCGAGTGCCGACGTGTTCTTCAAACTGATCAAATCGACGCCGGCCACGCGCGACGCCGAGCACTTCGATGCGATCTTCGAGCAGCAGCCGTTTCGCAGCGCCGATGCCGACAGCGAGACGTTGACGCAGCGCAAGCTGTACATCTTCGATCTGATCAGCAGCTTCGAGAAGCGCGGCGTGACGACGGTCGTGCTGCCGTGCTTCCTGAGCCATACGTTCATCGACGAACTGAAAGCCAATTCGCCGCTGCAGATCGTCGATATGGTCGATGCGGTGCGCAGCCACGTGCGCAGAAGATTTCCCGCGGTGCGCCGCGTGGGCGTGCTCGCATCGGCCTATACGCGGCGCAAGCGTCTGTTCGAGAAGTACTTTGCGGCGCCCGAATTCGAAGTGATCCACCCGCGCATCAGCGACGGCACTGATTTCGTCACCGAAGCCGTCTATGGCGAGGATGGCGTGAAGAGCGGCAATCTGCGTGGCCGTCCGGTCGAATTGCTGCGCGCGGCTTGCGAGGATTTGATCGTGCAGGGCGCCGACGTCATCGTGCCGGGCCTCACCGAAATCGCGCTGGTCGCGGATGAACTGGGTGCGTTGCGCGTGCCGCTCGTCGATTCGAACCTGGCTTACGCGCAATACGTCGTGTCCGGTCAGTACCACACGCCCGAGACGATCTTCAAGGTCGGCGTGGTGGGCGGCGTGGGTCCGGCGGCCACCGTCGATTTCATTCACAAGATCGTGCGTGCGACGCCCGCGCAGCGCGATCAGGACCACATCAAGCTGCTCGTCGAGCAGAACCCGCAGATCCCGGATCGCACGGAGAATCTGATCGGCGATGGACCCGATCCGACCATCTCGCTGTACGCGACCTGCAAGAAACTCGAAACGGGCGGCGCGGATCTGATCGCGATCCCGTGCAATACCGCGCATGCCTTCGTCGAGCGGATCCAGCCTTATCTCGGCGTGCCGATCGTCAATATGCTGACGGTGACCGTGCGTTATCTGCGCGAGTCGTTTCCCGCGCTGCGCTCGGTCGGCGTGCTCGCGACCTCCGGCACGCTCGCGAGCGGCGTCTACCAGAAGGCGCTCGAATCGCAGGGCTTGCGGCAGGTCGTGCCGGCACTCGCGCTGCAGGCACGCGTGATGGACGCGATTTACGGCAAGGAAGGCGTGAAGGCCGGATTCACCTCGGGGCAGTGCCAGCAAGACCTCGCCGCGGCGATCGACGGACTGATCGCCGAGGCCGTCGAAGTGATCGTTCTCGGCTGCACGGAACTGCCGCTGCTGCTGCGCGAGCCCTATGTGATCGGCGCGAACGGCGCGCGCGTGAGCGTCGTCGATCCGACCGATGTGCTCGCGAAGCAGTGCGTCGCCTGCGCGACCGCGCCGCCTCGATAACCCAACCGCATCAACCATGTAACGCGACGGACCTGCACACGACCTGTGCCGGATGACCCCGCTCGCGTGTCGTTTTCAGAACCTGAGAGGAACTCATGCTTGCACCGACCGAACGTATCGAACACGACCTTCTCGGCGATCTCGCCGTGCCCGCGACCGCGTATTACGGCGTTCACACGCTGCGCGCGCTGCAGAACTTTCCGATCACCGGCCTTCCGATCTCCGTGTATCCGAACCTCGTCAATGCACTGGCGAGCGTGAAAGAAGCCGCCGCGCTTGCGAATCACGATCTCGGCCTGTTGAGCGCGGCGAAGATGCAGGCCATCGTGCATGCATGCAGGCAAGTGCGCTCAGGCACCGCGCACGAGCATTTCGTCGTTGATGTGATTCAGGGCGGCGCGGGCACGTCGACCAACATGAACGCGAACGAGGTGATCGCCAATCTCGCGCTCGAACATCTCGGGCGACAGCGCGGCGAATACGCGGTTCTTCATCCGAACGAGGATGTGAATCTCGGCCAGAGCACCAACGACGTTTATCCGACCGCGCTGAAGATCGCCACGTACGCGGGAATCATGCAACTCGTCGATGCGATGGGCGTGTTGCGCGCATCGTTCGAACGCAAGGCGGTGGAATTCGGCAACGACCTGAAGATGGGCCGCACGCAGCTTCAGGACGCGGTGCCGATGACGCTCGGCCAGGAGTTCAGCACCTTCGCGGTGATGCTCGGCGAAGATGAAGAGCGGCTGAAGGAGGCCGCCCAACTGATCTGCGAGATCAACCTCGGCGCGACCGCGATCGGCACCGGCATCAACACGCATCCGGAATACGCACAGCTTGCCTGCAGGCACCTGAGCGAAATAACCGGTATTGCGTTGACCACGTCACCGAACCTGGTCGAGGCGACGCAGGATGTCGGCTCGTTCGTGCAGCTTTCCGGCGTACTGAAGCGCGTCGCCGTCAAACTGTCGAAGACCTGCAACGATCTTCGCCTGCTTTCGAGCGGTCCGCGCGCGGGCCTCGGCGAAATCAACCTGCCGCCGGTGCAGGCGGGTTCGAGCATCATGCCGGGCAAGGTGAATCCGGTGATTCCCGAGGTCGTCAACCAGATCGCGTTCGAAGTCATCGGCAACGATGTGACGGTGAGCTTCGCCGCCGAAGCGGGTCAGCTGCAGCTCAACGCGTTCGAACCGATCATCGCGCACAGCCTGTTCAAGAGCGTCGCGCATCTGCGCGCGGGGTGCCTCACGCTCGCGTCGAAATGCGTCGACGGCATCACCGCGAATCGCGAACGGCTGCGCGCGATCGTCGAGAACTCGATCGGCATCGTGACCGCGCTGAACCCGTACATCGGCTATACGCACTCGACCGAAGTCGCGAAGGAAGCGCTCGCGTCGGGCAAGAGCGTGGCGCAGATCGTGATCGACAAAGGGCTGCTGAGCCAGGCGCAGCTCGACCAGATCCTTCAACCGGCCATGCTGACGCAACCGAGAAAAATGACCCCGGCGGAATGAGCGACGAAGGTTTTCCCAGTGACAGGTCGCGTGTTTACGCACGCGACTCTTTTAAACGATGGTGGAGACGAAACATGAGCATCAACACGATCAATCGAAAAGCAATGCGGCTTTGCGGTTCGGCGGCACTGCTGATTGTGGCACTTGCCGGGGGTACCGGCGCGCAGGCGGCCGACGCGTCATCGCAACAGGCAAGCGCCGTCACCGCAATGCCGCGCGTTCTGCTGCTGGCCACTGGCGGCACGATCTCGGGCACCGCCGATCCGCGCTCGGCAATCGGCTACAACTCGGGCAACGTGAAGGGGCAGGAACTGGTGCGCGGCGTGCCGGGCATCGAGAAGCTCGCGAGCATCAACGCGGAGCAGATCTCGAACGTCGGCTCGCAGGACATGAACGACAAGATCTGGTTGCAGCTTGCGCGGCGAATCGACGAGGCTTTCGAGCGCAACGAGGCCGACGCCGTCGTGATTACGCACGGCACCGATACGATCGAGGAAACCGCGTTCTTCCTGAACAACGTGCTGCACTCCGACAAGCCGGTGGTACTGGTCGGCTCGATGCGCCCGGGCGGTTCCACCAGCGCCGACGGCCCCAACAATCTGTACGAAGCCGTCGAAGTGGCGGCGAGCCCGCAGTCGCGTGGCCGGGGCGTGATGGTCGTGATGAACGATCAGATTCACGCGCCGCGCTGGATCACCAAGACCAATACCACGGCGGTACAGGCGTTCGCGTCGCCGAACGCGGGCGCGATCGGTTATGTCGATCCGGCCAGTGTGCGCTTCGTGATGCCGGCGGTGCAAGCGACGCGCACCGCGCTGAGTCTGCCCGCGAACGGGCAATTACCGCGCGTCGATATCGTGTATGCGCATAGCAACATGGATGGCCGCCAGATCGAGCATGCGATCGCCGATGGCGCGAAGGGCATCGTCGTAGCTGGCGAAGGCGATGGTGACATGTCGAAGGAAGCCCTCGCGGCGCTCGATCGCGCGGCGGCAAAAGGCATCGTGGTGGTTCGTTCGACGCGCCTCGTGTCGGGATTCGTGAACCGGAACGTCGAGGTTGACGACGACAAGCGCGGCTTCGTCGCATCGCTCGATCTGAATCCGCAGAAGGCGCGCTTGCTGACGCAGTTGCTGGTGGCCAACGGCGTGACCGATCCGGTCAAGGTGCAGCAGGCATTCAGCGGAACGTGGTGATGGGTTGGGGGCGGCGCGGCATCGCAAGCGACGGATAGCCGCTCTAGCGCCCCTCCATCAGCGACGAAAGCAGCTTCAGCAGGCTGTCGATATTGACGGGTTTGACGAAGTGATAGTCGAAGCCCGCCGATTGTGCGCGCAGCCTGTCGTCCGTCTGACCGTATCCGGTGATCGCGATCAGCAAGGGCTTCGCATCGCCTTTGCGGCGAAGCTGCCTCGCCAGTGCGTATCCGTCGATATCGGGCAAGCCGATATCGAGCAACGCCACGTCCGGCGCAAAAGACGGTGCCGCGTCCAGCGCCTCGGCTGACGAATACGCGACGCGGGCCACATGCCCTTCTGATTCGCACAGCATCGCGAGTGAATCGGCGGCGTCGCGATTGTCATCGACGACTAGCACGTGCAACGCGGTTCGCGCGTGCCCCGGCGCGGGCTCCGACAGCGCGACCGCCGAATGGCGCTCATGGTGGTGCAGACGCGGCAGTCGGACCGTCACCGTCGTGCCGAGATTGGGGCCGTCGCTGTGCACGGCGATCGTGCCGTTGTGCATTTCGACGAGCTTCTTGACGAGCGACAGTCCGATGCCGAGGCCGCCATCCGAGCGATCGAGCGTGCGTTCGCCTTGCGAAAAGAGCTCGAACACCTTCGGCAGAAGCTCGGCCGAAATGCCCGTGCCGGTATCTTGCGTGACGATGGAAACCCATTCGCCGTCGGCCGTCACGTTCACCGTGATATGCCCGTTCTCCGGCGTGTACTTGCTCGCGTTGTTGAGGATATTGACGAAGATCTGCGAAATCCGCGTGATGTCGCCGCATACCCACGTGGTCGGATCGCAAACACTGACGTGCAACTGCTGATGACGAGCTTCGGCCATCGCCGCGATCGCCTCGACAGCGTGATAGACGGCCGTGCCGACCAGAACGGGCTCGAGTTGCAGCACGATGCGGCCTTGGGTGATGCGCGACACTTCGAGCAGATCGTCGACGATTCGCGTCATGTGCTCGACCTGCCGGCGCATCAGGTTGATCAGCTCGTGGGGGCGTGAGACCGCGCCGGGCTGCTTGTCGAGCAATGCGATGGCAGTGCGTAGTGGCGCGAGCGGATTGCGCAGTTCGTGCGCGAGCATCGCGAGAAACTCGTCCTTGCGGCGATCGGTTTCGCGCAGCATCAGTTCGAGCTGCTTGCGCTGGGTGATGTCGATCACGCTGGCGATGATGCGCAACGGCTTGCCGTCCGCGCCTCGCTGAAGCAGCGCGCTGCCGTGCATCCATTGTTCTCCGTGCGCGTTCTGCAAGCGGAATTCGAAGTTCGCGACCGGGTCGTGGCCTTCGGCCAGTCGGCAGACATATTGTTCGAGCATGGCGCGATCGTCGGGATGCACGTTGCGCAGCGCCTCGTCGTAGCTGAGCACATGGTCTATCCGCGGTGCGTGGCCCTCTTCGAACGATAGCGTGCGCGAGCTCAGGTCGAAGCAGACGATGTTCAGCCGCGCCGCCTGCATCGCGACGGACAGACGCAGGTTGCGCGCTTCGATCGCCAATTGCGCTTCATACTGAGGCGTCACATCGGTCGAGGTGCCGAACCACTCCTGGAGTTTGCCGTGGCTGTCGAACAGGGGCGCCGCCTGGGCGTGCATCATCCTGTACTGGCCGTCGTGACGCCGCATGCGGAACATGGTCGATGCGGGCGCGCGTCGCTGCAGCACATCGACCCACACTTGCCTTGCCGCCTCGCGGTCGTCCGGGTGAACGTAGTTGAGCCATCCCCAGTCCTCCAGACGGACCACGCCGTCGCCCGTGAAGCGGCTCCAGTTCTCGCCTGCGGCCCGGATGTCGCCGTTCGGCTCGGCCGACCATACGAGTGCGCCCGTCGATTCCACGAGCACGCGATAACGCCGTTCGCTGAGACTGAGTTGCTCTTCGGCTGCCCGCTGCTTGCTGATGTCGAAGGTCACGCCGTACACATGCGCGAGCGTACCGTTCTCGTATTCCGCGTGGCCGCGCATGCGCAGCCAGCGTGGTGAAGTCGATCCACCGTTCAGCACGAAGTCGAATTCGAAGGGACCGCCGTGTTGCAAAGCGTCATCGACCTTCCGCTGGAATAGCGCCCGATACTCGGGTTCGACCCGGTTCTCCAGATCGGATAGCGCAAGCGCATCGGTGCCGGGTGGAAACCCGTACAGATCCGCGAGTTGCGAGGTCATTCGCACGACGCGGCGCTTCATGTCCCATTCCCACGCACCCATGCGAGCGCCGTGGAAGGCAGCCTTCAAGCGTCGCTCGCTCGCTTCGTACATGGCCCACGCGTGACGGGCTTCGTGGATATCGGTCGCGACGCCCACCGTGTCGCCGATGCGGCCACTCGCGTCGCGCTCGGCTTGAAGATGCAACACGTGCCAGCGATACTCGCCATCCGCGCGCAGCAGACGCACTTCGACATTGCCGAGCAGCGTGCCGTCCCGCATCTGCCGCACTGCGTCGAGCACATGATCGATGTCGTCGGGATGAACGAAGGTCTTCCAATGCATCCCGACCAGTTCAAGGGCGGGAATGCCGAGATACCGTGATGTCCACGGGTTGGCGTAGCGGACGACGCCGTCGCGATCGGCACGCCAAACGAATGAAGGAAGGAAGTGAGCAGGATCGTTCATCAGCGTCCTTGCATCGGTTTCCTCTGCGGACATGGCGCCGAGGATGATCCAGCGCTGCCCGCATGGTGTGCCTGCTTACATTAGCTAGCCCGAACTGCCAAACACGATGTTTGTACCATGCGAATGTTCATGCGGTAAAGGCGAGCCAGACAGTCGGAGACATACCCGTGCAATAACGGTGTATTTATGGAAAAATATATCTCACGCTGTGATGTGTTTGACGTGCGTGCCGGATGACATTCACTTCGTCGAGCGCGCGGTGCCGCCCTTGCTTGCTTTCGTTGCAGACGGATGCCGCGATGGCATTGAACTTGCTCAATTATGCATATCAAGCCGGCGGGTTCGCCGCAACGGACGCATGCGTCATTTCTGCTTTGAACGCATCCGTGACGGGACCACCGGCCATCCAGAAGGAGACAACGATGAATTACCCCGAAAACAGCAAGCCGCAGGAAGGCCAGCCGCGCGATGCGGCTGGGATGAGCGAAACCTACGTGCCGTCATACCGTTTGTTGTTGAAAGAGCCGACCGTACTGCTTGCTGGCAACCCGATCGACCGCACGGATGTCGCGACCGCAGCGATCCTGGGCTACAACTGACGATCGCGCGCGATGCGCCGGTCCTGCATACATAAGTTACAAAGCCGCGCGTAGCGCCTCATCGGCAACGGCAAGGCGCAACGCAATCGTCTTCACGAGAAACCGATGCAACTGTTGCGCGGTTGCCGGGTCCTGCTGTTCGAGTTCGAGCAGCCGGGAGATCGACAGGCGGTACACGCGCGTCGGTGCCTCGGCAATCACGTCCGCGCTGCGCTGCTGCTGCGTGTACACCGCCATTTCCCCCACTACCGTGCCCGGGCCGAACGAGCGCAGACGCGCCGAGCGGCCATCGGCGAGCGGCAGCGAGATCGCGACACGTCCTTGCTCGACGAAATACAGCGCATCGCCCGGCTCGCGATGACGAAACAGTGCCTGGCCTGAAAGCAGATCACGCATCTCCAGACACGCGACCAAGCCGTTCAACGCACTGGCCGTGAAATGCGGCTCGAGCATCGCACGCAGATCGCCGCCATGCGCGAGCGCGAGCGAGTTCGACGCTAGCAGTTTGTCTTCGATCCACTCGAGACCCGCATCGAGCGTATCGAATTGATGGATCTTCAGACTGAGCGTGCCGGTCTTCTCGAGCAGATCGCGCGAGCGCGGCGGCAGCGCGGTCAACACGAGGTCCGCGTTCTTTGCCGCGCAGAGTTGCCTGATCTTGACGAAGCTGATGGATACCGAAGCATCCATGCCATGTGTCGCCGCAAAGTCCAGCACGACGAAACGGACTTGCAGGGGACTGTTTGCATTGAAGCGTTCCCGCAGGCGCTGCAGAATCGAATTGGCCGTGCCGAAAAAGAGGAAGCCTTGCAGGCACATTCCGCATACCTGGGAGCCGATGGCACGCAGCGCCTGGGTGTCTTCGATGCTGCGCTCCACATTCGAGGAACGCGCGCGCAGGTCGAACTCCATGCGTATGCAGCCGACCCGGCCGTAGAGCAGCGTGAACATCACACATGCCGCAACGACGCCCACGACCACGCCGACGATCACGCCATAAGCCGCGATCGTGCCGAGAATCACGGGCACCAGCAGATACTCATACCAGTTGAGCCTGGTCCAGGCGCCCGCGAGCCAATGCACGAGCAGACGCAGCCCCATGAACAGTTGGAGGCCGACCAGCACCGGGACCGGAAACAGCGCCACGATGTCGGGCGAGGTGGCGAGCACGACCACGCACGCAAGCGACGCGAACACGCCCGCCACCCGGCTCGTCGCGCCCACCCGCGCATTGAGCATCGAGCGATTGAACGACTGGTAGCCGACCATGCCGCCCAGCAACCCGCTCGCGAGATTGGCGAGGCCGGCGGCGCGCATCTCTCGATTGAGGTCGATGTCCTCTCCGGTGGCCGTGCCGATCGCCGTCGAATTCATCAGGATGGTCACGGCCGACACCGACGTCACCACCAGACTCTCGGGAAGATGCGCGCCGACCGCCGACCAGTCGATGGCGCCCTGTCCGAGCCTCGCGGCCAGGTGCAGCTCCGGCAGCCCGGCAAGGTGCAGCTTGACGCGCGGCAGCAGCAGACCCATGCCGCGCGCGTCGTCGATCGAAATTCCGGCAACCTGTAGCAGAACGTAGAAAAGCACGACACCGAAGGCCAGCGTGAGCGGCAACGCGGCAATGTGCTGCCACGTACGCATCAGCACCGTGGCGAGCACGCCGACGACGAGCGCCGGAAGCCATGTGATCCAGTGAAGGTGCGCGAGCAACGCGAGCGTGTGCCACTCCAGCGGCTGGCCCGTCAGCACGCGGAACGCCCCGGCGAGCAGCAGGTAGCCCGTGCCGGCGAGAAACCCGCCGAGCACCGGATAGGGCAGGAACTGCAACGAGCGGCTGCGCCTGGACGAGCCGATCGCATAGAGCGCGATGCCCGTCATCACCGAACAAAGCGCGATGGCGATCAGCACC
Organism: Paraburkholderia sp. BR10954; assembly: GCF_040965775.1. NCBI lineage: Bacteria > Pseudomonadati > Pseudomonadota > Betaproteobacteria > Burkholderiales > Burkholderiaceae > Paraburkholderia > Paraburkholderia sp. BR10954. The sequence goes on from NZ_JBFRCK010000035.1 coordinate 37,110, forward strand.
GTGAGGATCTGTGTCTGCGGTGAGCCGCCGTCCGCGCGCACGCTGCTGGCCACACCCGCCGCCACGCCCGCGAGAAAGGCCGCCGCGTTGCTGTCGGGGCCGCCGATGTTGATGCGCATCGAACTCGTCAAGGCGATCACCAGCGCCGTGACGACACAGCTCACGAGCGCGGTGGGCACGCCCAGCATCGCGTAGCGCGCAAGATCGGCGCTAAAGATCATCGTGCCGAGGCTCATCGCATAGCACAGCATGACGAGCGTCGAAACGGCGCCCGCCGCCACGTCGCCTGGCAGGCCCGCCAAACGCGAGCGCAGCGCGACGTCGGAGACGGAAACGGTCTTGCCCGGCTTCACGTGGATTCCCGGTCGAATGCGAGGGCGCCGCGAGGCGCGCCAGCCAGTATCCTGCGCGGCTCGAACGGCTGTCAAACGCGATGCAGCGTGCTGATCGGACACCTACACTGGTTATTCATCGGCCTCGTAGCTGGCGGCTCCACGCGAATGCACCGCACCTCAGGGCCGTTCGCGCCGGCGGCCGTCACGCGCGTTATTCGTCTGAGTTTTTGCCCGCGGGACCACGCATCGGAGGCAGGGCGACGAACATGGACATCGAGAAATGGCTGCGGAGCCTCGGGCTCGAGCAGTACGCCCACGCGTTCGCGGCAAACGACATCGACACGTCGCTGCTCGGGCAGCTGACCGACGCGGACCTGAAAGAGCTTGGCGTACAGTCGCTCGGCCACCGTAAGCGCATTCTGGCCGCGGCGACGGCATCGCTACCGACAGCGGCGCCGCTGTCGCCCGCCACGGCCGACGACCACGAAGTGCCCGCGGACGAGCGCAGGCAGGTCACGATTCTGTTCGCCGATCTGTGCGGGTACACGATGCTGTCGCGCTCGCTCGATCCCGAAGACCTGCGCGCGCTGATCGGACGCTATACGGCGCTGGTCGACGGGATCGTGCTCGCCTATGGCGGCACGATCGACAAGCACATCGGCGACGCGGTGATGGCGCTGTTCGGCGCACCCCGCTCGCACGAGACGGACACGCTGCGCGCCGCGCGTGCCGCACTCGACATTCACGACGGCGTGGCGCGACTGGCCACCCAGACCGGACGGGCGTTGCAGGCGCACATCGGCATTGCGAGCGGCGAGGTCATCGCGGGCGCGCTGGGCCGCGCCGACGCGCAGGACTACACCGTGCATGGCGATCCGGTGAACCTCGCCGCTCGGCTCGTGGCTGCCGCGCCAGCGGGCGAAACCTGGCTATCCGACGACGCGGCGCGCACGCTGGGCGACGTCGCCAGTTGCGAGGCAATCGGCGAGCGGCGCTTCAAGGGCATCGACACGCCGGTGCGGCCATGGCGCCTCGTCGCGCTCGGCAGCGAGCCGGTCAGGACGAGCCACAGCCATTTCGTCGGACGCGAAGCCGAGCTCGAACAGTTTCACGGCATCCTGCATGCGTGCATGGCAAAGCGCGCGGGGCACGTCGTGCATGTGCGAGGCGAAGCCGGCATCGGCAAGACCCGGCTCGTCGACGAGATGCGGCGCCATGCGCAGGCCCAGGGCTTCACGCTGCATCGAAGCCTCGTGCTCGATTTCGGCGTCGGCAAGGGCCAGGACCCGGTGCGAACCATCATCGGCAGCCTGCTCGGCTTGCCGGCCGGTGCATCGAGTGAGGCACGGCAGGCCGCCGCCGCGCAGGTCGCGGCCGAAGGCATCGTCAAGGCCGAGCAGATCGTATTTCTGCACGACTTCCTCGACCTCCCGCAGAGCGCCGAATGGCAAACCATTTACGAGGCCATGGACCACGGCGCGCGCAAGCGCGGCAAGCAGGCGCTCGCCGCGAGGCTGACCGAGGACGTGTGCGCGCACGCGGCGACGCTCATCGTCGTCGAGGACCTGCATTGGGCCGATGCCGAAGTCATCGGCTACCTGTCGGCGTTCGCGTCGGGCATTGCCAACGGTACGGGCCTGCTGGTGACGACTTCGCGCGTGGAAGGCGATCCGATCGATGCAGGCTGGCGCGCACGTTGCCGCGACACGCCGTTCGCCACGATCGATCTCGGACCGCTGCGCAAGGACGAGGCGCTGAGCCTGGCGGGCAATTTCATCGATGCGACGCAGCGTGTCGCGCTCGCCTGCATCGAGCGCGCGGGCGGCAATCCGCTGTTTCTCGAACAACTGCTGCGCAACGCCGAAGAAGGCAGCGGCAGCAACGTGCCCGCGTCGATCCGCAGTCTGGTGCTCGCGCGGATGGACCGGCTCGCGCCTCGCGACCGCCTGGCGTTCCAGGCGGCCGCCGTGATCGGCCAGCGCTTCGACCTGGCACTGCTGCGAGAACTGGTCGACGATCCTGGCTATGTCTGCGCCGGACTGCTCGTCAACGCACTGGTGCTGCCGGAAGGCGAGGACTTCCTGTTCGCGCACGCGTTGATCCAGGAGAGCGCCTATTCGACGTTGTTGCGCGCGCGCCGCCGTGAACTTCATTTGCGCGCGGCCGAATGGTTCGCACAGAGCGATGCCACGTTGCACGCCCAGCATCTCGATCGCGCCGAAGACCCGCATGCGCCGCACGCCTACCTGGGCGCGGCGGTGGCTGAGCGCGCCGCCCATCGTTTCGAAGCCGCGCTGCGGCTGGCCGAGCGGGGCATCGAGATCGCGCGGTCGGACGCGGACCGCCATGCACTGAGCTGCTGCAAGGGCGAGCTTCAGCGCGACCTGGGCGACATTGCGGGATCGATCGCGACGTACCGCACCGCACTCGCCGCCGCCACCGACGACACCGCCCGATGCGACTGCCAGCTCGGGCTCGCGGAAGGTCTGCGGGTCAGCGAGGGTCTCGACGAAGCACTCGGTCTGCTGGCGCAAGCGCAACGAATCGCGGAGCGGGACAACCGGCTGGCCGAGCTGGCAAGCCTCCATTATTTGCGCGGCAACATCCTGTTTCCGCTCGGCAAGATCGACGCCTGCTGCGCCGAACACGAGCGCGGTCTCGCCTATGCGCGCCGCCTCCATCTGCCCGAGGCGGAGGCTCGCGCGCTCGGCGGCCTGGCGGATGCGGCGTATGCGCAGGGACGCATGCGCACCGCGTTCCATCATTTCAGCGAATGCGTGGCGATGAGCCGGGAGCACGGCTTCGGCCGCATCGAGGTCGCCAATCTGTCGATGCAGGGCTTCAGCCGCATCTATCTGAACGACGCGGGTCCGGCTCGCGAGGACGCCATCGCCGCCGCCCGCACCGCCGAGTTGATCGGGCAACCTCGCGCGCAATTGCTGGGGGAGACGCTGGGGGTGTTCGCGTGCCAGGAATTGGGCGACGTGCAGGCGGCCAGCAAGCATCTGGCGCAGGAACTGCGCGTGATCCGGCAACTGGGTGCGCGCCGCTTCCAGGCGCAGAACCTGGAGATGCAGGGACGCCTGTTACTGGACCAGGGATGCAGCAGCGAAGCGGTGTCGGCGCTGCGCGAAGCACTCGCCATCTCACGCGAGGTGGGCAGTCAGTTTTCCGGACCAAAGACCTTGAGCGCGCTGAGCCGCGCGGTTGACGACAAAGACGAGCGGACGCGGCTACTGGCTGAAGGCGAGGCGCTGTTGCGCCTTGGCGCGGTCGGCCACAATCACCTGTGGTTTTACCGCGACGCCATCGAAGCGATGCTGGGGGCGGGCGATCCGGCCGGCATGCTGCACTACGTGGAAGCACTCGAGGCCTATACGCAGCGCGAACCGTTGCCGTGGTCCGAGCTTTTCGCGGCGCGTGGCCGTGCGCTTGCGCTCGCGCTTCGGGCGCCGCTCACGGACGCCACACGACATGAACTGCTGCGGCTGCTCGAGGCGCTACAGCAGGCCGGCTTTCGCAACTACGTGAGCGCGGTCGAAACGGCCCTTGCGGCTTGAAACAGGCGCGGAGCAGATCGTCAGCGCGGCGCGGAATCGTCGCGGGGCGGGTCCTTGTGGACCACCTCCATGTCGATGGTGCGGCCGTCGTCGTCGGGCGTGTCCCTGTGAACGACCTCCATGTCGACGGTGCGGCCGTCGTCGCCATACGCGGCCGCCTGCCGGCGCAACTTGCGCATCTTCCACCACAGATAGCCGACCACGACCGTGCCGACCGCGAACAGCACGGCGAACAGCACGATCGACAGCGTCGCGGCCACCACGAACAGGATCGCGCTCAGGGCGACGGTCAGCAACCGTCCGAACCAGCCTGAGCCACCGATCCGGATCCCTTTCTCATATGTCACCCGCCGCGGCGGCGGTCTGTCGTTTTGCATCGTTCATCTCCCGGCCGCCGTCCGGCGGCTGATGCGGGTAAGTCCTAATCCGTCGTCATTATGCGGGATGTGAACGGCGAGCGTCGCCGGCGCGGGGCGGCTCGGCGTATAGTCGATTGATGCCGTTAAAGAAGCCCGCGCGTTGGCTCGTTTAACTTCGGTAGTAAGTTGCCGCTCGCGAAGGCTGACCGAGCGGCGTGGTTTTCAGTTACCTCGGTTGCCCGCGTAATCATGCGACGCCTGCATCTGCTCGAAATCGAAGACCAGCCGTGGTGCCCACGCGCCCTCCGTGACGGCGGGACGGACTGGCTGCACTTTCTGGCCAATTCCCACAAGGGCTTCAACGTGATCGCGGGCAAGCTGCGCGAGGCCATGCGCCGGGTTGGCAGCGACCGGATCGTCGATCTGTGCTCGGGCGGCGGCGGGCCATGGCAGACGCTTGCACCGTTGCTCGCGCTGTCCGGCCGCGTGATGGTGCAGTTGACGGACTTCTATCCCAATCGCGCTGCGTACGAGCGGATCTCAGCCGGGTCGACCGACTGTGTCACGTATGTGAGCGAACCGGTGGACGCGATGAACGTGCCATCGAGATTCGACGGCGTGCGCACGATGTTCAACTCGTTCCACCATTTCCGCCCGGACGATGCGCGCGCGATCCTCGCCGACGCTGTGACGAAACGCCGCGCGATCGTCGTCGTCGAGGGTGCGGATCACCGGCTGCTCGGTATCGTGTTCATCCTGGTGATGCCGCTGATGATGCTCGCGCTGACTCCGCTGATCCGACCGTTTCGCTGGTCGCGGCTAGCGCTCACCTATGTGCTGCCGGCGATCCCGCTGCTGTGTCTGTTCGACGGCATCGTGTCGATGCTGCGCATCTACAACCCCGACGAATTGCGTGAGATGGTCGCGAGTATTCCGGATCAGCAGAGCTTCGATTGGGACATCGGCACGCTGCCGGTGCAGGGCTCGCCGCTCGGTCTGACTTATCTTGTCGGCGTTCCGCGGCAACCCGCAGGCTTGAACGCAAGCGCGCGCCGTCGGGCGCGGCGCGCGGATCACTTGCCGGCCAGATGCTCGGGTGTCTGGGTGTTGCCCGGCGGCAACTCGCCCATCGCCTGAAACAGCGTCGCCGTATCGGCCAGGCGCCGGCCGACCAGGCGGATTTCTTCCAGCCTCGCTGCTTCGTACTGCTGCTCGCCGCCGCGAGCGGAGGCAGCGGGCAGCGCGCCGAGCCGGTGACGCGACGTGGCATCGTCGAACGTCTCGCGTGCGTCGCGGGCAGCGCCGCTCGCGGCTTCGAGCGCCTGCGCGTCGTGTTCGAGCGACGCAAGCGTGTCGGCGACGTTTTCGAACGCGGCCAGCACGGTCTGCTTGTACTCGAACACGGCGGCCTCATAGGTGTCGATGGCCGCGCGCCGCTGCGCGATGAGCGCGCCGCCATGAAACAGCGCTTGCGACATCGTCGTGGCGATACTCCAGATCGCGCCGGCGCCCGACAGCGCGAGCGGCCAGCTGAACCCGCCTTGTCCCATCGAGGCGTTCAGCGTCAGGCTCGGAAAGAGTTGTGCGGTGGCGACGCCGACATCGTTCGCGGCGGCTTTCAGCGCCGCCTCGGCGGCCGCGATATCGGGCCGTGAGCGCAACAGGTCCGATGGCAGCACGACGGGCACGTCCTGCGGCAAATGCAGGCTCGCCAGATCGGGCTCGGGCGGCGCCGCGTCGGGCGTGCGGCCGAGCAGCACCGCAAGCGCGTGGCGGGTCACGGTCAGCCGTTGCCGCAGATCGGCCACGCTGACCTGGAGCGCGGCGATGCTTTGCCGCGCATTCGACACGTCGCCGCGCGTCAGCGACCCGAGCTGGTAATGCCGTTCGGTATCGTGAGCCTGATCGCCCGCCAGCACGATCAGGCGCTCGGTCGCATCGATCTCGGCGCGCAGCATCGCCGCCTCGATCGTCGCCGTGACGATGTTGGTGGCCAGCGCGCGGCGCGCGGCTTCGCGTTGATACGCATCGATGTCGACCCGCGCGGAGCGCGCCGCGTTGGCCTTGCGCACCGCGCCGAACAGATCGAACGTGTATTGCGCCTGGACCACGCCGATGAACTCGTTGTAAAGCAGCGTATTCGGCGCGCCGGGAACCGGAATGCCGAGATCGCGTCCGCGCGAGGCCTGCGCGACCAGATCGACCGACGGCAGCAGCGTGGCGCCGATCTGCGCGCGCAGTTGTTCGTGCGCGGCGGCCAGGTGCTTGTCCGCGGCGGCGAGCGTCGGGCTGTTGCGCAGGCCTTCTTCGACGAGATCATTCAACGCCGTCGAGCCGAACAGCCGCCACCATTGCGGCACCGGCTGCGCGCCGGTAGTGAAGCGTTGCGCGACACCGAGCGCCTCGACGGTTTGCGCGGGCTGCGGCTCGGTGCCGTAATGGGCGGGCGAGGGCATCGCCGGCGGCTCGCCGCTCGGACCGAACGAGCATGCGCCAAGCGCGATCGCTGCGGCCGCGCCGAACGCCGCGCGCCAGCGATGGGTCGCCACCGCTCGCGCTCGACGCGGCGCGAAAGTGAAATGCGGCGCGCTCGCCGGCCCGTCGACGGAGTTGCAGTCTGTGCCCACGATCAGCTCCACGTGTATTCGATTGTCGAGGACGCGGTTCGCACACCGCGTTCGAAGTGCCGCACCTTGAACGCGGTCGCATAGAGCGCGGGAACGAAGAACAGCGTCAGCACGGTCGCGCCCGTGATGCCGCCCATCAGTGCGGTCGCCATCGGTCCGAAGAAGGCCGATTGCAGCAGCGGGATCAGCGCGAGCACGGCGGCCGCGGCGGTCAGCATGATCGGGCGGAAGCGCCGGACCGTGGCGCTTACGATCGCATCGAAGCGCCCCTGGCCCGCGGCGATATTGCGTTCGATCTGATCGACGAGAATCACCGAGTTGCGCATGATGATTCCGGACATCGCAATGACGCCGAGCATCGCGACGAAGCCGAACGGCTTGCCGAACAGCAGCAGTGCGGCGACCACGCCGATCAGCCCCAGCGGCGCGGTGAGCACGACCATCAGCACGCGCGCGAAGCTGCGCAGTTGAATCATCAGCAGCGTCAGCACCACCACGAGCATCAGCGGCAGCTGCGCGATCACCGACGCCTGCGCCTTGCCGCTGATCTCGCCCGCGCCGCCGGTCTCGATCCGATAGCCGATCGGCAGCGACGCGCGCAGCGGCGCAAGCGTCCGATCGATCGCCTGGGTCACGTCGAGCTCCAGCGCGTTGCCGCGCACGTCGGCCTGGACCGTGATCGTCGGTTGACGATCGCGGTCCCAGATCACCCCGTATTCGAGCTCGTTGTGCAGGTGTGCGAGCGTACCGAGCGGAACCGGGCCGTTCGGCGTCGGCATCGCGAGGTTCACGATCTCGGCGGGATCGACCCGCTCACGCTGGGGCGCGCGCAGGTCGACGCTGATCAACCGGTCGCGCACCCGGTACTGCGTGAACGTATAGCCCGATAGCGTCATCGCGAGGAAGCTCGCCACGTCTTCCGACGTGACACCGAGCTCACGCGCCTTCTGCTGGTCGATCTCGAAGCGCACCGAGCGTTCGCCGGGTTCGTCCCAGTCGAAATGCACGCCCGTCGTGCGGGCATCGGCCTTCATCGTCGCCGCGACTTTTTCCGCGATTTCCCGCACGGTGGCGAGGTCGTTTCCGCTGACGCGAAACTGCACCGGATAGCCGACCGAGGGTCCCGTCTGCAGCGGCGAAACACGCGCACGCACGGCGGGAAAGCTGTTTTGCAGCGTGCTCGCGAGCCAGCGTTCGAGCTTTTCGCGGTCGTCGACGGACCTGGCGGTGATCACGAGCTGCGCGAAGTTCGGCTGGGGCATCTGGACGTCGAGCGGCAGATAGAAGCGCGGCGCGCCCGTGCCGACGAAATCGACCAGATGATCGATCTCGGGCCGGCCGGCTAGCGTCTTTTCGAGGCGCGCGGCTTCGCGCAGCGTCGCTTCGAACGACGCACTTTCGGGCAGCCGCAGGTCGACGAGCAGCTCGGGACGCTCGGAGCTCGGGAAGAACTGTTGCGGCACGAGCGCGAAGCCGGCCAACGCAACCACGAACAGCGCAGCCGTGACGCCAATCACGACGAGGCGGCGCTTCACGCACCACGCGATGCAGTCGCGCAGGCGGTCATGAAAGCGGGGCGCGCGCGGCGCCGCCAGCGGGGCGCGGCGCGTCTGCGCGTCGTCGCGCCGGCGCAGCTTGCGAAGCGCGCGCCGAGGCGGCGTCTCGCGCGCGATGTCCTTGCGTTCGGGCAGCAGGTGATAGCCGAGCAACGGAATCAGCACGACCGCCGCGAACCACGAAGCAACCAGCGCAATCGCGGACACCTGAAAGATCGAGCGCGTGTATTCGCCAGTGGCCGATTTCGCCAGCGCGATCGGCAGGAATCCCGCCACCGTGACCAGGGTTCCCGTCAGCATCGGAAACGCGGTGCTGCTGTAGGCGAACGCCGCGGCCCTCGCGCGGCCCCATCCCTGTTCGAGCTTCACTGCCATCATCTCGACCGCGATGATCGCATCGTCGACGAGCAGCCCCAGTGCGAGGACCAGCGTGCCGAGCGAGATCTTGTGCAGGCCGATATCGAACCCATTCATGCATAGCGCGGTGACCGCGAGCACGACCGGGATCGAAATCGCCACCACCACGCCGGCGCGCCAGCCCAATGAGATAAGGCTCACGGCCAGCACGATCACGATCGCTTCGGCGGCGGCGCGCAGAAAGCCGTTGACCGAGTGCGAGACCGCGTGCGGCATGCTCGACACCTGGACGAGTTCGAGCCCCGCGGGCAGACGCGCGCGCAATTCGGCCGTCTTCGCGTCGAGCAGCTTGCCGAGCTGAATCACATCGCCGCCAGTCTGCATCGTGATGCCGATGGCGAGCACCGGGCGGCCGTTGGTGCGAACCTGCGAGACCGGCGGATCGTCGTAGCCGCGCTTGATCGTCGCAATGTCGCCAAGACGAACGAGGCGGTGATTGATGTCGATCAGCGTGTCGCTCATCGCCGTCAGGTCGGTGAACTGGCCGCTCGGACGCACGAACACGCGATCGAAAGCGGTGGTGAGCGTGCCGCTCGGCGTGACCGCGTTTTGCGCGTTGATCGCCCGCGCGAGCTGTTGCGGCGTGATGCTGAGCCGCGTCAATTGCGCGTTGGGAATCTCGATCGTGATGTGCTCGTCGGGGTCGCCGAAATAGTCGACTTTCGCGACGCCGGGCACACGCAGCAGCACGCCGCGCAGTTCGTCCGCATAGTCGTGCAGTTGGGCCGGCGAGAAGCCGTCGCCGGCTAGCGCATAGATGTTCGTGTAGACGTCGCCGAATTCGTCGTCGAAGTACGGCCCGCGCACGCCGGGCGGCAGCGTATCCGCGATGTCGCCGATTTTCTTGCGCACCTCGTACCACGTGTCGCGCACCTCGCTCACCGGCGCGGAGTCTTTCATCGTGAAGACGATCAGCGATTCGCCGGGACGGGAGTAGCTGCGCAGATAGTCGAGATGCGGCGTTTCCTGCAGCTTGCGGCCGATCCTGTCGGTCACCTGCTCCTCGACCTGGCGCGCGGTCGCGCCGGGCCAGAAGGTGCGGATCACCATCGCGCGGAACGTGAACGGCGGGTCCTCGGATTGTCCGAGCCGGGAATAGGCGAGCACGCCGAACAGCGTCGCGAGCACGACGGCGAAAAAGACAAGCGCCTGGTTGCGGATCGCCCACGCGGACAGATTGAAGCGGCCGGTGTCGTCCGCTGCTGGCCGCCGCGGTCCACCCGGTTCACCGGGGCCGCCCGCTCCGTCGGGCCCCTGGCCAAACAGCGCTCTCATGACGCGAAGTCCTCGGGATGCAACGGCGCGACCGCGCGCACGGTTTCGCCGGCGCTGACTGTGTGCACGCCTTGCAGCACGACGCGCTCGCCGTCCGTGAGGCCTCGCGCGACGGAGATCGTGCGGTCGTCATAGCGGCCCACCTGGACCCGGCGCAGTTCCAGCGCCTCGTCGCCGGGCCGCACGACCCAGACGGCCGGCGCGTTGCCGTCGTGAAAGAGCGCGCTGGCGGGCAGCGTGATCGGGTCGTCCGCTTGCGCCTCGCCGGACGCGTCGGCGAAGGTGATGGTGGCCGTCATGCCGAGGCGGACTTCGGGGCCTGGCGCATCGAGCGTCAGTTTCGCGCGATAGGTGCGGCTGCCGGGGTCTGCTGCCGGCGACAGCTCCCGGACGTGCGCGGTGAAGCGTCGGTCCGTGACGGCCGGCAGCGACACGCTGGCCGCGCTGCCGACCGCCAGCGCGTTCAGCAGGCTCTCGGGCACGTCGCAGAGGATATCGACCTCGCCAGACCACGCGAGGTGGTAGACCGGCTGTCCCGCCGCGACGTTCTGCCCGGTATCGGCGTCTTCGGCGGTGACGACGCCGGCATGGTCCGCGGTGAGTACCGTGTATTGGGTCTGATTCTTCAGCAGCGCGAACTGCTGTACCGCCTGATCGCGCTGCGCGGCGGCCGCCACATACGCATCCTGGGTCTGCTCCAGCTGCGCCGTCGAGATCAGCTGTTCCTGCGCCTGAGCCCGGTCGCGATCGAGTTGCTGCTCGGCGAAGGTGAGCCGATGCTGCGCCGCCATCAATTGGGCCTGCGCGCTCGCGAGGCTGCGCTGCGCGTCGTCGGCATCGAGCCGCGCGAGCACCTGGCCGGCCGTGACCGTATCGCCGAGCCGCACCTTCCGCTCGACCAGCTTGCCGGCGACGCGAAACGACAGCGGCGTCGCATAGCGTGCGTTGACTTCGCCCGGCAGCGTCGCGAGCACGGGCTTGCTGTCCCGATGCACGACCACCGCGATGACCGGGCGCGGCAGCGTCACCTCGGCTTCTTTCGGGTGACAGGCGGCGAGCGCGAGCGCGCCCGACACCGTCAGCATGATCTCGCGCCAGCGCATGCTCACGAGTGTTCCTCCAGCTCGCCGGCTTCGAACTGCGCCTTGGTCCGGCGGCGCTGCACCTTGCCGCTCGAAGTTCGCGGCAAGCTGCCCGCCTGCACGATCGCGACGTGACCGACCTGCAAGCCCGCGCATTCGGCGACCTTCTGCGCGATCGCACGGCGCAGCGCCGTGGCCTCCGCGGGCTTGCCCTCGGCGCAGACGACCAGCGTCTCGTCGCCGTCGCGCATCACGCTGAACGCGATCACGCCGCGGCTTTGCACGCTCGGCAACTCGGCCACCGCCCATTCGATGTCCTGCGGATAGAGGTTCGAGCCGTGAATCACGATCAGGTCCTTGCTGCGGCCGCAGATATAGAGCTGGTCGCCCGCGACGTAGCCGAGATCGCCGGTCTGCAGCCAGCCGTCGCGGTACGCGTCGGCGCTCGCTTCGGTGAGGCCGTAGTAGCCCACGGTGATGCTGGGCCCGCGCGTGACGATCTCGCCGACGCAGCGTTCGGGCAACGCCCGCCCGGATTCGTCGACGATCCGCAGCTCGTGTCCGGGAAAGCAATGGCCGCAGCCGACCAGTTCGATCGTGCGCAAGCTGGTATCACGCGCGGCCGGTATCGCTCGACCGAGCCCCAGCGGTGCCGCATAGACGACGTCGGTGACGATCGGCTGGCCGTGGTCGTGAAACGTGATCGCGAGCGTTGCCTCGGCCATCCCGTAGCACGGCAGCAATGCTTCGGCGCGAAAGCCGGCGGGCTCGAAGCGCGCGGAGAACTGGCGCAGCGCTTGCGCGTTGATCGGCTCGGCGCCGCAGCCGGCCACGCGCAGCCGACTCAGGTCGAGGCCTTCGAGGTCCTGGTCGCGGGTACGGCGCGCGGCGAGCGCGTACGCGAAGTTCGGCGCGAAGCTGATCGTGCCGCGGTACTTCGTGATCGCCTCCATCCACAGGCCAGGCCGGCGCACGAATGCTTCGGTTGCTAGCAGCACGCTCGGCAAGTCGCAGATCAGCGCGCCCAGCACGCTGATGAGTCCCATGTCGTGGTGCAGCGGCAGCCAGCTCACATAGACATCCTGCTCGTGCAGATCGATGCCGCGCGGTCCGAGGAACGCTGTTGCATTCGCGATCAGATTGCGATGCGTGACCATCACGCCTTTCGGCAGCGACGTGCTGCCCGACGTGTATTGCAGAAAGCACAGGTCATCGGGATGCAGCGTGGGCAAATCGCAGGCGGGCGGCTCGCCGTCGAGCAGCGCTTCGACGGTCACGATGCGTTCGAGGCCGGTGTCGGCGGCCAGCACGTCCTCGATGGTCTCGCGTGTCGAGTTCGACGTCAGCAGCATCCGCGCGCCTGCCGAGCGCACGATGTGACTGACGGTTTCGGCGTAGCGTTCGCGGGTTCTGAAGTTCAGGCTTCCGCGCGGAAAGATCGGAACCGGCACCAGACCGGCGAACGACGCGCCGAGGAAGCTCAGGATGAACGCTTCCGGGTCCAGGATCACGAGCGCGATACGGTCGCCCTTGTTCAGGCCCAGTGCCACGAGCTTTTGCGCACGCTGGCGTGCCTCGCGCTCGAGCGCGTCGTACGGATAGTAGTGCTCGTCGCCGTGCGAGGAGACAAAGCGAAGGCCTCGAGCGTCGCCGCGCGGCAGCGCTGAAACGGCATCGACTAGCGTCAGGTTCATGGTGACGGCTCCCCGCTTACCTGGTCGAGATTCCGTGATCGAGCGAAGCAGCGGGCGACCAGTCGCGGATCGGCTGCAGACGGCGACGCAAGAGCGCGATCACCTCGTCGTCGCTGCGCACCGGCGCGCCCGGCAAGCGCACGAAATGCCTGGCGAGCTTGCGGTGCTGGCGCGTGACCAGCAGCAGCCAGATCTGCGCGATGTCGATTCCATCGAACACGACCGCATCCTCGTGACCGTACTTCTCGAGGTTCGCGGCGAACTCCTTCGTGAGCTCGCTGAAGTGCGTGCCTTTGCGGACGTGGTGATAGATGTGATAACCGGCGTTGAAGACGCGCGCATTGAAACGCGAGTCGATCGTATTGGTGCTGCTCGTGTACGGGTTGTCCGGATGATCGGGGTCGATGAACGCGTGCTGGACCCAGTTGCCGATCATCATCATCAGCCGCACGAACACGAACGGAAACACGAACACGACCAGCGTCGCCCGCAGGTTCCAGTACGCGGCCGCGCCGATCGCCGCGTAGAACGCGATCTCACCGACGAGCAGTTGCCGCATCAGCTTCGTATTGCGCGAGCGCCACAGATAGACGCTGAGCTCGACCGGCACCAGCGCGGCGAAGCGCAAGTAGTAATGCAGAAAGCCGATGACGCTATCGCGCTGAAACCGCATCGTCGAGCTCAGGTCGCGTGGCAGGTTGTCGTCGATGTGATGCATGCCCATGTGATGGACATAGAACGTGCCCGGCGTCTGGCCGAAGAACGGGCACAGCACCCAGTCGAGCAGGATTTCGAGCGCGCGGTACTTCTTCCTGAAGAGCCGCCGATGCAGCGTGCAGTGGTAGCTCATCGTGAAGCGGTCGCCGAACATATTCCAGACCAGCACATAGGCCACGCCCGCCCACCAGGGAAAGTGGCCGAGCCAATACAGCACGGCCGCGGCGGGGATGAATATCAGCGCGCACTCGATGTAGAGCCACAGATGCGGCAGGTCGCGACGATCGTTGAGCAGGCGGTACATGGCAGTTTCCTTCAGGGGCGGTTGCAGTGGTCAGTCAAGGGGGTGGGGATTCGTTTCAGGTCGGCTCGGGCAGTTCGATCACGCCGCTATGGCCATCGACCTTGAGTTGCATGCCCGACTGCACGCGCGTGGTGAGGCCCGGAATCTGCACGACGGTCGGGATGCCGATTTCGCGTGCGACGATCGCGGCATGGGTCAGCGGACTGCCGCGCTCGATCAGCAGGCCGGTCGCCGACGCGAATACCGGGACCCAGCCGGGGTCGGTCCGATAGGTGACGAGGATGCCGCCGTCGAATTCGTTCGCTTCGCGCACGACCTTCGCGCGCCCTTCGGCGAAGCCCGGCGAGCAGGGCGTGCCGCGCAGCGTCGCGCCGGCCGCATGGGCGGGCGCCGCGTGCAGCGCGGCGAGGTTCGCCGGCTTGCTGAGCCAGGCCGCTACGGGGCCATGCGTGACGAAGCGTGGCGGCAGGTCATCCATCGCGCGATAGCTCGCGTCGTCGCGCTTGCGCTGCTCGATGAGCGGGCGCAGTTCGCGGTGGGACACGGTGCCTTCGAAGCAGCCGCGAATCTCGTCGAGACGCAGATGGAAGATGTCGCGGCCTGTGGCCAGCACGCCGTCGGCGGCGAGACCCTCGCCGATCGCGCGGAACATCCGGCGCGCGACCCCGAACGCGCGCGAACGGCAAAAGCGCACGGTCTCGCGCGCCCGGATCGCGGCGCGCACACGGCCGCGTGCGCGGGCAAAAATCCAGCGCTGCAGCGGACCCAGCCGCTCACGCAACACCGCGTCGATGCGCGCTTCGGTGGCGCTGCGATCGATCGTCGCGGCGCCATGCGCGAGCGAGGCCTTCAACATATCGAACAGCACGCCCGGGTCTTCGCGCAGATCGGGTTCTTCGAGCTTCAGCTCGTTGTTGCTGCGGTACGCGAAGTCGGCAAGGTAGCGCTCGACGTCGGCGACGATCTCGGGCGCGCCGCATTCGCGCAGCGCCGCATACGCATCGGCTGACGGCGTGTTGCGGATCAGCGCTTCGACCCGCGGCTTCGACCGCACGGCTTCCGCCAGCGCGGCCAGCCTGCGGACCGGCTCGATCGACTCGATGTCGTCCATGCCGCCGATCACCGCCACTTCGAGCCAGTCGGGCGCATCGGCAATCCACCGCTTGATCACGCGCCTGAGCACGCCGTAACTGAGACCGATCGCCGATTCGAGCACGATCATCATGCCCCAGCGTGCCAGCAGCGCCTGCTCGAAGCGGCAGTAGTGCGCATAGACGGCATCGGCGGGATGCGAGCGATAGTCGAGCGCGTTGAACTCGTCGTAGACCGGATAGAAGAACGCGCGGAAGCGCTCGACGTTGCGCTCCAGCCGCGCGAAGTGCCACGCGAACTTCGTGCCGCTCACGGCGCGGATGCAGGCGAGCCCAGCGCGCGAGCCGGCCTTGTACGGCGCGATCAGCTCGGCGAAGCTCGCCAGATCGAGCGGCTCGTCGACGCCCATCTGGACTTCCATCATCTTGCGTCCGAGGTCCTGGAACGGCGCGAGCCCGGACAGCTTGTACCAGTGCAGCAGGTTGTAGTACACGCGCCCGTTCAGGAACGCGAGCGTCGAGCCGAGGAAGCCGTCCATCTCGCGCCGCTGCTTGTGCGGAATCGCGAGCAGCCGGCAGAACTCGCGGAACACCTGTGCGTAGACGTGCTGCGCGAAGGTGAAGGTCAGCTGCGTGGTCACGCCGGGATAGTTCTCGACGATGTTGGAGTTGTCCCACAGCTGGAATTCGCCGCTCCGCGATGGGGCCGGTGCGACCGGCGTGGTCACCGGGCGCGCCTGCAGAATCCACAACTGGTGCTCCGCGATACACCATTCGATATCGAGCGGCTCGCCGAACTTGTTTTCGAGCGTGCGGGCCGCCGCCACGACGCGCTCGATCTCGTCGTTGGAAAGGGCCGCAGCATCGCGCAGCGCGGCTGGAACCTCGCGGATGTGGCGGCCGTCATGACGCTCGCGTTTTTCACCGATCACTACCTGCTTGTGGTGCCCGGTGTGGCGGTCCACGGTGACCGTGTCAGCGTCGACGGCGCCCGACACGAGTCCTTCGCCGAGCCCGTAGACGGCGCTCAGCACCAGCTCGTCGCGCTTGCCGTTGGCGGGGTTGATCGTGAACACGACGCCGCTCGTGTCCGCCTGAACGAGGCGCTGCAGGATCACAGCCATGTCGGCGCCGGCCATGTCGAGTCCGTGCTGATGCCGGTAGCGCAGCGAGCGCTCGGAATACGCGGAGGCCCAGCACCGGCGCACGTGTTCGAGTGTCGAGTCGAGCCCGCGTACATCGAGGAACGTGTCGAACTGGCCTGCGAACGAGAAGCTCGCGCTGTCTTCTTCGACACCTGACGAACGCACCGCGAGCGGTCCGTCTCCGATCGCATCGTGCGCGCGTGCAATGTCGGCGCGCAACGCGGCGCTGATGTCGCACGTCAGCACGGCCTCGCAGATCCTGCTCGCGATCGCGGCGGCGTTGGCGGGCGTGAAGTCGCTGAGCAGCGTGGCGATGGTTTGATCGAGGCCGCCGTCGCGGCGGAACTCCGCAAAGCAGTCGGTGCCGAGGATCGCCCAGTGCGGCACCGCTACACCGAGGTTCGCCAGCCGATGGAGCGATCGTCCCTTGTTGCCGGCGAGCCGCTCGATGGCTTCGGCGGGACTTGCCGCGGTGAGAATCAAACGTGGCGATGCTGTTGGGCCGGCGCTGCTGCTTGCGTCGAAGCTCTCGTGCTGTGCGTAGCTCTTGCCCGCTTCGCATTCGCCGCATGCGCGCGCAATGGTGTCGAAATTCATTGAGGTCCCCGTTGCTCAGGTGCTCGACGAAGCGAGCAGGTCTCTTGCTTCCTCGGCGGTACCGCGCCCGCCGTGAGCGGTCTGCGGAAAGCGCGCGTGCAGATGCGCACCGAGGTTGATCCAGTCGTAGGCGGCGTGGATCGTGCCGCGCCAGCCCCATGCCGTATCGAAGCTCGCCGGAAACTGCGGGTCGCCGCCGAGGTTGCGCAGACGCTGCGCGAGCTCATCGGCGAGCGCGACGTAACGCTCGGCATCCGGTGCCGATCCGATCGAGCACTGTTCGAGTTCGCGGATGCCGTCGATCAGCGCCGCATCGAGAGGCAGCAGCCGGATCGCGTCGAGCGTCGCTTCTTCCATCGTCGACTGCGGCGTCACGCCGTGCGCGCCGAGGGTGACCATGCAGGCGGTTTGCATCATCCGTTGCAGCGCGTACTCGAGCACCTTCCATTGGCCGCGCCGCAGTGCGCCCTGGGCGTCCTCGCGCGCATTTTCGAGGCCGATGTTGGCCCAGACCATCTCGAGGCCCGCTTCGGCGAAGCGCCCGGCGGGCATCGGCAGCAACTGGGCACCGCTCGCGCGGCCGGCCGCGAGGCGTGCGCCATCGATCGAGATCAACGGCGCACGGGACACCGGCGTCGAAGTCGCCTGCTGTCGTGCGTGGATTTCTCCGCTGCCCTTCCAGCGCAGGCTGACGAGACCCAGCCGGCTGAAGTCCGCGATCAGCGCGCGCTGCCGGCTCGCCGCCTGCGCGTCGCCACGGCTGGCGATGGCCGTGCATGGGGTGTCGAAGGTGATCGCACGCCAGGCCTGGGCGGCTTCGTCGTCGAGCGCAAAAACGTCGCTGCCTCGCAGCACATGGACCCGTTCGCCGATCTGCCAGGTCGTCGCGTCCTTGCCTGGGCCGATCAGCACGTTCTCCGCCGCGAGGCTCACACCGCCGACGCCAAACTCGCGGAGCAGCGCGACCCCCGCCGCGAGGAACGAGCTTTCGGCGCCATGTTCGCGCGGCGCGTGCAGCAGGTTCCACAGACGGCCGGCGAGACCCGCGTCGATAGCCGCGCGTTCGAGTTGCAGCGACAGCCATTTCGGGCTCATGTAGCACTCGCCGAGCCGCGCCACATGACTCTTCGCCGCATGAAACGCGGCGGTTCTGATCCAGGCGCGGGCGTAGTCGGGCTCGCCGAGCGCGAACATCGCGACCGCATAGCGGCCGGTCTGGCGCGCGAAATCCTCGAACCACAGCGCCACCGCCTCGCAGAGCGCGTCGCGGCCAAGCTCCGCTTGCAGCGTTTCGATCAATGCCGGGTTGTCGATCGGCAGCGCACCGATGAAGCGCTGGCACCGTTCGAGCAGATTCCACGACAGCCGCGCGACCGCGCGACGCCCTTTGCCGAGCGCTGCGCGAACCTGCGCGAGCTCGCGGCGCAGGCGCGCCGGACTCAGCAACCTGACTTCGATGCGGCGGCCGTCGATAAACAGGATGTACGGCATCGTGGCCGGCTCCAGCCCGCTATCGACGATCGCGACGAAGTCGACATCGGAGCGCTCGTTGCCGAAACCTTCGGCGATCGAGCCTTCGAGAAAGACGGCGCTCGGTGCCCGCTGTTCGAACTGGGCGCTCAACGCGGTGCGCGCTTTTTGCCAGAGCTCGGCGAGCATCGGATCGGTCATCAACATGGTTAGGCTCCCTGAGCGTCAAGCCGTGCGCGGCACGAAGTAGCCCGCCGCGATTCCATAACGGAAGATCCTGCGCAGCAGCGTTTTGCCCGTCGCGCGAGGCATGGGCGGCATGATCGCGGTGGTCGCGTCGCGGGCGAAGCGCACCTGGCGCGTCAGGTACGACTCGTACAGCTTCACGACCTCGTCGTAGTAGCGCCGCTCGAGCGGCTTCATCGCGGCGGCGTCGAACACATGCCGCGGCACATAGCGAGGCACGTGAAACGACGGGAACTCCGCGCAGACGTCGTTGATTTCGCGCAGCGTGGTCGGCGCGCCCGAGGTCAGATGCAGCGTGCGTCCGCGCACCAGCGGGAACTTCACCAGCGCCTCGACGACGCAGTCGGCGACCCAGTCGATCGGCACGATGTTCAGCGTCGCGCCGTAGTCGCCTGGCATCGTGCGCACGAGTCCCGCGGCCGTCAGGCGCACGACGGTGTAGAGCGTGTCGAATTTGCGGATCACGCCGCTCGCGGAGTCGCCGACGATGATCGACGGGCGCAGCACCGCGGCCGGCAGACCGCTGCGCATCGCCGCTCGCACCGATTGTTCCGCGCGGTACTTGCTCTGCTCATACGGGTTGCCCAGCCGCTGGCCGAGGTCCAGATCGTCCTCGCTGAACACGCCGGGGCGCTCGCCGCAGACATAGGCGGTGCTCACGTAGAGCAGCGGTATCGGCGCGTCGTCGCGAGGCTGCGCGAACTCGACGATGCGCTCGGTGCCGCGAAAGTTGATCGCGTCGTAGACTTCGGGCTTGCGTCCGAAACTGGTGAGCGCGGCACAGTGGACGATCGCGCCCGTCGTCGCGCGCAGCGCCTCGTAGGTGTGCGGGTCGAGCCCAAGCTGGGGTTCGGCGACGTCGCCCCGCACACATGCGAAGGTTCCGGCTGCAGGCGTGTGGCCGTCGTACGTGGTTGCCGCGAGCGGCGTGCCGTCGTTGCGGACAACCGGTCCTTCGGAGCGCAGGAATGCGACGACCGGGTAGCCCATTGCCGTGAGCCGGGCGATCACTTCGGCGCCCAACAGACCTCGCGCACCGGTGACGAGAACGTGCTTATCCATCGTGGGTGACCATCCAGGGTTGCGTGTCATTTGAGGAGAACCTCGGCCAGCAGTCCGAGCTCGACGGCGACGATGAAGCGCGTGCCCGCCCAGCGTGGCCGGCCCGGCCTGCTCGCGGGGCCCGGCCAACTCGCGTTGAGCCAGACGAGCCATACGAGTGGCAGCGTCGCCGCATAGATCGAATAGGTTTGCGACAGGCCTGCGAGGCGCGACAGCGACACGTTGATGCCGAGCGCCAGCATCAGCAGAAGATTCAGCGTGACGCGGATTTCGCGCGCCGACAGGTGATAGGGCTGCAGTGCGGTGGTGCCGACTTTGCGCGAGAACTTCCAGAATTCGTAGCCGGTCCACATCGAGCCCGCTACGCACGTCACGGCATAGAAGCTCAGTTCGCGGCCAGCCATGTCGCGCCACCAGAAATAGCCGTATATGAAGACCGCGAAGGGCGCCCCCTCGAATGCGGGAAAGCACAGCAACGGGCAGCTCGGGAGCAGCCGCTTGAATACGAACGGCGCGGCGAAGGCGAGGGCGGTGGCGGCAGCGGCGGCCGTGCTCGCGTGCCGCATGCCGGTGTTTAGTGCAACGAGCAGCAGCGCGCATGTCGCGAGGCTGGCGACAAGACGTGTGCGTCGTGCCTCGCGGCGCGCCAACAGCGCGTGCCCGGTGGGATGGTCGCGTTCGAGATCGTCGAGATCGTCGATCAAGCGAAGCTGGACGAACAGCAGGAGAAAGGACACGAGGCCGGCCAGCACGCGCCAGCCCGGTTCAACGGCGACGTCGGCGATCCGTCCGTACAGCACCAGCGAGCAGACGAACGCGCCGGCGATCGGCAGCGCTTCTGCGGCCAGCGGCAAGCGGCCGAGCGTGCTGCCGAGCGCAACTGCCGCGGCCGCAAGCCGGCCACGTCTTGCATGCGCGGTGGCCAGCGAAAGGCGCGGGCTCATGTACGCATCCCCTCGTTGGCGTCCACGCGGATGGCGGCGTGCCGGATGCACAGGTCCACGAGCGAGCCGACCGTGAAATACGTTTCGGCGTGTTCTTCGTTCAGCGCTTCTAGCGGCAGACGGTCGATGCCGAACGCCTGCTCGACCGCGACCACCGCTTCGACGAGCGATAGCGAGTCGAGGCCGAGATCGGCGATCAGCGAACTCTCGAGGTGAATCTCTGCGTTGAAGTCGCGCTGATGCTCGCGGCAGACGCGCAGCAACTGCGTGCGTACGATGCCGAATACGGTGTTGCGCATCGACGCATGTTTCGGTGTGCTGGCCATGCTGGGTTCCTTTCCGTTCACGCGTTGCTCGGCGCGGCGTAGCGCCACGGCAGAGTCTGGCCACCGGCCAGAATGCCCTGCGGATGCGCGAGCGCGACCGGCTCGATCGCCAGTTGCAGGCGGACGAGTGCGAGCGGCCGCTCCAACGCTTCTTCCCAGCGGTATGAGAGGGGAATGCGCGCGCGCTTGCCACGCAGCCACGCGCGGCGCAGAAAACGATGGACCCAGAAGTTCGGCCACCACGGCGCGGTCAGCGCGGTGCCGAGCAGACCGACGATGCGCGCGCGCATCGGTTCGAGGCCGCAGTCGAATGCGAGAAGCGAGGTCTCGCCGGCCCAGTCCTGTCCATAGCCCGTCAACACGTGCAGCAGGTCGTGAATGCAGCCGCTGCGCTCGATGAACCACTGACGGTCCGGGCCCGGCAGGATTTCTTCGAGACCGGCGGCCAGCCGGCTTGCTTGCAGCAGACCATCGGCGCTGTAGCCGCTGCGCTCCATCATCGCCATGTAGGCGCGGCCGAACGAGCCGGGCGGCAAGCGCAGCAGCGTGTCGGAATCGGCGAGCGTGTCGAGCAGCGACGGCTGCTCCGCAAGCAGCGCGCCGGCGCCCGGCTCGCTCAGAAAGCGCTGGTACATCGTCTCCATCTGACCGCCGTCGAGCGCGATCATCACTTCGTAGGCATGCTGAATGTCGTCTACGTTCTCCCTCAACGCCTTGATCGCTCGCAACGCGCGCGGCCAATCGATGTGGCGTCGCGCCAGCGCGTCGTCCTTCAAAGTTGCTGTCATCTGCGGCTCCCGGCAAAGATCAAGAGGGCGGGTCACGAGTGGCGATCGACCGGTGCCACTTCTTGCGGACGCTTTTTGCAGGGTTCATGCCAGTCATCCGTTGGCACCACGCAAGTCGTCCTCATCCCCTGCAAGAACGGAACGAAGTGCCCAGATCTCAAAAGGCGGGGTTGGAGGAAAACCCCTCGCAGCCTCCTGAATGTCGGTGCCGGGCCAACATCCGAAGGAGATCTGTTGGTTGCAGCTCGACTGCACGACGTCTGATACCGGCCCGGTTCACATGCGAACGTCCAAACATCTAAACGTTCGGATATATCGCTCGGTCTTTTGAAATCTGGCTGCCTGCTTGCGTCATTGCCTCTGACGGGGACTCACTTCGCGCAGCAAAAGAATTCCTGGCACGAACAGTGCACCAGGAGCGCGAACAACGGGTGGTGCCCTTTGGAATTCCTGGAACTCACGAGGACGGAGGTAGAGCAATGAATCAGGCCTGGAAGGCGAAAGCGGGGCAGTTCCTGCCGGGGGCGAATCTGACTGTGCTGCCGCACTGGGAGCGCGACGCCGTGCCGAGCTACGATCGTGCCGAAGTCTCGGTGCCAGGGCGCCTTCACTTCGCCGTATTCGACTTCATGCAAATGATGCCCGGCTTCGGCGGCGGCGGACTCGGCGTATCGACGAGCACGGTCGGACACCGGATCACCGTCACGAAGACGAACAACGGCGAAGGCGGCTGCGACGTGCCGAGCGGGCGGCACATGCTCGAGTTGTTCAAGCGTACGGTCGGCTACGCACGCGACGACATCCGTGTCGATCGGCTGCGCAGCATCCAGCATCAGCACAGCGGCTTCGGCTCGAATGTGTCGTTCAACACCGCGACGCTCGCCGGCTTGAACGCGTTGTTCGGCTCACCGTTTTCGCCGCACGACATGTGGGAAATGATCACCCGCAACTACGTCGAGACCGCGAAGGATGACGAGCACGTGTATTTCGGCCTCGAGACCGGCGTCGGCGAAGCGTGCCTGTTCTTCGGCGGGCTGGTCTGGGTCGACGAGAAACACGGCAACGGCCGTTTCCTCGGCAACCTGAGTTCGGAAAACCTGTGGGTGACCACCGCCGTTGGCAACTACGACACGCTATCGACAGAAGCGCTGCGTGCGCATGGCGAAGGCGCGGACATGTCCGGCACCACCGAGGCCGGTTTCGTGCCGACGCATTTCGTCGAGTGGCAGAAGCGCTATGGCACCGCGTGGCGCAACTTCATCGAACAGAAACTGCGACCGGCGCTGCATCGCAACGACCTGTTCGCGTTTCTGAAGCACGGCTGGGAACTCAACAGCATGAGCAACATGAAGGTGCTCGAAGGCATCTTCCGGACCGACGTGATGCGTGAGTTCGACGAGACGATGCAACGCGAGGGCGCGGTGTACGCGGGGATGAGCAGCGCGGGTCCGGGCTTCTATGCGTTTTCCGACTGCGAGGAAAAGGCGAAGCACCTCTCGGCGGTGATGCTGCATCGGTTCAGTGAATTCATGAGCGAGATGACGGTGGCCCGCGCGGGCCAGAAGATGTCGATCGACGTCGCCGTCTAGCCGCGCGTTTCTGCGACCCCTTGCGACCCCTCGCGAAACATTCCACTGAGACTGATCGAACATGGCCAAGCGCGTCACCTTCGTCAACACGAACCAGATCAAGCCGGCGATTGCGCCGATTGCCTTCGACTATCTGTCGGCGCCGATGGAGCGTGCAGGGTTCGAGCTCAACTTGCTCGACCTGTGCTTCTCCGACGATTGCGAGGCGGCCATTGCCGAGCACTGCCACACCGCCGCGCCGGATTACTGGGGGGTGACTCTGCGAAATACCGACGACGTCTATTTCTCCAGCGGCTACAGCTTTCTCGAGCGCATCAGGGACATCGTCGCGATGCTTCGGCGTGCGCGCGCGGTCCCGATCGTAATGGGCGGCGCGGGCTACTCGGTGATGCCGGAAAAACTGCTTGCGTACCTCGACGCGGACTTCGGCATCGTTCGGGAAGGCGAATTCAGCTTTCCCGAACTGCTGACCTGCCTCGAAGAAGGCAGGAGTTTCACGCACATACCCGGCTTGGTCTACCGCGATACGGCCGGCGTGCATGCTACGCCGCTCGCGCCCAACACATGCGGACCGTTGGCCAGCATAGGGCCTCACAAACGCGAGCTGGTCAACAACCCGCACTATTTCGCCAAAGGCGGCCAGATCGGCATCGAAACGAAACGCGGCTGCAATCGCTCCTGCATCTATTGCGTCGAGCCGCTGATCAAAGGCCGCTCGGTGCGCATGCGCGAACCCGATGACGTCGTCGCCGAGATGGCATCGCTCGAGGAGCGCGGGGTCAACGTCTTTCACATCAACGACTCGGAATTCAATCTGAGCGTCGCGCATCCGATGGCGCTGTGCGCGGCCATCATCCGGCACGGGCTCGCCGGAAAAATCCAGTGGTATGCGTACGGGATGCCGCGGCCGTTTCCCGACGAACTCGCGGCCGCGATGAAAGCGGCCGGTTGCGTCGGCATGAACTTCGGCGTCGATACCGCCAGCGAAACGATGCTGAAGATACTGCGCCGCACCTTCAGTGCTCCCGACATCGAACATGCGGTCAATACCGCGAAGCGCCACGGTCTGGAGCACATCATCGAACTGCTGTTCGGCGCGCCCGGCGAGACGCAGGAGACCGCTCGCGAGACCATCGAGTTCATCAAGCGGGTCGATCCGGAGCGCGTTTCGGTCACGGTCGGGCTGAGGATCTTCCCGGGCACCGAGCTCGAGCAGATGATCCGCCGCGAAGGCCTCCATGCCGGGAATCCGAATCTGCACGGCCATATCGAAGGCAACGACGATCTGCTGCACCCGGTGTTTTATCTGCCGACCGCATTGGGCCCGGACCCGCAGCAGTTCATTGCCGATCTGATCGGCAATGACCGGCGGTTCTTCGGGACCAATGCGAGCCTGTTCAACTACAACGCGAACGACGCGTTGGTCGAAGCGATCGCGCAAGGCGAACGCGGCGCGTATTGGTCGATCCTGAACCGGATCGAGAAACGCTTCGAAGCGGCCCATCACGCGCGCGCTTCTCACCGCGCGTCCGCGGACGGCGGCGATCCGGACTGGACGCCGATCGAGATTTTGCCGATCGAGCAAAGCGCCTGACGCGGGATGTGATGCCCGAAGCGGCCAGCCATCCGCTGGCCCGTGTACTTTCAACGCAGGAGGAGTGCATGCTTTTAGAAAACAGCCAGCCTGAGCCGTACAGGATCAAGATGGTCGAGCCGATCAGGCTGATCGACCGCGAGCAACGGCAGGCGCGGCTTGCCGCTGCCGGGTACAACTTGTTTCGCCTCGAAGCCGACGACGTCTATATCGATCTGATGACGGACAGCGGCACCTCCGCGATGAGCGCGAACCAGTGGGCGGGCATCATGACCGGCGACGAGTCGTATGCCGGCTCCCGCAGCTTTACCAAGCTGACGCAGGCGGTGCGGGACATGCTCGGCTTCGAATACGTATTGCCGACTCACCAGGGACGGCCGGCCGAGCACTTCCTGTTCCGGACCCTCGTGCGCCCGGGCCAGGTGGTGCCGTTCAACGCGCCGTTCGATTCGACCGAGGCGCACGTATCGATTGCCGGCGGGACCGCGATATCGTGTGTCGCCGAAATCGGCTACCAACCCTCTGTCGAGCATCCGTTCAAGGGCGACGTGGATGTGCAGAAACTGCGCAACGTGATCGAGAGCGAAGGACGCGACAACGTTCCGCTCATCATGGTTTCGCTGACGAACAACGCGGGCGGCGGACAGCCGGTATCGATGGCGAACCTGCGCGCGGTGAAAGCGTTGGCCGATGAGTTTGCGATTCCCGTGTACTTCGACGCGGCGCGCTGCGCGGAGAATGCTTATTTCATCCAGCAGCGCGAGAGCGGCTATGCGAACCGGTCGGTGGCGGAAATTCTGAAGGAGCAGTTTTCCTACGCCGACGGCTGCACGTTCAGTTGCAAAAAGGATGCGCTGGTTAACATCGGCGGCTTGCTCGCGACACGGTCGCGCGCGCTCTACGAGCAGGTCGTGCCGCTGCTCGTGCTGCACGAAGGCTTCGTCACCTACGGAGGGATGGCAGGCCGCGATCTCGAAGCGCTCGCGATCGGTCTGCGCGAGATGGTCGACGACAGATACCTGCAACACCGCGTGGGTCAGGTCGAACGGCTAGGGGACACACTGCTTGCCGGCGGCGTTCCGATCCTTAGGCCGACCGGTGGACACGCGGTGTATGTCGATGCGGCCGCCTTCCTGCCGCACGTGCCGCGCTCGGAGTTCCCAGCCGAGGCGCTGGCTTCCGAGCTTTACCTGGAGGGCGGCGTGCGCGCCGTCGGTCTGGGTTCGTTGGCGTTCCTGAAAGAAGATCCATCGACGGGCGCGGTCAGCGCCCCGAGGCTGGAACTGCTGAGGCTCGCCATTCCTCGCCGCGTCTACACCGATAGCCATCTCGCGGCGGTTGCGGCGGCGTTGATCCGGGTCTACCAGCGACGCGATTCGATCCGCGGTATGCGCATCGTCTCGGCGCCGCCGATGCTCAAGCACTTCACCGCGGTGCTCGCACCGATCGAGGCCCGTGACGAGGTGTTTGCGGAGAGTCGCGAAGTGATGGTCTGAGGTGATTTCATGTCGAATGCCGTGTTCGAAGCGCTCGAGCTCAAACCGCATGCTTATCCCGGCGTGCTGGTCACGTTGTGCGGCGTGGATGGGGCCGGGAAGTCTTCACTGATGGAAAAGCTCGAAAGCGCGTGCACTTGTGCCGGGCTCAACTGCGTGACGACGTTTACGCCGACCAGTCGCATCCGCAAAGATGCGGTGTTCCGGGATATGGTCGACAGCCACTGGCATACCCGTAAAGCGAGCTCGGAGCCCGATGCAAGCGTACGTCGCGTCGACATGCTGGGCATTCTGCTGTCCATCATGGGCGACCTCGTCCAGCATCTGACCGACACGGTCATACCGGCACTGGAACGCGGCGACGTAGTCTTTTGCGACCGCTACGTGTTCACCTCTCAGGCCGAGATCGGCACGCGATCCGATCCGACTGAGACTGCGCCGGTGCTCCGCAGCATCGCTGGCCATGTGCTGCGTCCCGACGTCGCCTTTGGTCTGAACGTTTCCGGCGCGACTTCACACCGCCGCGTGCGCTCAAGGAACGACGTGAACGACCAACCGCCGCCGATGAATTTTCTGACGCGTCAGGTGGCGGCCTATCGCGCCGTGTTCGACGTCAATGGCGTCGTCGCGCTGGATGGGGAGCGGAGTATCGACGAGACGTACCGCGCGGCAATCAGTCGTATCGCGGCTATCGAACGGGTTGCGGGGCGCTTGGGCCCTATCGCGGCGGAACACGCTGCACGAACCCTGGCGGCATGCTGAGGCTTCGGCCTGCGCCGAGACGCCGCATCCTGGCGTCGAGGTTTGCGACAAAACAGGGCAATGTTGCATGGAAACAAACCCGCGTCAGTACGGTCTCCGAGTCGATTCACCAGGCTGCCAACGGGACAGCGCCTGTACATTTGATTTCATCGAGGCAAACGCTGGACTTGACTCCGCTCACGCCCGGAATACGCATCAGCGTATCCAGTAGAAACTCCGACAGCGCTTTCAGGTCGTGCGCGACGACTTTGAGCATGTAATCGATATCACCCGTTACGACGAAGCATTCCTGAACCTGGGTGAGTTCCGAGATCATTCGCTTGAACTTCGACAGGTCGCGCACATGGCCTCGCTCCATCGTCACCTGGATGAAAGCCACCACGCCGAAGCCCAGCAGCTGCGCGTCGAGCCGCGTCTCGTAGCACTTGATTACGCCCATTTCCTCGAGCCGGCGATGGCGCCTCAGCGTTTGCGCGGGCGAAAGCTTGATCGCCTCCGCCAACTCGAGATTGGAGATGCGCCCTCGCGACTGAAGAATCTCCAGCAAACGCACGTCGATTCGGTCGATGTCGATTGTATGCACTCTTATTTCCTCGTTCCGCAGTGAAATGAAATGTTAATGCACAAATCAGGGTTTGTCTGCGTCCGCTAGGAAATCCTATTGCATCGATAAAAAATTAAACTGATTCCAGATGTTGCCGCGACGCGAGCGTGTGTGCTGGGAGGGTGGTCGGATGAGCAGGTGGATCGAGGGCCTTTCCCTGCGTGACGAATGGGGAAATTTTCTTGCATTTTTCCAACATGCCTCCGCATCAGTCAGTGCCCGTCGATCGCCACCAATCATTCATCCTCCGCTGAACCTGAGAAATCATGGCCGACCTGTTTGACAATCCAATGCAACTGATGGGCTTCGAATTCGTTGAATTTGCCTCGCCCGTACCCAATGTCCTCGAACCGCTGTTCGAGCAGATGGGCTTCACACTGGTGGCTCGCCACCGTTCGAAAGACGTGCTGCTTTACCGCCAAGGCGAAATCAACTTCATCGTGAATCGTGAGCGCAATAGTCAGGCCGCTTACTTTGCCGCCGAACATGGCCCGAGTGCTTGCGGCATGGCATTTCGCGTGAAAGATTCGCACAAGGCCTACGCCCGCGCGCTGTCGCTGGGCGCTCAGCCGATCGAAATCGCAACCGGTCCGATGGAGTTGCGATTGCCGGCAATCAAAGGCATTGGCGGCGCGCCGCTTTATCTGATCGACCGTTTCGAAGACGGCAAGTCGATCTACGACATCGATTTCGAGTTCATCGAAGGTGTCGAGCGTCGGCCGGCCGGTCATGGCTTGCGCCTCGTCGATCATCTGACGCACAACGTTTATCGCGGCCGCATGACCTATTGGGCCAACTTCTACGAGACGCTGTTCAACTTCCGGGAGCTACGCTACTTCGACATCGAGGGCGAATACACGGGGCTCACGTCGAAGGCGATGACGGCGCCGGACGGCAAGATCCGCATTCCATTGAACGAGGAATCCGGCAAGGGGAGCGGCCAGATCGAAGAATTCCTGATGGCCTTCAACGGCGAGGGCATTCAACACATCGCCTTCCTGACCGACGATCTGATCGCGGTGATCGACAACCTGCAGATGGCTGGCGTGCCGCTGATGACCGGGCCGAACAGCTACTACTACGATGCGCTCGAAACCCGCCTGCCAGGCCACGGTCAACCGGTTGGCGAATTGCAGTCGCGCGGCATTCTTCTCGATGGAACGACTGCGGATGGATCGCCGCGCCTGTTGCTACAGATTTTTTCCAAACCGCTGCTTGGCCCCGTCTTTTTCGAATTCATCCAGCGCAAGGGCGATGAAGGTTTCGGGGAAGGCAATTTCAAGGCACTGTTCGAGTCGCTCGAACGCGATCAGATCGAGCGGGGCACGCTGAAAGTTTGACGCGCATGCAACCCGTTCATCGCCGCTTCAACCATACCTATCCCGGCAAGACACGGCACCGGCGTCACAAGCGTCGGCTGTGAGGCCTCGGCATACTTCGCCTGCTCTGACCCGAGCAGGCAAAAAAAGCGAGGCGTGGCGTCCAGAACCAACCGCAGGACACAGGAGACAACATCGTGGCACACCAGGAACAGGGCACGCTAAAGCGCGGCCTGAAGAATCGTCACATTCAGTTGATCGCGCTAGGAGGCGCAATCGGCACGGGCCTGTTTCTCGGCATCGCGCAGACCATCAAGACGGCAGGGCCGTCCGTGTTGCTTGGGTACGCGATCGCGGGCATCGTCGCTTTCTTTATCATGCGGCAACTCGGCGAAATGGTCGTCGACGAACCCGTCGCAGGTTCTTTCAGTTACTTCGCAGGCAAGTACTGCGGGCAATTCTCTGGCTTTGTTTCCGGGTGGAATTACTGGGTGCTGTACGTGCTCGTGTCCATGGCCGAACTGTCGGCCGTTGGCATCTACATGCAGTACTGGTGGCCCGGACTGCCAACGTGGGTCTCCGCGCTCGTGTGCTTCGGCGTGATCAACGCGATCAACCTCACGAGCGTGAAGTCGTACGGCGAACTCGAATTCTGGTTCTCGATCGTCAAGGTCGCGGCGATCGTTGGCATGATCGGCTTCGGCGGCTATCTGCTGATTTCGGGCCATGCGGGTCCTGAGGCGGGCGTGGCCAATCTGTGGCGCCACGGCGGCTTCTTCCCGAACGGCGTGTCGGGTCTCGTGATGGCGATGGCAGTCATCATGTTCTCGTTCGGTGGACTGGAACTCGTCGGCATTACGGCCGCCGAGGCCGAAGATCCTTCGCACACGATCCCGCGCGCGACCAACCAGGTGATTTACCGGATCCTGATTTTCTACGTCGGCGCACTCGGCGTGCTGCTGTCGCTGTATCCGTGGGAAAAAGTCGTCGCGGGCGGTAGTCCGTTCGTGCTGATCTTTCACGCGATGAATAGCAACTTCGTCGCGAACGTGCTCAATGCGGTGGTGCTCACCGCCGCGCTGTCGGTGTACAACAGCGGTGTCTATTGCAACAGCCGCATGCTTTACGGCCTCGCAGGCCAGGGCAATGCGCCGCGCGCTCTGCTGAAGGTCAACGCGCGCGGGATTCCGCTCGTCGCGCTGGGTGTGTCCGCCGTGGCGACGGCCGCCTGCGTGGTAATCAACTATCTGATGCCGGGCAAGGCATTCGAGCTGCTGATGGGGCTCGTCGTCTCGGCGCTGATCATCAACTGGGCAATGATCAGCATCATTCATTTGCGTTTCCGCGCTGCGAAAGCGCGCGCCGGTGAGACGACCCTATTCCGCAGCCTCGGTTATCCGCTTACCAACTATCTTTGCCTGATCTTCCTTGCCGGCATTCTGGTCGTGATGTGGCTGATACCGGATCTGCGCATGTCGGTCTACCTGATCCCCGTTTGGCTCGTTGCGCTGGGCGTCGGCTATCGCGTGCGCAACAGGCGGGCGGGCGCCTCGGTTGCCGTTGGCGTGCCGACGCGCTAGGCACCGCGCTTATGCAATCTTTTGGCCTGATTCAAGGAACTAGCATGTTTGAACATATCGATGCCTATGCGGGCGACCCGATCCTCACTTTGAACGAAAACTTCGCGAAGGATTCGCGCGACCACAAGGTCAATCTGAGCATCGGCATTTACTATGACGATCAAGGCCGCTTGCCGGTGATGCAAGCGGTACGCGAGGCCGAAGGACAACTGCTCGCCGAGCTCGGTCCCAAGCCGTACCTGCCGATGGCGGGCTTCGCCCACTACCGCGATGCCGTGCAATCGCTGGTGTTCGGCGACGACTCGGCGGCGCGTACCGAGGGGCGCATCGCGACCGTGCAGACCTTGGGCGGCTCGGGCGCGCTGAAGGTCGGTGCGGATTTCATCAAGCGCTACTTTGTGGGCTCGCGAGTATGGGTCAGCGATCCGACGTGGGAAAACCACCGCTTCATCTTCGAGCGCGCCGGATTCGAAGTCAATGCGTACCCGTACTACGACGAGTCGAGCGGCGGTCTGAAGTTCGAAGAGATGCTATCGGCCATCGACGCTCTGCCGGCGCGCAGCGTCGTCCTGCTGCACGCGTGCTGTCACAACCCGACGGGTGTCGATCTGAACGACGCCCAATGGGTCCAGCTTATCGAGGTCATTGGAAAGCGGAACCTGCTGCCCTTTATCGACATGGCGTACCAAGGCTTCGGCGCTGGTATCGACGCCGACGCATTCGCGATTCGTGAACTGGTGCGCCAGAACGTGCCGGCGTTGGTGGCCAATTCGTTCTCGAAGAACTTCTCGCTGTATGGCGAGCGGTGCGGCGGACTGTCGGTGATTTGCGAGTCACCGGATATTGCCGCGCGCGTATTGGGTCAATTGACGAGCGCCGTGCGCGCCAACTACAGCAATCCGCCGACGCATGGCGCGAAGATCGTAGCGCGCGTGCTGACCACACCGGCGCTGCGGCAATCGTGGCAACAGGAGCTTGCCTCGATGTGCAGGCGCATCATGCGCATGCGCGCGGAGATCCATGAACGCCTGCGCGGCAAGGTGCCGGACACGATGCTCGCGCGCTACCTCGAGCAGCGCGGCATGTTCACGTACACGGGGCTGTCGGCGGAGCAGGTCGACACGCTGCGCGAACGGCACGGCGTCTACCTGATCCGGTCCGGGCGCATGTGCGTCGCCGCGCTCAATGACAACAACGTTGCGACGGCGGCGCAGGCCATCGCCAAGGTCATCTCGCGGGCAGGCGATTGACAGCACCGCAGGCTGAGCGCGCCAGGCTGCTACGCGATGTCGTCAAATGCGCCGTCCGTCCATGTCAGTTTCGTCGCGCGCTCGCGTTGCCGCTGTGCTTGAGCGTCGGATCGATCAACGAAGCCTTGACGTCGACCGAAGACGCTTGCCCGAGCTTCGCGTAGCCGCCCTTGAGCCATACGTCGGCGACTTCACGGCCACGCTCGAACAGCGTGCTGAGCAATGACCAGGACGTGCTGCTCTTCGACACGAATCCGAACTTCGCCAGAAATTCGTCGTCGCGAATCAGGTGAAACCTGACGGGCTTGTAGCGGCTCTTGCGCGCCGCTTCCTCGCCGACCGAATCGAGCACGTGGTTGACCGCTTCGATCGCGTTGATCTCCAGCACCACGGACGCGTTGAAACCGATTTCATTGAGCCGTTCGAGAATGCCGCGCGCATCTTTGGGCGGCATATCGCGGCGCACGAACGGATTCGCGAGCACGAGAATCAGGTCCTGGGCATGCTCGATCAACGGCGCCAAAGGCGGGTTGCCCAGATAACCACCATCCCAGTACGGTATGCCGTCCACGCTGACGGTGCGAAACTCATTCGGCAGGCATGCGGAAGCGCGCAATACGTCAACCGAAATAGCGGGGCGGGTGAAGATCGCGCGTTGGTTGGTGCGTACGTCGGTGGCGCAAATGAATAGTTGCGGGCCGTCGCGCGTCGTATTGAGCGCGGCGAGATCGTGCTCAGGGAGCGCGGAACGGATCACCGGCCCGAGCGGATCGCGGTAGAACGGATTGCCATAAGGCGAAGCGACGAGTCCGACGGCCTCCAGCATGATGGCGGCGGGATTCCAGTCGATATTCCAGCCGCCGAATGGGCCAGGTTCGGAAAAGCCGAGGAGCGCGTTGCCCGCCAGCGCGCCGGCGCGCGATACCGCTTCCCAAAACGCGCGCAGCATGTCGCGTGCTTTCGTTGCCCCGCTGGTCGCGAGACCCGCCGCGCACAGCGTCGCATTGATGCCGCCCGCGCTCGCGCCGCTGATTGCCGCGATATCGAGTGGCATTGCCTGCGACGAGGCCTCCAGCAGACGGTCGAGCACACCCCACGTGAACGCGCCGTGCGAACCGCCGCCTTGCAGGGCAAACGCGACCTTAGGGCCCTTGTGCCGCGTCGAGTTCCGAGGTTCCTCCATCGCCATGGCTCCTTCGCGTCTTGATCGCGTTCCGGCAATCTTACCCGTAAGTGTCACGCGTTTGGTCTAGCCTCGGCAGACGCGGCTGCGGGTTTGTCTCGGTTAAACCGCCGCCCGGCAACAGGTACAGTGTGAGGCGATTTGCGGCGGGCGGGGGCCCAACCTCGGCCGATCGATACTATTAATAGTCGCAAGCGACATATCCGATAAAAAACGGGCCATGAGAGAGAAGTTGAATGACATAAGCCAGCGTGCCAGGGCGGCATCGCGGGCTCTCCGCGCTTGTCCGGGGGCGCCTCGATGAAACGGGATTTCGACCAGGATTCCCCGGGCGCGATCACGCTAAATGGGCTGGCGCGCAGGCTGGGGCGTACCCGTGAGCAGCTGATGCAGCGCTGGATCGCCGAGACTTCGGAGCAGGGCGCGCACCCCGGTGCGGACAGCGGGCAGGGACTGACTGCCTGTTTCGCCTACATGCTGGCCGAGGTATGCGCTTCCTTGCTGGTCGCCGACAGCGACGCGTCTTTAACCGATCACGTAGGTATCGCGCAGCCCGGCAGGTTCTGGCCGGACGACTGGCGGGTCACGGATCTGTTTCGCAACATGGATCTGATGCAGCGCTTTCTGAAGCACGAGATCCGCGCGTATTTCGGTCCCGTCGCCGCTTCCGTCGATGTTCACATGCGGGCGCACGACATTGTCGAGCGCACGTTTCGCGCGATGATCGAAAACGCGATCGAGGCCTACATGCAACGTCAGGCGGCCGAGGTGGCGGCGGCACAGGACAGCCTGCGCACGGCGCTGACCGCGCTGAAGCTCACGGAGGAGCGGCTGCGTGTCGCGACGAGCGCGGCCGGCATCGGCATCTTCGAGTGGTGTGGCGCGTCGCGACAAGGCGTGTGGGAAAACCGCCGGATGTACGAAATCACCGGGCAGCCCGAGGACAGGGGCCCGTTGACGGAAACCGAGTTCATGACGTCGGTCGTTCATCCGGACGATGTCGAACTGCTGCGACGCCATTTCCAGGCCCGGCGGGTCTCCGGCGAGCCGGTGCATGTCGCGTTCCGGCTGCACCGCATAACCGACCGTGCGCTGAGGACCGTCGAAATGTTCGGGTATCTGCGACCGCCCATTCATCAGGACGATTACACGTTCATCGGCAGCTTGTGCGACGTGACGGAGCGGGCCGACGCGGAGGCGAAACTGCGCGACGCCGATCGCCGCAAGGACATCTTTCTGGCCACGCTCGCGCACGAGCTGCGCAATCCGTTGGCGCCCGTGCGCAACGCCGCACATCTGCTGGGTCACAGCGCGGGAGCCGATCCCGCCAAACGCGAGTGGCTGCGCAATGTGATCGAACGCCAGACCGGCCACCTGTCGCATCTGATCGACGACCTGCTCGACGTATCGAGAATCACCACCGGCAAGATCGAGCTGAAGCGCGAGGTCTTCGATATCAGGCTGGCACTCGACCACGCTCTCGAGATCACGATGCCGGCTGCGTCGCAGCGGCATCACGACATCGTGCGTCTGCCGCTGGAGCACCCGGTGTACGTGCACGGCGACCCGGCGCGGATCACCCAGACATTTTCGAATCTGCTCGATAACGCGATCAAATACACCGACGACGGTGGCAGGATCGTCGTATGCGCGACGCTCGTCGGCCGGGAAGTCTCCGTGACGGTGTCGGACACGGGCACGGGTATTTCGGACGACGCACTGCCTCACGTGTTCGATCTGTTCGTACAGGGTTCCCGCCACGGCGAGCCATCGAGGGGCGGTCTTGGGATCGGGCTGTCGGTGTGCAAGACGCTGACCGAGATGCACGGCGGGACCATTGCCGCGAGGAGCGCAGGCAAGAACAGAGGCAGTGAATTCGAAATACGTCTACCCGTTTGCGAGGCCCGCCACCAGGACGCGAAGGACGGTGCCGAGGCCGGTCGACCGGCGTCCGACCGATTGCGTGTTCTGATCGTCGAAGATAACAGCGACGCCGCACTATCGCTCGCCATGATTCTCGACGCGCACGATGTGCGCACCGCACACAGCGGCGAAGACGCGCTTCAGATCGCCGCAGCGTTCGAGCCGCAGATCGTGTTCCTCGATCTTGGGCTGCCGGGAATCAGCGGCTACGAGGTTGCGCGTCGGCTGAGGGAGCATCTGGCGGGCGGCAAGCGCGTTGAAATCGTCGCCGTGTCGGGATACGGACAGCCTGAGGACGTGGCTCACTCAGCGGAGGCGGGGTGTGATACGCATCTCGTCAAACCCGTCGATATCGAGGAGCTGCTCGCGATCATCAGGCGGATGATCGGCGAAAATCCAGACCTCGGTCGCCAATCGAGCGGATAACTCACCGACCGTCACCCCGGCGGATGATCGCGAGGTATTCACGTAAACGCGAGCCGTGACCCGCCGTCTGTGCCCATTTCCAATCTGCGACAATAGCCGCGATTCTCGTCCAGGCCGATCGTGAAATGGAACTCAGACAACTACGCTATTTCCTCAGCGTCGTCGAACACGGCAGCATGGGAAAGGCCGCGCTCGAACTCGGCGTCGTCACTTCCGCGCTGAGTCAGCAGATCAGCCGCCTCGAAGGCGAACTGTCGACGCGCCTGCTGCAGCGCACCTCCAGCGGTGTCGTGCCGACCGATGCCGGTCTCGCGTTCTGGCGTCAGGCGCAACTCGCGCTGCGTCATATCGACGACGCGGCGCTCGCCGCGCGCGCTGCCCGGCTCTCGGGCCACGTCAGCGTCGGCATGGCGCCCAGCACCGCCAGCGTGCTCGGGGTCCCCTTCATGCAGGCCATGCGCGCGCGCTATCCCGACGTGCGGCTGCGCATCGTCGAAAGCCTGTCCGGCTATCTCGCGTCGATGCTGAGCGCACGCCAGATCGATCTTGCCGTGCTGTTTCGTCCGGAGCCCGCGCAGCGCTGGAGCGTCGTGTCGCTGCTCGACGAGCGGCTGTTCGTGATCGGCCGGCACGAGCTCGAAGGCATGCCGTCGGGCGCGAGCGTGCGTCTCGGGCAACTCGGCAAGCTTCCTCTCGTTCTTCCGAGCGGCGCGCACGGCCTGCGCTCGCTGCTGTCCGCCGCGTTCAAGCGGGCCAAATATGAACCGAACATCGCGGCCGAAGTAGACGGCCTCGCGCTGCTGATGGACGTCGTGCGCTCAGGCATCGCCGCGACCATCCAGCCCGGCGCCGCACTCGCGCGGCCGGAGAACGCGGTACTGGCTAGCGTGCCCGTGTCCGAAAGCTTCGCCGTGCGGCCCAATATGATCGCGAGCATCTCGGACGACGAGCTTTCACCGGCGGGGCTCGCCGCGCGCGTGGTGCTCGCCGACGTCGCGCGCGAACTGGTGCGCGAAGGCCGCTGGCCCGGCGCGCGCCTGCGTCAGTCGGAGGGCTTCACAAAAACTGAAGGCCTGTTGACGGCCCGCTGATGGCGGAGCACGAGCGCGACCTTTAGAGTGCGTCCGAAAGGAGGCCCACAAGATGGTCGACGTACTCGTAATCGGAGGAGGCAATGCGGCGCTCTGCGCGGCATTGATGGCGCGCGAAGCCGGCGCGTCGGTTCTGCTCCTCGAATCGGCGCCGCGCGAATGGCGCGGCGGCAATTCCCAACACACTCGCAATTTGCGCTGCATGCACGACGCGCCTCAGGACGTGCTCGTCGATGCCTATCCGGAAGAAGAATTTTGGCAAGACCTGCTGAAGGTCACCGGCGGCATCACGAATGAGCATCTCGCGCGCCTGACGATTCGCGCGTCGTCGTCGTGCCGGCCCTGGATGCAAAAGCACGGCGTGCACTTTCAGCCGCCGCTGTCGGGCGCGCTGCATGTGGCGCGCACCAACGCGTTTTTCATGGGTGGCGGCAAGGCGCTCGTGAATGCGTATTACCGCAGTGCCGAGGCGCTGGGCGTCGAGATTCGCTATGACACGCCGGTCGATTCGCTGGAACTGGACGGCGGCCGTTTCGTCGCGGCCAGGAGTGGCAGCCAGCGCTTCAAGGCGCGCGCCTGCGTGCTGGCGGCGGGCGGCTTCGAATCGAACCGCGAATGGCTGCGCGAGGCCTGGGGGCAAAACGAGCGCGGCGAATGGCCCGCCGACAACTTCCTGATCCGCGGCACGCGTTTCAACAAGGGCGTGCTGATCCGCCACATGATGGATGCCGGAGCGGACATGATCGGCGATCCGTCGCAGTCGCACTGCGTGGCCATCGACGCGCGCGCGCCGCTCTATGACGGCGGCATCTGCACGCGCATCGACTGCGTGTCGCTGGGCGTGGTCGTCAATCGCGAGGCCGAGCGCTTCTACGACGAAGGCGAGGACTTCTGGCCGAAACGCTATGCGATCTGGGGACGCCTCGTTGCGCATCAGCCGGGACAGATCGGCTACTCGATCATCGATTCGAAGGCGATCGGCCGCTTCATGCCGCCGGTGTTTCCCGGCGTGAAGGCCGACACGCTGCCCGAACTCGCGCGCCAACTGAAGCTGCCGGAAGCACGCTTCGTGGAGACGCTGTCGCGTTACAACGAGTCATGCCGGGTCGGCACCTTCGATCACACCTCGCTCGACGACTGCCACACGGAAGGCGTCACACCGCCCAAGACGCACTGGGCCCGCCCCATCGACACGCCGCCGTTCTACGGCTACGCATTGCGTCCCGGCATCACGTTCACGTATCTCGGGCTGAAGACCAACGACCGCGCCCAGGTGCACTTCGGCGGCGAGGCGAGCGAGAACCTGTTCGTCGCGGGCGAGATGATGGCGGGCAACGTGCTCGGCAAGGGCTATACAGCGGGTGTCGGCATGTCGATCGGCACGGCGTTCGGGCGCATTGCCGGCACTCAGGCCGCGCGCGCCGCACTGCAGACTACGGAGGTTTCCTGTGCAGCAAACTGACACGCTCGCGTCCGAACGCACGCGCGCCGCGGCGTTCGAATCGAAGCAAGACATGCAACGCACGCGCGGCGGCTCGCGCGTGATTCCGATCGTGCCGCTGACCGCAAGCGAAGGCGAAGTGGCGCGCCAGATGCAGATCTGCAACGCGTGCCGCTATTGCGAAGGCTTCTGCGCGGTGTTCCCGGCGATGACGCGGCGCCTCGAATTCGGCAAGGCCGACGTCAACTATCTGGCCAATCTGTGCCATAACTGCGGCGCCTGCTACCACGCATGCCAGTACGCGCCGCCGCACGAATTCGCGGTCAACGTGCCGAAGGCGATGGCGCAAGTGCGCCTCGAAACCTACACCGAATACGCGTGGCCCAAGGCGCTGGGCGGCTTGTACAAGCGCAATGGCGTGACGCTGTCGGTCGCGCTGGCGGCGGGGCTCGCGCTGTTTCTGCTGCTCGGCACCGCCCTGCATGGCGGATTGAGCGGTAACGTCGCGCCCGCGAACTTCTACGCGATCTTCCCGCACAACCTGCTGGCGGCGATGTTCGGCGCGGTCTTCCTGTTCGCGATCGTGGCGCTCGGCATCGGCGTGACGCGCTTCTGGCGCGACGTGTCGCCGGGAACCGCGAACGCGAGCACGCCAGCCGTGACGGAAGCGGCGAAAAACGCGTTGACGCTCAAGTATCTCGACGGCGGCCATGGCGACGGCTGCAACGAATCGAACGATGCCTTCACGCTCGCGCGGCGGCGCTTTCACCACTTCACGTTCTACGGGTTCATGCTGTGTTTCGCGGCAACGGTGGTGGCGACGCTCTATCACTACCTGCTCGGCGAGGAAGCGCCGTATCCGTTCTTCAGCGTGCCGGTATTGCTGGGAACGGCGGGCGGGATCGGCCTGATCGTCGGGCCCTTGGGGCTGCTGTGGCTCAACCTTAATCGCCGTCCGGAGCAGGGCGATGCGCGTCAGCGTCCGATGGACCGTGCCTTCATCGCGCTGCTGTTGCTCACCAGCGCGTCGGGCCTCGGGCTGATGGCATTGCGCGAAACGGCGGCGATGCCGTGGCTGCTGGCGGTGCATCTTGGCATCGTGATCGCCTTGTTCGCGACGCTTCCGTACGGCAAGTTCGCGCACGGCATTTTCCGCTCGGCGGCGCTGCTCAAATCGTCTATCGAAAAGCGCCAGCCCAATACCTTGGGTCTCGGCTCGGACTAGGCGCGACAGGCGCCGCATATTTGCATAACAACAGGGGACATATTCATGAACGCTACCGAACCACTAGCCGGCACGCCGGTCGGGGTGCGCTCGTCCAAAGCCGCGGCCGTATTGCGCGTGACGAGCGGCAACTTCCTCGAACAGTTCGACTTCTTTCTGTTCGGCTTCTACGCCACGTCGATCTCGAAGATTTTCTTTCCGGCGTCGAGCGAGTTCGCGTCGCTGATGCTGACCTTCGCCGTGTTCGGCGCGGGCTTTCTGATGCGTCCGTTGGGCGCGATCTTTCTCGGCGCCTATATCGACAAGGTGGGGCGGCGTACCGGCCTGATCGTCACGCTGTCGATCATGGCGAGCGGCACGATCCTGATCGCGTGCGTGCCCGGTTACGCGACCATCGGCCTGCTCGCGCCCGCGCTCGTTCTGCTCGGGCGGCTGTTGCAGGGCTTCTCGGCGGGCGCGGAGCTGGGCGGCGTGTCGGTGTATCTCGCGGAAATGGCCACGCCCGGCGCAAGGGGCTTCTACACGAGCTGGCAGTCGGCCAGCCAGCAGGTCGCAATCGTGATGGCGGCGGCGCTCGGCTACGGATTGAATCACTGGATGAGCGCGCAGCAGATCGGCGCGTGGGGCTGGCGCATTCCGTTCTTCATCGGCTGCGCGATCGTGCCGTTCCTGTTCATGCTGCGCCGCTCGCTGCAGGAAACCGCCGCGTTCGAGGCGCGCCGGCATCATCCGCAGACGCGCGAAATCTTCGCGATGCTGCTCAGCAACTGGCGCACGGTGATCGCGGGCATGCTGCTCACCGCGATGACGACGACCACGTTCTATCTGATCACCGTCTACACGCCAACCTTCGGCAAATCCGTTCTCAAACTGTCGACATCGGATAGCCTGATGGTGACGTTGCTGGTGGGCGTGTCGAACTTCATCTGGCTGCCGATCGGCGGCGCGCTGTCGGACCGGATCGGCCGCAAGCCGATTCTGCTCGCCATTGCCGTGCTGGCGGTCTTCACCGCGTATCCGGCGCTGTCGTGGCTCGCCGCGGCGCCGAGCTTCGGCCGCATGCTGAGCGTGCTGCTGTGGTTCTCGTTCTTCTTCGGCATGTATAACGGCGCGATGGTCGCCGCGCTCACCGAGGTCATGCCGGCGGAGGTGCGCGTCGCGGGTTTTTCGTTGGCGTTCAGTCTCGCGACGGCGCTGTTCGGCGGCTTCACGCCGGCCGTGTCGACCTTCCTGATCGAAACCACACACGACAAGGCCGCGCCCGGCTACTGGCTCAGTTTCGCCGCGCTGTGCGGGCTTGGCGCGACGCTTGGGCTCTATCGGCGGCGAGCGGAGCGGGCGGCTTCTACTGGTTCGTCGGCGTAAGGCTGTTAGCGCGTTGCCGTTGACGTGCTGAGCTGTATGGAGAGGGCGCCGCCACGGTTGGGGGCGCCCTCTCGCTCATTCCCGATACGACGGATCGATCCGATCCAGCTTGCGCAGCAGCGCCGGCCATTCCATCACACCATACGGGCGACGCGTCTGCGGTTGATAGTTCATGTAGGTCTCTTCGAGCACGTCTTTGGGCACACCGGATTCAACTCCGTGTTGCCTGATTGCGGACGCATATCTATCGCGTTACGGGTTGAAGGCCATTCGGCTGACGGACGAATGGGCACGGCGCGAGTTCTTCCTCTGCATGTCGGCAAGCGACCATCGCGCGATGCGGCCGGCCCTCGGTGCTTTCCTCGAGCATCTATTTAGCAGCCAGGCATTCCTGCTGAAACGGGATTACGTGCAGAGGCCGGTATCGAAGCCGGGCCGTTCATCGTAACAAAGCGATTTCGTCTGCTTTATCGCTTCATTCCATCGGCTGCGTCTGTCCAGGAACCTCACAGGTGCCTTCGTCAGCGAGACCCGAAGGAATGTCCTCACCTTTGTGTGAGGTGACGTACAAATGGCTACGTTGGCGCGCGCGTATGCTTGTAAAAAAAATGACATATAGCACTATGAGACCGAAAGCGTCCTCGAATAGAGCTGCGCGACAGCTTCCTTGAGAAACGTAAATTTCGGTGAACAGAACAATTCGAGAATGCCTTGCGTGGAGGGTTCCAAATTCCAAATCAACCTTCCGAGGTTTCGATGACTGTCA
Source organism: Paraburkholderia sp. BR10954 (assembly GCF_040965775.1). Taxonomy (NCBI): domain Bacteria; kingdom Pseudomonadati; phylum Pseudomonadota; class Betaproteobacteria; order Burkholderiales; family Burkholderiaceae; genus Paraburkholderia; species Paraburkholderia sp. BR10954. The sequence goes on from NZ_JBFRCK010000035.1 coordinate 78,319, forward strand.
GCGACCGGATGAACACTGGCATTTCGCTAGTGCGTCTATGGGGTGTGTGGCTTGTTGCGACCGTGGTTGCGTCGGTGCCATTCCTCGTCACGCTATATCCGCCTCTTGGGCAACACTTTTACAATATCGTCAGGGTCGATATCCTTTCTCATCCGGCTTCGTATGCGAGAAACTTCGTGGTTCATTGGGATGCCGTGCCTGACCTTGCCATGGACTTGACCCTCCCGTGGTTCACGAAGCTCATACCGGTAGAATGGGCCGCCTGGCTATTTACCCTCGCTGAACTCGGGCTATTGACGTCGGGCTGCCTGGTGTTGAGCCGTGTTGCCAATGGTCGCTGGTCATGGTTGCCGCTTGTCAGCTTCCTGCTACTCTATAACTGGATACTCATCCGCGGCTACGATAACTTTCTGTTCGGTCTTGGCATTTCCTTTTGGGCGATCGCCGCGCATGTGGCGTTGCGCAGAGCCACCCTCGCGCGGATCGTGGTCTCTTGCTGCAGTGCCCTTGTTATTTATTTTTGCCATCTGTTTCCACTCGCCGTTTTCGCCCTGGTCGTAGGCACGTGGGAACTTGGCTGTCTTCTTCGCGAGGGGAAGATCTCGAGTCAATCAATTGCTCGCCACGCGGCCGCGAGCGTCGCTCCGTTGCTGCTTCCTCTTGCACTGTTGGTCCGCAGCACCACCGGTGGCCTTCACGGGTCAACTCACTTCGGCCTTATTCACGTACTTTCGAAGCTCGCTTTCTGCATCGATGTCTTCTCGGTGGGCAATCGTGCGGGCGATGTGGCGATCGTGGCGGGTTTGAGCCTGTTCGTGGCCATTGGTCTCGTTCTGAAATGGTGGACGTGCGAGCCAGAGTTCCGGATAACCGTGTTTTCACTTCCACTGGTAGTCCTACTCGCACCGTTTGACGCATTTGCTTCCTACGGTGTGATCGAGCGATGTGCGATCAGCTTCGCGTTTTTGCTGACTGCGTTGGTCGGCATACGGCCCTCGGTGGCGCCACGTTTTCAACGTATCGGCGCAGTCGCGCTCACGCTTGTCTTTGTTTTCCGGATCGTGACTGTGACTGAAGACTGGCGTGGCGACAGGCCTGTCATTCAGGCTTACCGCAATACGTTCGCTTCGCTGAAGGCCGGTTCCGTGTTGTTCCAGTACAAGCAGGACACCGCCGACCGGTCTCCATGGAAAGACCCCCACCGCTGGAATCCATATCTGGACAAGGTGGTGGCGCTCGCAACGGTGAATGGCGTTCTGGTGCCGGATTTGTATCTCAAACCGGGGCAGCAACCCGTGCTTTACCGGAGCGAGAACGTAGCATTGAGGGAGTTCCAGGACGACAGCTCCACCCGGAAACCGAATGTCTTGGCAGATGGCGAGATGTTGCGCGCCTGGGCGACTGAACTGCTGGATCGTTTCCCGGACCTTCAAAGCCGGTTCACGACGGTCTATCTTGCGGTGCTCGACCCGTACCGGCGTCTACCCGAGACGCTTGATGGTTGGCAACTGGTTGCGACTTTGCCGGAACATCGGCTCTATGAATTGCGCCCCCGCTGAGCTCGAATCTCGACGGCAGGCCACCACGACGCATGAGCGTTATACGGTCTCTACCAGGCATCATACGACGGGTTGCATCGAGCAGACTATCGTTGTTCCTTGATCTCTTCAGGTAGTAGACCATCCTCATCAGTTTGCGATGAAATTGTGCAGTAGAAGTTGTCGGTGAAAGTAAGCGTCGTGAAATGTGGCACATCCAATGGACCGTGCTGATTTCCGATGGGACCAGATCGATATTCTTACAAGACAATGAACAGCATCGATTCATCTATCGAAACATATCTATCCAACGTCCACTTCGGGAATCTCACGACCCAAACCATAGAGGTCATTGCGGACCTCTACACGTTCAAAGGGCTCGTTCTCATACCGTTGCTGTGGTGGATGTGGTTTCAGCGTGGCGATCGCCGCGAATGGCGGCGGGAAATGGTGCTCGCAACGCTTCTCGGCGGCCTCCTGGCGCTCTTCGCCGGGAGGCTGCTGACTCACTGGTTACCGTTCCGAGTGCGTCCCGTCTTTAGCAGCGAGTTGCATCTGCGCTTCGCGGGTCACGTCATCGACGACGCACAGTTGTCGACATGGAGTTCCTTCCCAAGCGATCACGCAATGCTATGGATGGCGATCGCGACTGGCATCTTCCTCGTGTGGCGGGCCATCGGTGTGCTGGTGCTTATCTATGCGGTGCTGGTCATTTGCGTGCCGCGCGCCTATCTCGGCTTTCACTATCCGTCCGACTTGCTGGTGGGCGCGCTCATCGGCGCCGGAATTACCTATTTAATGACGCGAGATGCGATTCGCGTGCGCTACGCTACTCCGGCGCTGCGTTGGATGGAGCGTTACCCGGGACCGTCAGCATCGCTGGCGTTCATGCTGTGCCTCGAACTCGCCACGCAGTTCGACGAACTGCGCAAGCTGGCCGGCAGTGTGATCAGACACCTATGAATACCCGTCCTGATTCAATCGGCAATGCGTTTGAAACTGGCAGAGTAATCGTCGGCGTAGTAGCAGGCGTCGTGCAGTGTGGCGAGCAGCATCGAGTTGAAAGCGGTTACGACGCTGCGGAGTCACCGCCCGCAAGCGTTGCTGATCGCCACGTCCAGCCCGGAACAGCCGGATATCAGAACGCGGTGCGAAGGCCAACTCGTGCAATGGCTTGCGACGTCGTGCTAGACGATCCGTTGGGACCCATGATGCCGTTGATGGCAGCCTGCGAACCTGCGCTCGCCTTCTGATAAACGCCCTCCGCATAAACCATGCTCCGCTTGGAGAGCGAATAGTTCAGCGTTGCACCAAGCTGATGCGCGTGGTTGTTGTTGAGTTCCTCGTTACCTTTCAGGTACATATAGTTCCCACCGAACGACCACGCGGGAGTGATCTGCCAACTGGCGCCGACTTGTGCGGCAAAGGCCGCAGCGCCGTTGAACGAGTTGCGCACGCTCGTGATGTTCGCGACCGTGTAGACGGGTCCGATTACATAGTGAGCGCCGAAACCCCAGTTCGTGATTGGAATCTGCGGCGAGCCGTTGCTGGAGCCGGGATATTTCGCTTTCGTGTAGGCGGCGCCGACTCCGAATGGACCGGCACCGTAATTCAACCCGAAGCTCATGGTTGAATTCGACCCGAACGAACCAGCCACTCCGCCGAGCGAATACATTGCCCCAGCGGACAAGCCCGCAAACACCGGTGATTGATACTTGATCGAATTGGCCGCCGGGATGCCGCTCATGCGGCTCCAGTCGAACCAGCCGGTTGGGTTTTGCGGAATGTTCAGTTTCTGGAACGGGCCGGCCGCGAAGTTGTACAAGCCGCCAGTGAACACGGCAGGAGCATTGCCCGTCTCGGTCAGCGACGTCGTCATGAAATCGAAGACATTGCCGAAAGTCAGCTTGCCGAAGCTGGCACTATCCAGACCGACGTAAGCATTCCGCCCGAAGATGCCAGGCTGCACCGTCGCGCCCGTACCGAGCTGAAACTGGTTCTCCAACTTGAAAATGACCTTGTTTCCACCGCCGATATCTTCGGCGCCCTGCAAGCCGAACAGGTTCGGCGTATAGATGCCGTCGTCAAACTTCGTGACCGAATGCCCCCCCTGGTTCGTCACATAGGAGACGCCCCCGTCAATCAGGCCGTACAGCGTGACGTTGCTCTGGGCGAACGCGTATCCGACAGGCAGGAATCCAAAAAGAATTGCAATGGAATGTTTTTTCATTCCAGTCTCCAGATAGTTTACTTGATCGATCTTTTGTGCGGCTTCAATGAGGCTGCTAGTCCGCGCGCTTCAAGCCTGGCGTGCCTGCTTCAAGTCGAGCGCGACATCGACGATCATGTCTTCCTGGCCGCCGACCATGCGGCGCTTGCCCAGCTCGACCAGAATGTCGACGGTCTTCAGGCCGTATTTCTTCGCGGCCACTTCCGAATGACGCAGGAAGCTCGAGTACACGCCCGCATAGCCGAGCGCGAGCGTTTCGCGGTCCACGCGCACCGGCCGGTCCTGCAGCGGACGCACGATGTCGTCGGCGGCGTCCATCAGCGTGTAGAGGTCGGTGCCGTGATTCCAGCCCA
>NZ_JBFRCK010000036.1:0-80490 GCF_040965775.1 Paraburkholderia sp. BR10954
AGCGCTTCGGCACGCCGCTGCCGCAGGCGGGGGTGCCGCCCGTCGAGATCACCGCGGACACCCCGGCTGCCGACCTCGAGATCGTGCTCGACGGCAAGCGGCGCAGGCTGCGCCTGCCGTATCAGGGGGTGAGCGTGCTCGACGTCGGGCTGCGCGCCGGTCTCGCGCTGCCGTACGCGTGCAAGGGCGGCGTGTGCTGCACGTGCCGCGCGAAGGTGCTCGAAGGCGAAGTGAAGATGGAAAAGAACTACACGCTCGAAGAACACGAGGTCCGCGACGGGTTCGTGCTGACGTGTCAGTGTCATCCGGTGAGCGAGAAGGTTGTCGTCAGTTACGACGAACGTTGAGCCTGGAGCTTTCGTGGCCAGGGTGTGGACTCGCTTCGTGTAACGGCCGGCGCCGCTTTCGGCCGTTTCGCGATCCGCTTACACTAGGGGCCGCTCATCGATCGGGACATCGGTTTCCAGTCGGCGAGCGGCCTTTTTTTGTTACAGCTGCAAGCGTCACAGCAAGCCCTTGCCCATGAGCACGATTCATCTCACCAACGGCGACGTCGCCGCCGAGTCGCTGCGTACCGCGCTGGCCCAGGCGGGCCGCGACGACCGCGTGCAGCCGTTGCGCGACGATCTGGCGGTCGGCCCGCTACGCGGCGTCGACGACGCTCCGTACGTGCGGGCCGACTTCTGGGAACGCGTCAACGCCGACCCGCGACGCGACTTCGTGCGCGAGTTCCGCGAACAGGCCGCAGTGCTCGACGGCCTCTCGAACGACACCGCGAATCTCGTTGTGTGGCACGCCGAAAGCGCGTCCGATCAGCTGATGCTGCGCCGTGTCTGCTACCTGGTGCGCAACAGCCCGCAGCGTTTGAACGAAGTGCGTCTGTCGATCGCCGACCTCGCCGATCCGCAAGCGTGGGCGCATACGCGCAAGGACCGCGCGACATCGGTCGGCATGTTTGCGCCGGACGTATTGCAGGCACATCTGCCGGACGCCGCGCCGATTTCCGTGCTGCGCATCAGCCGGCTCGCGCTCGAATGGCAGGAGGTCAAGCAGGCGAACGGCGAGACGCGGTGCTGGCGTGACAATACCTTCACGAGCGGCAGCTTTGCCGAACTCGACACGCTGATCCTCGAACGCGCAAGCGACGACTGGCAGCCCGCCGCGCGCGTCGCCGCCTATGTTATGACCGCCGAACTGTGGTTTCTCGCCAGCGACAGCATCGTGCTGTGGCGCATGCGCGAACTCGCGACGCAACGACGCATCGACCTGCGTGGCGACGCGAACGAATGGCGCTCGCTCGAACTGCGCGCGGCGTCCGCTTCCAGCTCACCCCAATAAGATAAAACAGACAACTATGGCCCGCACCCGAGCCCCCGACCACGAAACCCAGCGCGAGCAGATTCTCGAACTGGCCGCCGCGAAGTTTGCGCAGACCAGCTACCCAAGCACGTCGATGGCCGATCTCGCCGCGGCGAGCGGCACCTCGAAGGCGCGCCTCTATCACTATTACGAGAGCAAGGAAGCGATCCTGTTCGACCTGCTCGATCGCTACACGAAGCGGCTGATGCTGATCATCGCCGAAGTGGAAGGGTCGAGCCAGCGGCGCGAACTGAGCGAGCGCGAAACCTTCGCGGAGCTGATCCGCGCGTTCCTGTCCGAGTATGAGACGTCGCACAGCCGGCACGTCGCGCTGTTGAACGATGTCAAGTATCTGGTCGATTCGCAGCGCGAGATCATCCTGAACCGCCAGCGCGACGTGGTCGCCGCGTTCGCGCGGCAGCTCGCGCGCGCCTACCCCGAACGAGCGACGCGCGACAACCAGACCGCGCTGACGATGATGGTGTTCGGCATGATCAACTGGACCTTCACGTGGCTCAAGCCGGACGGCCGCATGGGTTATAGCGAGTTCGCCGAACAGGTGGTCGGCATGGTCGAGCATGGTCTCGGCACCGCGCCGGTCAAGTGAGACGACGGTCCGAGCCGGCGCCTTGGATGATGCAAAGCAACAACATTCATACGAAATATGTCAGCTCCGGGATGCATGCGGCATCGTGTCCCGAACGTGCGTTCATTTTGCATTTCCTTTAAAAATCAATTGAGTAAATTTAGGGCTCCAGCGGTCTAGGTAATCGCCTCAGTTTTTGATACGGGTTTTCCCTAGTGAATGGCTTGGGTTTCCGCTAAAATCGGTTTTGCGGTGCACAACACCGCCTGATTAAAAGGAGAACCCGACCATGAACACGCTGAGCCTTCGCACCACCGAGCCGATCGCACCGAACGACCGCGCGTCGCTGTCTGCTGGACGCGCGCACGTTCTGGTCCGAGAACTCACCGCGGTCGATCGCGAACGCCTGCTCACGCACTTCCTCGCGCTCGACGAAGAAGACCGACTGCTGCGCTTCGGCCAGGTTGTGCCGAACCACGTGATCGAAAACTACGTGCGCACGATCGACTTCACGCGCGACACCGTGTTCGGCGTGTTCAACAGCAAGCTGGAACTGAGCGGCGTCGGCCATCTGGCCTACCTGCCGGCCGAAGGCAACAAGCGCACCGCCGAATTCGGCGTCTCGGTGCTCGAAAGCGCGCGTGGCATCGGTATCGGCTCGAAGCTGTTCGAGCGCGCCGCGATCCGCAGCCGCAACACGCATGTGACGACGCTGTACATCCACTGCCTGGCGCGCAACTCGACCATGATGCACATCGCCAAAAAGGCCGGCATGAAGATCGAATACGCGTACGGCGAAGCCGACGCCTATCTGACGCTGTCGCCGGCAGATCAGTCGAGCATCCTCGCGGAAATGCTGCAGGAGCAGGCCGCCGTGTTCGACTACGCACTCAAGCGCCACGCGCGCCAGGCATCGCGACTGTTCGAGTCGTTCATGCCGGTGGCTGTCGCTGCCTGAATAATCGCTACGGGGAAATGAGACTGGGGCGGCCGCAAGGTCGCCCTTTTTTCTATCTGTACCAAATCAACGCCATGCGCAGGGCGTGACGCGTGAAGCCTACAAAATGGGCAGCGCCGTCGTTTCCTTGATTTTTTCGAGCGAAAAGCTCGATTTCACATCGATCACCGATGGATGCCGCAGCAATTGATCCTGCACGAAGCGCGAAAAGTGCGCCATGTCCTCAACCTGGACGCGCAGCAGGTAATCCATCTCCCCCGTCATCGCGTGACACGCGACCACTTCGGGCCACGTCTGCACGGCCGCGCCGAACAGATCGGCGTGGGTGGCATCGCCATGCGGACTGAACGCGCGACCGCCGCCCTTCTCCAGCCGCACGTTGACATATGCAAGCAGGTCGAGTCCGAGACGCTGCGCGTCGAGTAGCGCGACGTAGCCGCGAATCACGCCGCTTTCCTCGAGCCGGCGAATCCGCCGCAGGCACGGACTCGGCGACAGATTGATCCGCTCCGCTATCTCCTGATTCGACAGCCGGCCATTTTCCTGAAGGATCGCCAGAATGCGTCGATCGATCGCATCTATCTCGCTATTAGCCATGTTCTGCCACGTCTCGCCCGAATCGAGCCATAAAGTAGCTCGAGAATAGCGACGCGCGATTAAGTTCGCAAGTTCTTGCCCCCATCACAGTTCTACACTTGCCCTATCCGGTCGCGCTCAGCCGACCGTCCCGCGCGCTCACCGCCAGCGCGCCTCGGCAACCCCTTGCATGGGATTGGAGACAGACAATGCAGGTTTCTACTTGGGAAAATCCGGTCGGCACCGACGGCTTCGAATTCATCGAATACACGGCGCCGGACCCGAAAGCGCTTGGCAAACTGTTCGAACGGATGGGTTTCACCGCCGTCGCGCGACATCGTCACAAGGACGTGACGCTGTATCGTCAGGGCGACATCAATTTCATCGTCAACGCGGAGAAGCATTCGTTCGCGCAGCGCTTCGCGCGCTTGCATGGCCCGTCGATCTGCGCGATTGCGTTTCGCGTGCAGGACGCCGCGAAGGCCTACAGCCAGGCGCTCGAAAAAGGCGCGTGGGGATTCGACAACAAGACCGGCCCGATGGAGCTGAACATCCCGGCGATCAAAGGCATAGGCGATTCGCTGATCTATTTCGTCGACCGCTGGCGCGGCAAGAACGGCGCGGCGCCGAACAGCATCGGTGACATCGACATTTATGACGTCGACTTCGAACCGCTTCCCGGCGCGAACCCCAATCCGGTCGGCCATGGCCTGACCTATATCGATCACCTGACGCACAACGTGCATCGCGGCCGCATGCAGGAATGGGCCGAGTTCTACGAGCGCCTGTTCAACTTCCGCGAGGTGCGCTACTTCGACATCGAGGGCAAGGTGACGGGCGTGAAGTCGAAGGCGATGACTTCGCCGTGCGGCAAGATCCGCATTCCGATCAACGAGGAGGGCTCGGACACAGCCGGTCAGATCCAGGAATATCTGGACGCGTACCACGGCGAAGGCATCCAGCACATCGCGCTCGGCACCAGCGACATCTACCGCACCGTCGACGGCCTGCGCGCGTCGAACATTTCGCTGCTCGACACGATCGACACATACTACGAACTCGTCGACCGGCGCGTGCCGAATCATGGCGAGCCGCTCGAGGAACTGCGCAAGCGCAAGATTCTGATCGACGGCGCGCCGGACGATCTGCTGCTGCAGATCTTCACCGAAAACCAGATCGGCCCGATCTTCTTCGAGATCATCCAGCGCAAGGGCAATCAGGGCTTCGGCGAGGGCAACTTCAAGGCGCTGTTCGAATCGATCGAGCTCGACCAGATTCGCCGCGGCGTCGTGCAGGACAAGACCTGATCGCGGTGACTCGCGCCTGATCGGCGCGCAGAAGAAAAAAGGGCGAGGATCGCAGGATCCTCGCCCTTTCACGTTGCACGCCGCCGCTCTCTTCGAAACGGCGGCCGGTTGTCACAAGACGCGCGCGATGTGGCGCGTCATGAATTCTGCCTGTACTCATTGCTGCCGGTCGCACCGTCGATCGTTCCGACCTGCGCCGGCGCTACCTGCGCCGTGCGAATCATCGCGTTCGACAGCGCCCCCGTAGTGCCCGGATTCGAGTGCATCGGCGTGCTCATCGCGAAGAATGCGGCGGAAACCATCAGGAACGTCTGGATGTTTCTTGTGTTCATGCGTACTCCTTTTCTAACTGCCCTGCTGTCCAGAAGCTGCGCAAAATGCGCAGCGATCGGCATCGCTCGCAGGTCCGGGGATTAGACAGTGGTTTTCACTGCGGTTCCGCACATTTGTAGGTTTTACAGCTTGTTACATGCGCAAGCACAACCCAACTCGATTCCGCGGAAAATCCGCGCCAACTGCTGACACCGCGTGGCCAACTTGCAGCGGAACCATCTGAAATCAGACTCGGCGCGGGCGATTTCTGATCCGCTGCGGCGGGTTTCCACCAGTGCTACCATCGCTTGAAACCCGTCAATATGACGACCCCGGCCCCAGCATTCACGAGATGCCGGGGGCCAGAAAAGTTTTGGTGATCCCAAGCTGAAGTGGAGGAGTACACATAATGAATGCCCCGCTAGACGCAGGTCAGCGAGCCTCGCTCGAAGCCGCGTTGTCTTCCGTCACGCTCGACGACAAATACACCCTCGATCGCGGCCGCGCTTACATGAGCGGCATCCAGGCGCTGGTGCGTCTGCCGATGCTGCAGCAGGAACGCGACCGCGCCGCTGGCCTCAATACGGCCGGCTTCATCTCCGGCTACCGCGGGTCCCCGCTCGGCGGACTCGACCAGTCGCTGTGGAAAGCCAAAAAGCATCTGTCAGCGCATCAGGTCGTGTTCCAGCCCGGTGTCAACGAAGACCTCGCGGCCACCGCCGTGTGGGGTTCGCAGCAGGTCAACCTGTACCCGAGCGCCAAATACGACGGCGTGTTCTCGATGTGGTACGGCAAGGGCCCCGGCGTCGACCGCTCCGGTGACGTCTTCAAGCACGGCAACTCGGCCGGCTCGTCGCGGCACGGCGGCGTTCTGGTGCTCGCCGGCGATGATCACGCGGCCAAATCCTCGACACTCGCGCACCAGTCCGAACATATCTTCAAGGCGTGCGGGCTGCCGGTGCTGTTTCCGTCGAACGTGCAGGAATATCTGGACTTCGGTCTGCACGGCTGGGCGATGAGCCGCTACTCGGGCCTCTGGGTCGCGATGAAGTGCGTGACCGACGTGGTCGAATCGTCCGCATCGGTCGATATTGACCCGCACCGCACCAGCATCATCCTGCCGGAAGACTTCGTGATGCCCGACGGCGGGCTGAACATCCGCTGGCCCGATCCGCCGCTCGTGCAGGAAGCGCGTCTGCTCGACTACAAGTGGTACGCGGGCCTCGCCTACGTGCGCGCGAACAAACTCGACCGCGTCGAAATCGATTCACCGCATGCGCGCTTCGGCATCATGACCGGCGGCAAAGCCTATCTCGACGTGCGTCAGGCACTGACCGACCTCGGCCTCGACGACGAAACCTGCTCGCGCATCGGCATCCGGTTGTACAAGGTCGGCTGCGTGTGGCCGCTCGAAGCGCAAGGCGCGCAGGCCTTCGCGCGCGGTCTCGACGAAATTCTCGTGGTCGAGGAAAAGCGCCAGATCCTCGAATACGCGATCAAGGAAGAGCTGTACAACTGGCCCGACGCGCAGCGCCCGCGCGTGTTCGGCAAGTTCGACGAAAAAGACGGCGCGGGCGGCGAATGGTCAGTGCCGATGGGCAACTGGCTGCTGCCGGCGCACTACGAGCTGTCGCCCGCGATCATCGCGAAGGCAATCGCCACGCGGCTGGACAAGTTCGATCTGCCGTCGGACGTGCGCGCCCGGATCGCCGCGCGCATCGCGGTGATCGAGGCGAAGGAAAAAGCGCTCGCGCGGCCGCGCGTCGAAGTCGAGCGCAAGCCGTGGTTCTGCTCGGGCTGCCCGCACAATACGTCGACCAATGTGCCGGAAGGCTCGCGCGCGATGGCCGGCATCGGCTGTCATTACATGACGGTCTGGATGGACCGCAGCACCAGCACGTTCAGCCAGATGGGCGGCGAAGGCGTCGCGTGGATCGGCCAGGCGCCGTTCACGAACGACAAGCACGTGTTCGCCAATCTCGGCGACGGCACCTACTTCCACTCGGGGCTGCTCGCGATTCGCGCGGCGATCGCGTCGAAGGCGAACATCACCTACAAGCTGCTGTACAACGACGCGGTCGCGATGACGGGCGGCCAGCCGGTCGACGGCGTGCTGACCGTGCCGCAGATCACGCACCAGCTCGCCGCCGAAGGCGCGACGAAGATCGTCATCGTCACCGATGAGCCGGAGAAGTACTCGGCGAACGTCGGCCTCGCGCCCGGCGTCGACATTCATCACCGCGACCAGCTCGACGACGTGCAGCGCCAGTTGCGCGAGATTCCCGGCACCACGATCCTGATCTACGACCAGACCTGCGCGACCGAAAAGCGCCGTCGCCGGAAGCGCGGCGCGTATCCCGATCCGGCACGGCGCGTCGTGATCAACGAGGCGGTGTGCGAGGGCTGCGGCGACTGCTCGGTGAAGTCGAACTGCCTGTCGGTCGAACCGCTCGACACCGAGTACGGCACGAAGCGCCAGATCAACCAGTCGACCTGCAACAAGGACTTCTCGTGCGTGAACGGCTTCTGCCCGAGCTTCGTCTCCGTTGAAGGCGGCCAGTTGCGCAAGCCGAAGGCGGCGTCGGGCGCCGGCGCCGAAATGCCGCCGGTGCCGGACCCCGAGCTGCCGTCCATCGAGCGTCCGTACGGCGTGCTGGTGACGGGCGTCGGCGGCACCGGCGTCGTCACGATCGGCGCGCTGCTCGGCATGGCCGCGCATCTCGAGAACAAGGGTGTCACCGTGCTCGACGTCACCGGCCTCGCGCAGAAAGGCGGCGCCGTGATGAGCCACGTGCAGATCGCGAACCAGCCGGCCGACATCCATGCGACTCGCATCGCGATGGGCGAAGCGAGCCTCGTGATCGGCTGCGACGCGATCGTGACCGCCAGCGACGAGTGCGTGTCGCGGATGCACACGGATCGCACGCGCGTGGTGCTGAACAGCGCGCACACGCCGACCGCCGAGCTGATCAAGAATCCGAATTGGCGCTTCCCCGGCAGCAGCACCGAAGCCGACGTGCGTGCCGCAGCGGGGGACGACAACGTCTCGGCCGTCGACGCGAATCACTTTGCCGTCGCTCTCCTCGGCGACGCGATCTACACGAACCCGTTCGTGCTCGGCTACGCGTGGCAGCGCGGCTGGGTGCCGCTCACGCACGAGTCGCTGATTCGCGCGATCGAGCTGAACAACGTGCAGGTGGAGAAAAACCGCGCCGCGTTCCAATGGGGCCGGCGTGCCGCGCACGATCTGGCCGCGGTACGCAAGCTCGCGCAATCGCAGGGACGCGGAGAGACGACCGACAACGCAAGCGGCAAGATCATCGCACTGCATACGCCGAAGGCGCTCGACACGCTGATCGACAAGCGCGCCGACTATCTGACCGCGTGGCAGAACCGTGCGTATGCGGACCGTTATCGCGCGCTGGTGTCGCAGGTGCGGGTCGCGGAAGAAGCGCTCGATTCCGCCGACGGCCATATGCCGCTGACCGAAGCGGTCGCCAAGAACCTGCACAAGCTGATGGCGTACAAGGACGAATACGAAGTCGCGCGTCTGTACAGCGACCCGGCGTTCATCGAGAAGCTGAACGCGACGTTCGAAGGCGACTGGAAGCTGCATCTGCATCTCGCGCCGCCGACGCTATCGAAGAAGGACGCGCACGGCCATCTGGTGAAGAAGAAGTACGGTCCGTGGATGTTCCGCGCGATGCACGTGCTCGCAAAGCTCAAGTTCCTGCGCGGCACCGCGCTCGACGTGTTCGGCAACACCGAGGAGCGACGCACCGAGCGCGCGCTGATCGGCGAATACGAGGCATTGGTGCGTGAATTGATCGGCGGGCTGACTTCGCAGAAGCGCGATCTCGCGGTCGAGCTCGCGAACCTGCCCGACGGCATCCGCGGTTATGGGCACGTGAAGGAGAACAACCTGAAAGGCGTGCGCATCAAGTGGAACGAGCTGCTCACGCGTTGGCGTTCGTCCGATGCAGGCAAGACGACGCAGCACGCGGCCTGATCGACTCTGGCAGTTGAACTGAAAAGCGGCGGTCTTCACGGACCGCCGCTTTTTTTCGGACGCAAAAAAAGCGCCACGGAACCGCAATTCCGTAGCGCCTTTACCGAAGGCGTCGCGCGCGCGTTACTGCCGCCCCCGCTTCAACCCCGCGCGATGCACGTTACTTCGCGTTCACCGACTTGCGCGCGTTAGCCGAAGCGACCGCCGTCATGTTGATGATCCGGCGCACGGTCGCGGCCGGCGTCAGGATATGCACCGGCTTTTCCGCGCCGAGCAGGAACGGGCCGACCGTCACGCCCTCGCCGCCCACCACCTTCAGCAGGTTGTACGCGATGTTCGCCGCTTCGACGTTCGGCATGATCAGCAGGTTCGCTTCGCCGGCGAGCGTCGTGCCCGGGAACGCGGCCTTGCGGATGGTCTCCGACAGCGCCGCGTCGCCGTGCATTTCACCGTCGATTTCGAGCGACGGCGCGCGTTGCGTGATCAGCTTGCGCGCGGCAGCCATACGCTGCGACGACGACGACGGCGCGCTGCCAAAGTTCGAGTTCGACAGCAGCGCGACCTTCGGCGTGATGCCGAACTTCTCGATTTCGCGCGCGGCGAGCATCGTCATGTCGGCGAGCTGCTCGGCGGTCGGCACTTCGTTCACGTACGTGTCGCAGATGAACAGGTTGCGGCCCGGCAGCATCAGCAGGTTCATCGCGGCGAAGTTATCGACGTTGTCGGCCTTGCCGAGCACCTGCTCGATGAAGTTCAGGTGCGTGTGGTACTGGCCGATCATGCCGCAGATCATGCCGTCCGCATCCCCGAGATGCACGAGGATCGCGCCGATCAGCGTGTTGAACTTGCGCATCGCCGCCTTCGCGACGTCGGGCGTCACGCCTTCGCGCGCGCCGATTTCGTGATACGCCTGCCAGCTCTTGTGATAGCGCGGATCGTCTTCCGGATCGACGATTTCGACGTCTTCGCCGCACTTGAGCTTCGAGCCCATCTTCTTCAGACGCATCTCGATCACCGACGGACGGCCGACCAGGATCGGCTTCGCGATCTTTTCGAGCAGCACGAACTGCGCGGCGCGCAGCACGCGCTCGTCTTCGCCTTCCGCGAACACGATGCGCGCCGGTGCCGCCTTCGCCGCCGCGAAAACCGGCCGCATCACCATGCCCGAGCGATAGACGGTCGCGCCGAGCTGTTCGCGGTACGCGTCCATGTCCTGGATCGGACGGGTCGCGACGCCCGAATCCATCGCGGCCTGCGCGACGGCCGGCGCGATCTTGATGATCAGACGCGGATCGAATGGCTTCGGAATCAGGTATTCGGGACCGAATTCGAGCGAGTGGCCTTCGTAGGCCTTCGCGACCTCATCGCCCTGGTCGGTTTCCTCGGCCAGTTCGGCGATCGCGCGCACGCACGCGAGCTTCATTTCTTCGGTGATCGTCGTCGCGCCGACGTCGAGCGCGCCGCGGAAGATGAATGGGAAGCACAGCACGTTGTTGACCTGGTTCGGATAATCCGAACGGCCGGTCGCGATGATGCAGTCCGGGCGGACCTTGCGCGCTTCTTCCGGACGGATCTCCGGCTCGGGGTTCGCGAGCGCGAGAATCAGCGGCTGCGAGCCCATTTCGGCGACCATCTCCGGCTTCAGCACGCCGGCGCTCGAGCAGCCGAGGAACACGTCGGCGCCACGGATCGCGTCGGCGAGCGAGCGCGCTTCCGTGTGCGCCGCATAGCGTTCCTTCGACGGATCGAGGTTGCCGCGCCCTTCGTAGATCACGCCCTTCGAGTCGGCGACGATAATGTTCTTCTTCGACAGACCAAGATTGACGAGCAGATCCAGGCACGCAATGGCGGCGGCGCCCGCGCCAGAACAGACCAGCTTCACTTCGTCGAGCGTCTTGCCGACCACTTTGAGGCCGTTCAGGATCGCCGCCGACGCGATGATCGCGGTGCCGTGCTGATCGTCGTGGAAGACCGGAATCTTCATACGTTCGCGCAGCTTCTTCTCGATGTAGAAGCACTCGGGCGCCTTGATGTCCTCGAGGTTGATGCCGCCGAGCGTGGGCTCGAGCATCGCGATCGCCTCGACGAGCTTGTCCGGATCGGATTCGGAGAGCTCGATGTCGAACACGTCGATGCCGGCGAACTTCTTGAACAGACACCCCTTGCCTTCCATCACCGGCTTCGCGGCGAGCGGGCCGATATTGCCGAGGCCGAGCACCGCTGTACCGTTCGTGATCACGCCCACCAGGTTGCCGCGCGACGTGTACTTCTGCGCGTCGAGCGGTTCCTCGTGAATCGCCATACAGGCTGCAGCCACGCCCGGCGAATACGCGAGCGACAAATCCAGCTGGTTCGACAGCGGCTTGGTGGGCGTCACCGAAATCTTGCCAGGTTTCGGATTCTGGTGATATGCGAGAGCGCTTTGCTTGAGTTGTTCGTCCATTTCTAGGCCTGCGAGACGTAAGTGATTGGGCCCGGCGCCCCACACCGTTGCGGCGTTTTCATCTGTCGAATGGATAGCCGACCGAGGCGGTTTTCGCACGCGCCCGGCAAGGCGCGATGACTTACCTCGACGAAGACGGGACGATGCGGAGTGCTTCGCGGGTCGATCAGTGTACACCCCGGAAGTGTCGATGCACTGAGTGGTTAACAGAACTGGCCATTGGCGAAACAGCCGCTATAAATGCAGAGTCGCTGCACCTGGGAGCGTTTTTCCGCCATGTGGCGGCGGCACGCTTAATCGAGCTCGGCGCCGCGTCGCTCAGGGATCAGAAATAGTGTCGCGAAGATGTCGAGCAGGTAAATCGACGCGAGCAGCGCGAGCGCCGCGCCAAACGAGTAGCGCGCCGCCAGCGCGCCCACCACGACCGGCCCAAAGCCTCCCACCGCGCGGCCGGCGTTGAACAGCACGTTTTGCGCGGTGGCGCGCGCATCGGTTGGATAGAGCTCCGAAATGAGCGCGCCATAGCCGCCGAGCATGCCGTTCACGAACACCCCCATCGCCGCGCCGCCGATCAGCAACGCCATCGGCGTCGTCAGTTGCGCATATACGAATACCATCACGACTGCGCCCGCCTGGTAGAACAGGAACGTCGGCTTGCGGCCGAAGCGGTCGGCGGCGATGCCGAATAGCCAGATGCCGGCCGCCATGCCGAGAATCGTCGCGGCGGTCCATAGCCCCGATTTGGTCAGCGAATAGCCGAAGGTCTTCGACAGATAGCTCGGCAGCCAGATCATCAGCCCGTAATAGCCGAAGTTCTGCACCGAGCACAGGATCATGACGCCGAGGCTCGCGCGCGTCGTGCGTGCATCGACGAACAGCAGTTTCAGCGGCAGCTTGCGCATGCCGCGCGCGACGCGTTGGTTGAAAAGCGCCGGCTCCTCGACGCGGCGCCGCACGAAGAACGACACGACCGCCGGCAACAGCCCGAGCGCGAACATGCCGCGCCAGCCGATCACCGGCAGCAGGAGCGGCGTCAGCAACGCGGCCGCCAGCACGCCGAGCTGCCAGCCAAGACCGACATACGACGACACCCGCGCCCGCTGCGACGCCGGCCACGCTTCGGCGACCAGCGTCATGCCGATGCCGAATTCGCCGCCCAGCCCGATGCCGGCGATGGTCCGGTAGACCAGCAGGTCCGTATAGCCCTGCGCGAGCGCGCACAGGCCGGTGAACACCGCGAAGATCAGGATCGTCCACGTCAGCATGCGCACGCGGCCGAAATAATCGCTGAGCACGCCGAACAGCACGCCGCCCGCGACTGCGCCGATCAGCGTCCATGTAACCAGCGCGCCGGCCTGCGACGAGCTCAGATGCAGGTCGGCGGCGATCACCGGCAGCATGAAGCCGAGGATCAGCAGATCGAAGCCGTCCATCGCGTAGCCCAGCACCGACGCGAGCAGTGCGCGGCCCGCATGGCCCGGCTTGACGGCAAAACGGGTTTCGGTGGCGGAGGCTGAGGCGGATGGAGCGGCGTTCATTGAAAGCATTCCGTTGGTCTGGAGGCGGCTGCGTGGGTTGCCACCCGGGAAAGTCGCGTGAGTGTAAAGGCGGCCTCAGCCGGTCACAAGACGATGCGCGCGCCGAAGCGCCCACCGGGGGCGGCGGCGCGTACGACGGCCTCCTCGGTGGGACCCATTTCAGGTAAAATAACGGCCCACGCGCGCAGCAAAAGCCGGTCCTTGCTCTTCCCCCGGCCGCGTATCCCGCCCAGCATGGCGCGGCATACCCCGCTTGCTGCGCCACCGGGCCCGGCGCCCGCTTCTCCCCCGCTCACTCCGAAGGATCCGCCCATGACAGGCTTCGATCGCCAGACGATCTCCGACACCACCGCCAAAATGCTGCTCGAAGTGCAAGCAGTGCATTTCAACGCGGAGAAACCGTATATTTTCACGTCCGGCTGGGCGAGCCCGGTGTACATCGACTGCCGCAAGCTGATCTCGTATCCGCGCGTTCGCCGCGGCCTGATGGAAATGGCCGAAGCGACGATCCTGCGCGACGTCGGCTATGAGCAGATCGACGCGGTCGCCGGCGGCGAAACCGCAGGTATCCCGTTCGCGGCATGGCTGTCCGACCGCCTGATGGTGCCGATGCAGTACGTGCGCAAGAAGCCGAAGGGTTTCGGCCGTAACGCGCAGATCGAAGGTCTGCTGACCGAAGGCCAGCGCGTGCTGCTCGTCGAAGACCTGACGACCGACAGCCGCAGCAAGATCAACTTCATCAACGCACTGCGCACCGCCGGCGCGACGGTGAACCACTGCTTCGTGCTGTTCCACTACAACATCTTCAAGGAAAGCGTGTCGGTGCTGAAAGACATCGACGTCGATCTGCACGCGCTCGCCACGTGGTGGGACGTGCTGCGCGTAGCGAAGCAAAACAACTACTTCGACACGAAGACAATCGACGAAGTGGAGAAATTCCTGCACGCGCCGGCCGAATGGTCCGCGGCGCATGGTGGTGCGACGTCTGCGCCGCAATAAAGCCATCGCGGTAAAGCAGTGACAATAAAAACGTAGCCGCTTTATGCGAATTGAATAAGAAAGCCGCCTGTTGCGAAACAGGCGGCTTTTTTTATCGCCGATTGCATATTGCGGATTACCTTTCGCCGATTACGCGGCGGACAAAACGAGGCGCGATATCAGGACTCGTTCGCGATGTTCCTGGCCGCGTTCGACGACAGATTCAGCAAACCATTGCTCTGTGCATACTGGAATAGTTGAGAGTCGCGATCGATTCCGAGCTTGCGCATGGCTGCATTTTTCTGCGTGCTGATCGTCTTGATGCTGCGATTCAAACGCTCCGAAATTTCCTTGATCGTCATACCCGACACGAACAGCCGCACGACTTCGAGTTCGCGCCTCGACAGCTTCGAGTCGTCGCGCTTGCCGGCCGAATTGACCCGCAACCCTTCGAGCACCGCCTTCACCGACGGACTCATATAGGTCATGCGACGGCCGACGTGCTGTACCGCAAGCGCAATATGGCTTAGATCGTCCGACTTGTTCACGACCGACGTCACGCCAAGCTCCTTGAGCCGTTTCAGTAAGGCGGCGTTCTCGAGCATGGTGAGCACGACAATGGGCAGGTTCGGAAAATTGCGGCGCAAATAGTCGATCAGCTGCAAGCCATCGCCGTACTGACCGCCCGGCATGGCCAGGTCGGTGACGAGCACGTCGCATCCGGTGGATTGCAACAATTTGATGAGTTCAGTCGACTGTCTTGCGCGCCCAACGACTTGCATACCGGGAAATTTGTGAAGCGCATTTTCGGCACCAAACAGAATAACCGGATGATCGTCTGCCACCACGACCCTGAGTGAAACTTGCATCGTCCTCCTCTGGACGGATAAACCGGTCTCCACAACATCTAACACTTCTTTCGACGCTCGCTATTTAAACGAGATAAATACAGCCAGGGTCACCCGATAATCCT
The DNA here is from genome assembly GCF_040965775.1 of Paraburkholderia sp. BR10954. NCBI lineage: Bacteria > Pseudomonadati > Pseudomonadota > Betaproteobacteria > Burkholderiales > Burkholderiaceae > Paraburkholderia > Paraburkholderia sp. BR10954. Next base: position 15,040 of record NZ_JBFRCK010000036.1, read on the forward strand.
CTTACTATAGCTGATTTCCTATCTGCTAATTCCGCGGGACGCGAACAGATTGCGTCGCAGAGCTAATCAGCGCTGGTGTTAGACTTTATTCGACCTTGGGGCACAATTCAGGACAACGACCATCGCGAGGACCCGCGCCTCGCGCCCTGACAGGAGAACCGGCATATGCGCGTGCGTTGCCTGGTTGTTTCGTTGGCTTCATCCTGGTGGCATCGATCGCTCGCCGTCGGTGCGATGCTCGCACTATCGGCGGCGCATAGTGCCGGTGCCCGCGCCGACGAGCCGTTCACGCTGACGAGCGCGAGCGTGCGCGCGGGCGGCGCCGTGCAGAATGCGCAGGTGTTCGACCAGAGCGACTGCAAGGGCGGCAACCGTTCACCGCAGCTTTCATGGCGCGCCGCACCGGCCGGCACGCGCGGCTTCGCGATCACGATGTTCGACGAGGACGCGCCTGGGCGCGGCTGGTGGCACTGGGCGGTCGCGGGCATCCCAGCCACGGTCGACAGCCTGCCCGAGAATGCCAGTTCGTCCGGTTTCCTGCGCAAGCTCGGCGCGGTCGAAGCGCGCAACGACTTCGATACGGACGGCTATGGCGGCCCGTGCCCGCCGCCCGGCAAACCGCATCGCTATATCATCACCGTGTACGCGCTGAATTCGGCCGATCTGCGTCTCGCGCAAGGGCGTCCCGCGTTGATGTTCGATCACGAGATCGGCACGGCCGCGATCGGCAGCGCGAAGCTGGTGGTCAATTTCGGGCGCTAGTGGCGGCCGGCGCGGTCGTCATGGCGCGCCGCCTCGCCGCATCGGGTTTCGTCTCCCATCACCGTCCGGGTCGCCTCGCTGGAGCAGTCCATGTCGAAGATCGTCATCGTTTACCACAGCGGCTACGGCCACACGAAGAAGGTCGCCGAAGCCGTGCTCGCGGGCGCGCTCGAAGCCGGCGCGCACGCGAAGTTGATGCCGGTGGGCGACCTCGACGACGCCTCGTGGGACGAGCTCGCCGCCGCCGACGCGCTGATCTTCGGCGCGCCGACCTACATGGGCGGCCCGTCGGCCGACTTCAAGAAGTTCGCCGATGCGAGCTCGAAACCGTGGTTCGCGCAGGCGTGGAAAGACAAGATCGCGGCCGGCTTCACGAACTCGGCGACGATGAACGGCGACAAGTTCTCGACGATCCAGTACTTCGTCACGCTGGCGATGCAGCACAGCATGATCTGGGCAGGCACCGGCATGATGCCGTCGAACACGAAGGCCGCGACGCGCAACGATCTGAACTTCGTCGGCGGCTTTACCGGCCTGCTCACGCAATCGGCGGCTGATGCGTCGCCCGACGAAGCGCCGCCGCCGGGCGATCTCGAAACCGCGCGCCTGTTCGGCGCGCGCATCGCGGGCGTCACCGCGCGCTGGATCGCGGCGCGCGGTTGATGGCAGAGCGGTCTGAACGGCCCCGAAGCGGCGTCGCGCCGCATCTGTAGTGCATCTTCGGTCATCAGCCCGCATTTGCCGCGCAACGGGTCACGCCGATGTCACGTTGCGCGCGCATCGTCGTTTTTTCGCGCTGCACCGCACGATCGCGGCGATGACGTCTTAAAATAACGTTCCGGCGCGGCGTCGCGCCCCGTTTCCAGCGAGTGAGAGTGAGATGAGCACGAAAGTTTTTGTCGACGGACAGGAAGGCACGACCGGCCTGAAGATTTTTGAATACCTGTCGCAGCGCGCCGACGTCGAAATCCTGCGTATCGAAGAAGCGAAGCGCAAGGACCTGGACGAGCGCCGTCGTCTCATCAACGCATCGGACGTCACGTTCCTGTGTCTGCCCGACGTCGCCTCGCGCGAATCCGCTTCGCTCGTCGAGAACGACCGCACGGTGCTGATCGACGCGAGCACCGCATTCCGTACCTCGCCCGACTGGGCCTACGGCCTGCCTGAGTTGGCCCGTTCGCAGCGCGAGCGGCTGCGCACCGCCAAACGCATCGCCGTGCCGGGCTGCCACGCCTCGGCGTTCGTGCTCGCGATGCGCCCGCTCGTCGAAGGCGGCGTCGTCGCGCCCGAGTTCGCCGCGCATGCCTATTCGATCACCGGCTACAGCGGCGGCGGCAAGAAGATGATTGCCGACTACGAAGCCGGCGGCAACGACAGGCTGAAGAGCCCGCGCCCGTACGCGCTCGGCCTCACGCACAAGCATCTGCCGGAAATGGCCGCGCATACGGGCCTGAAGTCGGCGCCGATCTTCACGCCGATCGTTGGCGACTTCTACAAGGGCCTCGCGGTCACCACGTACTTCTCGCCGGGCCAGCTCGCGAAGAAGACGACACCGCACGACGTGCAGGCTCTGTTCGCCGAGTACTACGCAGGCGAAGCATTCGTGCACGTCGCACCGTTCGACGCCGAAGCGAACCTCGACAACGGTTTCTTCGACGTGCAGGCGAACAACGGCACCAATCGTGTCGACCTGTTCGTGTTCGGCAATGAGGAGCGCTTCGTGACCGTCGCGCGTCTGGACAATCTCGGCAAGGGCGCGTCGGGTGCGGCGATCCAGTGCATGAATCTCGCGATCGGCGCGACCGAAGACAGCGGTTTGAAACGCTAAGCAAGTCGACCCACGAGCCTCGCTGCGAGCCTACGAAAAAGCCAGCCGGTCTATAAGACCGGCTTTTTCGTTTTAATACCGCGAACCCGGTCACTTCCTTCGTGGCCGCATCGTATAAGTTTCTGAGCTTGATTTTCCGCGGTCGCGGCGGCGGCGCTTTGCGCACACGCGGCGAATTCCGGGCAAAAAAAAGCCCGCCTAGGTTGGCGGGCTGAATCCATATCAGAGGAGACATGGAGGAGACAAGACGTACTATAGCAAACCGCTTGGTGCGTTGCAACATGCAAATTAGGGTTGACCCTCGATGTTGCAAACATACAACGGTCACACAAATACGCTTCAGTTTCCCGTTGTCTGCCAGCAGGCGCGGTGCTCAGTGCCGCACCAGCGCCATCATCGCGCCGAAACCCACGAATACACCGCCCGTCAGCCGGTTGAACATGCGCGCGACGCTGCGGCTCTTCAGCTTCGCGCCGATGCGTGTACCAAAACCCGCATACACCAGATACCAGCTGACCTCGATCAACGCGAACGTCGCGAGCAGCACGCCGAACTGCGGCAACTTCGGTTCGGTGGCATCGATGAATTGCGGCAACAGCGCGGCCGCGAACAGAATCGCTTTCGGATTGCTGCTCGCGACCAGAAAGCCGTTGCGAAACAGCGCGAAGCGCGAGCGCGCGGGCCTGACCGCCAGATCGTCGACGGTTTGCGCGGCGGCTTCGTCGGCCGGCGCGCGCCATGCCTTGATGCCCAGATACACGAGGTAGGCCGCGCCGATCATGCGCAGTGCGTTGAACATGGTCGGCCATGCCGCCAGAAACACGCCGAGTCCCGCCGCCGATACCGCCAGCATCAGCACCAGCGCCGACAGACAGCCGGCCATCGTCGCGCTCGCGCGGCGCAGACCGTGCTGGGCGCCGTGCGTCATCACGAGCAGCATGTTGGGACCGGGAATCGCGGAAACGACGAAAACGGTGGCGACGAACAGCCACCAGGTATGCAGAGTCATCGAGGTCGGGGGTAGGGAAATCGGGCGGCCATTATGCCTTGCCGCCCAGCGTGACTCCATGCGGTCACATTGGGTCGATCGCTCGCGTGCGGCGATCGACGGCCACGATCAACGGCCGGCGCGTCGCGCGGCCACCTGGCCCAGCACCGCGAAATCCTTCTCGCCGTCGCCGTGCGCGATCGCCTCGATCAGGCTGTCGCGCACCACGCTTGCGACCGGCATCGGCGTCGTCACCGCATCGGCGGCGGCGAGGGCGAGGCGCACGTCCTTCAGTCCCAGACGCGCCTTGAACAGCGCCGGTTCGAATCGCTGCTCGGCGATCAGCTTGCCGTAGCCCGAGTACACCGGCCCCGGGAACAGGCCGCTCGTGATCACATCGAGGAAGTCCTGCATTCCGACGCCGTGGCCCGTAACGAGCGCGGCCGCTTCGCCGAGCGACTCGATCGCCGCGCCGAGCATGAAGTTCGCGGCCAGCTTCATCACGTTCGCCTGCTGCGGCAGCGAGCCGATGCGCCAGGTCTTCTGGCCGAGCACGTCGAAAATCGGCTGGATCCGGTCGATCGATTCGGCCGGCCCGCCCGCGACGATGGTCAGCTTGCCCGCGGCCGCGACGTCGGGCCGACCGAGCACCGGCGCGGCCACATAGTGCACGCCGCGCGACGCGTGCGCGGTCGCCAGTTCCTCGGCGAGCGCCACGGAAATCGTCGCCATGTTCGCGTGGATCAGCCCACGCGGCGCATGTTCGAGGAGCGACGCGGTGATGACTTCGCGCAGCGCGGCATCGTCGGCGAGCATCGAGAACACGGCGTCGCCCGCAAACGCTTCAGCCGGCGTCGCAACCACTTGCGCGCCCAGCGCGGCCAGCGGCTGCGCCTTTTCCGGCGAGCGGTTCCACACCCGCACCTGGTGCCCGGCTTTCAGAATGTTTGCAACCATCGCGGCGCCCATCTCGCCGAGACCGATAAAACCGATGTCCATCTATCGCTCCGTCTTTTAAAGAACCCGAAGTAAAGCACACTCATGCGACACGCGCAGGACAACACACCGCCCCGGCGGTGCGATACTGCGGGCATGGTCACTGCGACATTCCGCTTCTACGAGGAGCTGAACGACTTCATCGCCCGGCCGCTGCGCCGGCGCGCGTTCATCTGCGTCTGCGCGCGCGACGCGACGACCAAGCACATGATCGAAGTGCTCGGTGTGCCGCATACCGAGGTCGAGCTGATCCTCGTGAACGGCGAGTCGGTCGGTTTCGATTATCCGCTCGCCGACGGCGACCGCGTCGCGGTCTATCCAAAGTTCGAGGCGCTCGACATCCAGCCGCTGCTGCGTGTGCGCGAGCGTCCGTTGCGCGTGATGCGGTTCATCGCCGACGCGCATCTCGGCGGCCTCGCGCCGCTATTGCGGCTCGCGGGCTTCGATACGCTGTATGACAACCACTTTCCCGACGCCGATATCGAGGCGCTCGCCGCCGCGCAACAGCGCATCGTGCTAACGCGCGACCGCGAGCTGCTCAAACGCCGCAACATCACGCATGGCTGCTATGTGCGCGCGCTGCGGCCGCGCGAGCAGTTACGCGAAGTGTTCGAGCGGCTCGATCTCGCGCGCAGCGCGCAACCGTTCCGGCTATGCCTGGTATGCAACGCACCGCTGCGGCGAATCGGGCGCGAGGAAGCCGGCCCGCGTGTGCCGCACGGCGTGCTGCAGCGGCATAGCCGCTTCGTCACCTGCGATGTATGCGGACGGGTGTTCTGGGAAGGCACGCATTGGCAGAGGATGCGTGCGTTGATGGACAGCGTCTCCGCCAGCGCGCCGGAGCGAGTCGGCTGACGTCGCGCGCTTGCGTACAATGCGGGTTGATCTATTTGGCAGAGGCCTTTCCGATGGCGATGAAAAAAACCGACCTTGAAAAGAACAAGGCGCTGAAACTGGGCAACGCGATGAAGCAGGCGGCCGCGAACCGCGGCGGCAAGAACGCGGCGACGGAGCCGAAAGTCGACCGGCGCGAGCAGCGCAAGCTCGATCAGGCGCAAGGCCTCGTCCCGTTTGCGTGCAAGCTCAATAGCGGGCTGGTGGAAGAATTGAAAACGCGCGCCGCCACGCATCCGGACGGCCTGAACGGGCTGCTCGATGAAGTGATCCGGCGCGGGCTCGCGGGCTGATCCTCCCGCGCGCAATATTCGCCGCAAAAGCAAAAAGGCCAGAGCTCGCGCTCTGGCCTTTTTGCTTTTGCAACGCATCTGCCTTCGCCGGCTGCATCGACCGGCAAGCGGCCCGGTGCAGCGGTATGGCACGCCCGACGAGCGGGCGTCGGCTTAGTTCTGCGTGCCCTTGTCGTTCGTGCCAGCGGCCGAAGCTGCAGCGGAAACGTGTGCCTTCTTGCCGTGGGTCTTCAGTTGCTTGATGTGGTGCTTCTTCGGTGCGCTTGCTGCTTCCGTAGCTGCGGCATCCGATGCCTGTGCGAAAGCCTGAACGGAAACGAGTGCGATCGAAGCGGCTGCGAGCGAGACGATAACTTTTTTCATGTGTTGATCCCCAAACCAGACGACTTAGTCAATGTGAATGAATACAACAGCTGCACGGTAGAGCGGGCCGGACTTCGAGGCGCCTTGTGCTCCCCGCGGGAGAGTATTACCCAAGCGTAGGCGGTTTGTCATGCGCAAAACTCGATATGTATTTTCCGGGAGACAGCCTGCTTTCAGCGTGCTTGCATCGACCTGCAAGTTGCACCAGGGACACTACCAACTCCCCCGTGAAGCCACCTGCCGCGCGCCTCGCCGACCGCTTCGCCGCGCTCAAAGAAGGTTCCGCAGCAGGCTCGCGGTCTCCTGCAGCGCCGGCAAAACGCGGTGCAGCGCGGCGTTCGCCGACTCCTCGCCGATCGGCATGCTGACGCTGATCGCCGCGACCACCGTACCGTGCCGGTCGCGCAACGGCACCGCGACGCCGCGCACCCCGATCTCGAGCTGCTGGTCGGTGACCACGTAGCCGTTGCGGCGGATTTCGCCGAGCACTTCCCTGAGCCGGTCGACCGTCGAATAGGTGTACGGCGTAAAAACCTTGATCGGATACGACGCGAGCCACGGGTCGATGCTGTCGGGCGGCTGAAACGCGAGCAGCACGAGCCCCGCCGACGATAACGGCGCCGGCGCGCGCGAGCCGGTCACGAAGCCGACCGCCATCGCCCGATTCACGCCGTTGCGCGCGACGTACACGACGTCGTGTTCGTCGAGGATCGCAACCAGCGCGGTTTCCTGCACGGTCGCGGTGATCCGCTGCAGGAACGGCTGCACCGTGCGCGGCAGCCGCGCCGAATCGAGGTAAGACTGCCCGAGCCGCAGCACGCGGGGTGCGAGCCAGAAAAGCTTGCCGTCGGTGTCGACGTAGCCGAGCTCGCGCAGCGTCAGCAGATAGCGGCGTGCGGCCGTCCGTGACAGGCCGGCGCGCGCGGCAACCATCGTCGGCGTCATGCGCGCGTGTTCTTCGTCGAATGCTTCGATGATCGCGAGCGCCTTCGCGGCGCCCGCGATCCAGTCCTTGTCGTCCATTTCGTTTGCTCGTGGAAGGAGCCAGGGGTCGCGGTCCGGTTTGCAAGTCGCCTCATCACGGCGGTCCGCACGGCGGCGACCGCGGCCGTTGCGCGATTATCGCGCGGCTCGCGGGCTTTGCCTGCCCGGCGCGCGAGGCCCGCGTATCATGTGAGCGATTCCTTACGGGCTGCGCACCGCGTGGCGCGCCCTTGCGGCTTCCCAGCCCGATCCACACGACAAAACAGAACAAACCTTGAATCCCGACACCCGCCAACACCTGCGCGCGAACGTGCTAATGCTGATCGCCGCGATGATCTGGGGCTCCGCGTTCGTCGCGCAGCGACTGAGCCTCGATACGATCGGCCCGTTCCTGTTCACCGGCCTGCGCTTTTTGCTCGGCGGGCTCGTCGTGCTGACGATGATCGTCTGCGTGCGCCGCCCGGCGCTCGCCGAACTGACGAAGCGCGCGCCTGGCGGCGCCCGCGAACTGCTTGGCGCGGGCGGGCTGCTCGGTGTCGTGCTGGCCGTGTCGATCTCGCTGCAGCAGATCGGCCTGCAGTACACGAAGATCGCCAACGCGGGCTTCATAAGTTCGCTGTATGTGGTGATCGTGCCGCTGCTCGGCGTGCTGTTTCGCCACCGGACCGGCCTAGGTACATGGCTTGGCGCGCTGCTCGCGGCCGTTGGCATGTACTTCCTGAGCGTCGACGAGCACTTCTCGATGCTGTATGGCGACTGGTATCAGCTCGCCGGGGCGCTGGTGATTTCCGCACAGATGATGCTGGTCGGCCGCTTCGCGGCGCGCCACGACACGCTGATGCTCGCGCTCGTGCAGTTCGTGACCTGTGGGCTCGTGTGTCTGTCGATTGGCCTCGTCGTCGAGCCCGTTAGCGCCGCGGTAATTGTGCGAGCCGCGCCGACGATCGCGTACGGCGGTGCATTATCGGTGGGCGTCGCGTATACGATCCAGGTGGTCGCGCAGCGCTATGCGGCGCCTTCGCACGCGGCGGTGATTTTCAGCATGGAAGGCGTGTTCGCGGCGTTCGCGGGCTGGCTCGTGCTCGGTGAGACGCTGACGGCGCGCGCATTGTTCGGCTGTGCGCTGATGCTCGCGGGATTGATCGTGTGTCAGGTACTGCCGGGCTGGAAACGCGCCCGGCAGCGTGCTCCGCAGGGGTTGTGACTGACAGCGGTTAAAACGATTCGACGCCGACGCTCGGTGCGCGACGCGCACCGGCAGGCGTCTTGCCCATTCGCCCAACTATGCCGCGCGCGGATGAGCGAATAGGCTCGGCGTATCGGCGGTCGGCGGAAACACACACCAGCAGCCGTCGTCGTGCCGAAAGAAGAACAAACCGCGCGCGCCCTCTTCCGACGAAGTTTCCACCCGCACATAACGCCGCCCGCCGGTGCGCGTGCGGCTGAACTCCGTCACGTGAACCGGCTCCGCCGGCGATGGCGAAAGCCACTTGTCGACCAGAAACCGCAACGACTGTTCGCTCGCGGTTCTCATGATCTGCTCCGGAACAGCTTGTCGCGCTGCGCATTGCGCGCGGACTCGGGACTGTCGTCGTCGCGAGTGGTGTCGCCGTTCTCGGCAGCCTCGGCGGCTGCCAGCGCCATCATCCGATTGGTTGCGGCCGCCCGCAACGATCTGCAATGGGCCGCATGTCGAAGGTCCGACAGAAGACGGACTAGCTGTCGTGCTGATCTGCGTTTCATACATCCCCCGCACTGCACCAGAAACCTCACAAAGCACTTTAACTCTATGCCGGATTGTTCGCTGGGCAAATGGTTTTTGACGAAATAGCAACAGTTGCGCTTGCAATAAGAAGGCGCGCAATCTTCGTACCGCGTCATCAATGTGCGCGTTCGGTAGCCGAAATTCTGTGCGTTGGCGAGCGCTTCGCATCGCGCGAAGCGCAGGTGCGGGCAGCGGTTATCCACAGCGACCTCTGAATAACTTCGGGATAGCACGACGAACAGCCTGTGCGCGAAATCTTGATAAAGCCGGGGTCGGTTAACGCGTGTTCGAACTTATCCCAGCTATGTAGTTTTTCTACCGACGTGTTCCGCAGGGTTATCGGTTTCGCATGATGTTGAAGCGGCGGGACATTTGCGACTTATCCACAGAATCGGCTAACCCTTGTTAACTACTACTACGTATGTATACGTATCAAGTAAACACCATAAGGTGAATCTTGCTGCGCGCCTGAATCAAAGGCTGATCGGATCTTGATCAGCCTCGATGCGAAAGCCGCTGCGCGCTGTCACGGCACCAGAGACGCCGTGCCGCTCGCGGGTTCGATCGCAGCGGCCTGGCCAATCGGGTCGGTTGGTTGGACCGGAGAGGATGGCGACGGCGTCGTGAGCGAAACCGGTGCGGGCGCGGTTATCTGCACTGGGGCGGGCGCTGATTGGACCGCTTGAACCGCAGATGGCTGCGTCGCCTGACCCGACACTGCCGGCGTCGCCTGAACGGCAGCGGGAGTCGTCGCCGGTACCGGCTTGGGGACCGGATCAGGAATCGTCAGCTGGAGCGGCGTGGCTACCTGCATTGGCAGCGTGCGCGTTTCGATCGAGCTGCTCGTCACCGGCTGCGTACGCACGACGGTCTGCAAGTAGTGATCGACGAGCCTGAAAAAGCGGTCGTAGAACTTCCCAGACGGGATCGTTTCGCTCGAGATCTTCACCATCGCGTCGCTATTCGAGCGAATCGGCAGCGACAGCGAACCGAGCACGCTGAGCCCGACGCTCGCCGACGTATCGCTCTTCTTCAACGCGAAGCCGTTCTGCACCGCGTTCACATAAACGATGCTGGTATTGGCCGCCTCTTCGCCGGGCGTGCAGACGACGTGAAATTCGACGACCACGTGTGAATCGCCGGTCGGTTGAAAATTCTTCGTGCCGTCGACGGTATCGGGGCGCGACATCGTCGTCAGATAGCCTTGACTCAGCAGTGCGCGGCGCGCGGCTTCGCAGCTATCGCCGGTACTCGAATTAAAATTGCGCGCGTACGGGCTGGCGCCGGTTTCGAACAGTTCCTGCGTGAACTTGGGTTGCGGCGTGCTGCTGCATGCCGTGAGCGCGAGCAGCCCGAACAGGGCCGCGGCGGTGGTGCGGGAGAAGGGGGTCTGCATGATCAGGTGCAAGAAGCGCCTCGTGAGCGCGAATGGGAATGCATTGTAGAGCGGGCAGCGCTATGTGCGTAAAAAGCGTGCAAGCCGGAGCCCGAACCCCATTACGTCATGTAACACAGCACATCAACTAGATGCACGCCGCCCGACCTTCGCAGCACGTACGGGCGAAAACGGGAGTAAAAGCCGCGCCGGCGCGCCTAGTACGATGTCGTGCGCGTCGAGCCCGCTGTCGCGGCCGAACTCGACCCTGAGGCCGCGGCAGCCCCGCTCGCCGCAGGTGCCACAGGTGTAGTGAGCGCCGCCGGTAGGCTGAACGCGTCGGCCCACGGGTTCACACCGGCGCAACGATCCGCCTCGCACGACGCGGACCGCCCGGCGGCTCCTGAAGCGCCGTCCGCGGGCGTCGCAACCGCCGCGAAATCTTCGATGCGCAGATTCACCTTCTGCGCATAGGCCTTCGAGCCGCCATAGCTCCTCAGTGCCGTATTCAGATCGCCGTTCGCCGAGCGCATGTAGCCGTATAGGATCGCCGAACCGGCTTCGATGTTCGCACCCGGTTCGGTCAGGTCCTTCACGTTGCGCAGCAGCCCGCGGTGCGCCTGCGGCACGACCTGCATCAGCCCCGTCGCGCCATTGGCGCCGCGAGCCTTTTCCTTGAAACGGGATTCGATCGAGATGATGGCGAGCAGCAGCGCCGGAGGGAGGGAGTATTTGTTGGCGGCGGATTGCACCGCGTCGGAGATCTTTTGAGCTTTTTCTTTGCCCACACCGAATTTCTGCGTCAGGTATGCCGATATTCGGTCGGTGTTTTCGTCGGCCGCCGCGGTTTGCGCGAGGCCGAGCGAAAGCACGATCAGACAAAGTAACCGGCTCATGGTGGACGTCAGGGAAGCAAAGATCCGCGCATTATAGCTCCGCGGTGCACTACGGAGCCTTTATTCGAGAGTTTTTGTCTTTTAAATCAAGGATGACCAGAACTCTTCGCATTTTGGGATCCGCTTGTTTGACCGCTTCGGTCTTCAGGTCATAGCCGTCGGTCAGCGTTGCGAGGAACGCGGTGAAGAGCGGATGGGCTCCGCTCACGCCCGGCTGGTGGATATGACAGGACGCGCAATTGCCGCCGGCGGGGTCGTCGAACAGCCTTTGCCTCGCAACTCTTGTGCAGTTAGTTGCACTTTTCTGTCGAGGTAGCAATCGAACTTGCTCGTGTACGGATGAGAGCTCGGGTCATCGCGCTCGAAGCGCTCGATCGCGTGGCGAGGGGGCCGCTCGCTTCATCGTTCGCGCGGATTTGAGACAATGCACGTCCGCCGTGCGCATCGCGTTGCGCACCGCCTCGATGAACAACCGATGTTTTCAGCTATGAGCAAGACCGCGTTTATTCCCAGCGTCCCGGGCACATCGGACGACGACTTCGAGATTTCGGCGAGCGCGAAGATGGCCGGCTACCGGCGCTTCTTTGGCGTGTTGAAGGTCGTGCGCACGACCGACGGCCGCGTGCTGTTTCCGTTCGACGGCGCGCCGGAACTCGGCCCGCATCCGAGCCGCGTCGAAGCACTCGCGGCCGCGCAGGTGTATGGCGAACACATCGTCGCGAGCGATCTGGCGCGGCCGGAGTTGTAGGCCGGGACGCCCCGAACCGGGTCCATTCCAACGAACGGCGAGGTCTCCATCAGCGCGCCCGCACCCGGCGCGCAGCCCCAGCCCCCGAGCGTGCCGCGAGCACACCGCCGATCACGCCGCCGATATGGCTCTGCCATGACACATCGGGATAGATCGGCAGCACACCGAACAGCAAACTCAGACCGTAGCTGCCGACCACGACTAGAGCCACGAGGATCGACGCCAGATTGCGCGTGTAGTAGCCGCGTGCGACCAGGTAACCCGCATAGCCGAACACCAGTCCACTCGCGCCGATATGCACCGAATACGGCGCGCCGAACAGCCACGCGCAAAGACCGGCGCCGAGCATTGCGCCGATGGTCGCGCGCCAGAAGCCCCCGATGTGCGGCCACGTACACAGCCAGCCCAGTACGACGAGCCCGCTCGTGTTGGCCGCGATATGCCCGACGCTCGCATGCAGCCACGGTGCGAACAGAATCCCTTGCGAGCCGCCAAACGTACGCGGCACGACACCGTGTTCGTCCAGATGCAGGAACGGCAACGCAACCGACAGAAAGAACACGGCCCACATCGAACCGACGAACAGCGCGATCAGTACGACTCGCGACTTGAGCTTCTCGGTGAGCGTGTTGCGAGATGAGGTCTTCATGGTGACGTGGCCACGGAATGTCGACAGAGGGTAGTCGATGTGGCGTCGTCACGTCGAGGCATCGTGGAACGACAGATGCCGATTTGAGCGGTGGATGTTTCGTCAGCCGCACCGCACCGAATGGCGGTGCGGCTGATTTGGCGGGAGCCGGCGGCCCGGTTCGTCGCCGCCGCCGTGTCGTTACGTCTTCTGCTTCGTCGTCACTCCACCGTCACCGACTTCGCCAGATTGCGCGGCTTATCCACATCCGTGCCACGCGCACACGCGGTGTGATACGCGAGCAACTGCAGCGGCACCACGTGCAGGATCGGCGACAGCAAGCCATAGTGCTCCGGCATCCGGATCACATGCAGCCCTTCGCCGTTGACGATCTTCGTATCCGCATCGGCGAACACATACAGCTCGCCGCCGCGCGCGCGCACTTCCTGGATGTTCGACTTCAGCTTTTCGAGCAGCGCGTCATTCGGCGCAACCGTCACCACCGGCATCGCTTCGGTCACGAGCGCCAACGGCCCGTGCTTCAGCTCGCCAGCCGGATACGCCTCGGCGTGGATATACGAAATTTCCTTGAGCTTCAGCGCGCCTTCGAGCGCGATCGGATAATGCATGCCGCGTCCGAGAAACAATGCGTGTTCCTTGCGCGAAAACTCCTCCGACCAGGCGATGATCTGCGGCTCCAGCGCGAGCACGCTGTTCAGCGCGGCCGGCAGGTGGCGCAACTGCTTCAGATAACTCGCTTCCTGCTCGTCGCTCAAACGTCCGCGCAGCTTCGCGAGCGTTGCCGCCAGCGTGAACAGTGCGACCAGCTGCGTCGTGAATGCCTTGGTCGACGCGACGCCGATCTCGCGGCCCGCATGCGTGAGGAACGACAACTCGGTCTGCCGCACCATCGCGCTCGTGCCGACGTTGCAGATCGCGAGCGTGTGCGGGTGGCCGAGTTCCTGCGCGTGCTTGAGCGCCGCGAGCGTGTCGGCGGTTTCGCCCGACTGCGAGATCACCACCACCAGCGACTTCGGATTCGGCACCGACTCGCGATAGCGATACTCGCTCGCGATCTCGACCTGAGTCGGAATCTTCGCGACCGATTCGAGCCAGTACTTGGCGGTGAGTCCCGAGTAGTAGCTCGTGCCGCACGCGAGAATCAGCAGGCTGTCGATGTCCGCGAACACCTGGCGCGCGCCTTCGCCGAAGATCGACGCATCGAACGCGTCGGCTTGCGGAATCGTGTCGGTGATCGCGCGCGGCTGCTCGAAGATTTCCTTCTGCATGAAGTGGCGATACGGGCCGAGTTCGACCGCGCCGCCATAGGCCGCGACCTGACGCACCTCGCGTTGCGCGATCTCGCCCTGGCGATCGGCGATGCGCACGCCATCGAGCGACAGTTCGCACACGTCGCCTTCCTCGAGGAAGATGAAGCGCTCGGTGCTGCCGGCGAGCGCGAGCGCGTCCGAGGCCAGGAAGTTTTCACCGTCGCCGAGTCCGACCACGAGCGGCGAGCCCTGGCGGGCGCCGACCACCGTATGCGGCTGGTCCTTATGCTGCACCGCGATCGCATACGCGCCGTGCAGTTGTGCGATGGCTTCGCGCACCGCGGCGAACAGGTCGCCGCGATACAGGCTATGGATCAGGTGAGCAATAACCTCGGTGTCAGTTTGCGACACGAACTCATAACCCTTGCCACGAAGCATTTCGCGCAAGGTCTCGTAGTTCTCGATGATGCCGTTGTGTACCAACGCCAGCGCGTCGCGCGAGAAGATCGGGTGCGCGTTATCGGTGACCGGCGCGCCATGCGTGGCCCAGCGTGTATGCGCGATGCCCGTCACGCCTTCGAGGTGACCTTCGCGCACCTGAGCGTCGAGGTCGGCGACGCGCGCGACGCTGCGTGCGCGGCTCGGCCCGCGAGCGCCGAGCACGGCGACGCCGCACGAATCGTAGCCGCGATATTCGAGACGTCGCAGTCCTTCGATCAGGACGGGAACGATATTACGTTGCGCAACCGCGCCGACAATGCCGCACATGGTGTATTCCTTTTCAGTGCCGAATTCAGTGAGCGCGCCTCGTGGGCACGCCATATCGATCAGCTTTTCTTTTTGACTGGGCGCACGTAGCCCGTCTTGCTCGTCTGGGTTTTATCGTTCAACACCAGCGCATTCGCGGCGACGTCTTTCCACACCGTGGTGCCGGCCGCGATCGTCGCGCCGCGCTGGACGCGCACCGGTGCGACCAGTTGCGTGTCCGAGCCGACGAACACGTCGTCCTCGATCACGGTGCGGAATTTATTGGCGCCGTCGTAGTTGCAGGTGATCGTGCCCGCGCCGATATTCACGCGCGCACCGACATCCGCGTCGCCGATGTAGCTGAGGTGGTTGGCTTTCGAGCCATGACCGAGCACAGCGTTCTTGATCTCGACGAAGTTCCCTACATGAGACTCGTCTTGCAGCGCCGCGCCTGTGCGCAAGCGCGCATACGGACCGACAACGGCTTTCGCGCCCACTTCCGCGCCTTCGATGTGCGTGAACGCATCGACCCGCGTACCCGCGCCGATTCGCGCGTTGCGAATCACGCAGTTCGGCCCGATGCTGACGTTGTCAGCGAGCGACACGCTGCCTTCGAACACGCAGTTGACGTCGATCGATACGTCGCGGCCGCATTCGAGCGTGCCGCGCACGTCGACGCGCGCGGGGTCGGCGAGCGTCACGCCCGCGACGAGCAGCGCGTCGGCGACGTTGCGCTGATGAATCCGCTCGAGTTCGGCGAGTTGCTGCTTGCTGTTGACGCCGAGCGTTTCCCACTCGTCGTCGGGCTGCGTGGTGACGACTTCGAGGCCGGCTTCGATCGCCATCTCGACCGCGTCGGTCAGATAGAACTCGCCTTGCGCGTTGTCGTTCTTGAGCGCCGCGAGCCAGCCGGCAAGGCGCGCGGTCGGCGCGACGATGATGCCGGTGTTGATTTCAGCGATCTTCAGCTGCTCCGGATTTGCGTCCTTCTGCTCGACGATGCGCTGCACGTTGCCATGCTGATCGCGCACGATGCGGCCGTAGCCGTTCGGGTCGTCGAGCGTGACCGTGAGTACGCCGTAGCCGTCCTGCCCGGCGCGCTCTGTCAGTGCGCGCAGCGTTTGCGCGCGCGTGAGCGGCACGTCGCCATAGAGCACCAGCGTGGGCAACGAAAGATCGAGCAACGGCAGCGCCTGCTGCACCGCGTGGCCGGTGCCGAGCTGTTGCTCCTGCACCGCGAACTGGATATCGGGCGCCGCGACGGCTTCGCGCACGGCTTCGGCGCCGTGGCCGATCACGACGATCAGGCGCGCGGGCCTCAGCGCGCGGGCGGTGTCGATGACATGAGCGAGGAGCGGCCGGCCGGCCAGAGGATGGAGCACCTTGGGAAGCGCGGACCGCATGCGCTTGCCGGTACCTGCCGCCAAAATGACGATGTTCATGGCGTCGGCAAATAGACGAGTTTGGAGCGCACGATTCTATCATGCTGCACCTGCAAAAAAGGCCGCAGACGCGGCCTCGGCAGGGCGTGCAAGCCAGCCGAAAACCGCCCGAATGCCGCCAAAACAAGCAGTTTTCGCTCTCTACAGGTCGTCGAACTGGACCAGCGGAATAGTCTTCGGGCCGGTGAGCGGTGCACCTTCGTCGCCGCTCGAGCACGGTTCTTCGTCGAACGCGATGTCGCCTTGCGGGTCGGCCTCACCGGTCGCGCGCAACCCCGCGAACGGAAACAGCTGGTGATCCATCAGATGCGACGGCACTACGTTCGACAGCGCGTTGAACATGTTCTCGATGCGACCCGGGAAACGCTTTTCCCAGTCGCGGACCAGCGCCTTCATTTCCGCGCGCTTCAGGTTCGGTTGGCTACCGCACAGATTGCACGGAATGATCGGGAATTCGCGCAGCTCCGCGTACTTCTCCAGATCGGTTTCCTTCACGTAGGCAAGCGGCCGGATCACGATGTTCTTGCCGTCGTCCGATTGCAGCTTGGGCGGCATGCCCTTCAGCTTGCCGCCGTAGAACAGATTCAGCAGCAGCGTCTGCAGGATGTCGTCGCGATGATGGCCGAGCGCGATCTTGGTCGCGCCGAGCTCGCCGGCGACGCGATACAGGATGCCGCGCCGCAGCCGCGAGCACAGCGAGCAGGTGGTCTTGCCCTCCGGCACGAGCCGCTTGACGATGCTGTAGGTGTCCTGGTTCTCGATGTGGAACGGGATGTCGAGCTGGGTCAGATACTCGGGCAGCACGTGCTCGGGGAAGCCCGGCTGCTTCTGGTCGAGGTTGACCGCGACGATGTCGAAATTGATCGGCGCGCGCTCGCGCAGCCGCATCAGGATGTCGAGCATCGCGTAGCTGTCTTTGCCGCCCGACAGGCACACCATCACCTTGTCGCCGTCCTCGATCATGTTGTAGTCGCCGATCGCCTGGCCGACCTGGCGCGCGAGGCGCTTGAACAGCTTGTTGTTCTCGTACGCTTCCTTCTGCTCGCGGCGCGTGAGCGGCGATTTCGGGGCGCGCGCGGCGTTCGGGGCCGTGGTGGCCTCGGCGGCCGGGTTGCCTGCGTTCAGCATTTCCGGTGCATTCATCGCTCAATCCTCCTTGATGCGGAAGACTTCGACACCGACCGCATCGCAGTCCGGATACACGTCCGGCTTCTCGGTCGACACGCGCGCGCCGCGCACCTGCGGATGTTCGAGCATCACGCGCACGAGGTCGTCGCACAGCGTTTCCTGCAGATGAATATGGCCTTGCGACACGCGCTTGGCGATCGTCGAGCGCATGAAGTCGTAGTCGACGACTTCGGTGAGCTTGTCGTGAACCGGCGTGGACATCGCGAGCGGCACGAACAGTTCGACGTTGATCACGACGCGCTGCTCGCCGCGCTTTTCGAAGTCGTGCACGCCGATGTTGATATGCACTTCGTAATTGCGCAGAAACAGCCGGCGGCAATCGGCGAGCCGGGGGTGCGAAAGAGCGGCAAACATGTTCGTTCCAGTCAAAAAAGCGTGCGGGGCACGCAAAGGGGCACTTCGTCGCACGCGACGGCCGCCTCGGCAAGGCCGGCCGCCCGCACGTATCAGGCGCCCGTCAAAAACATTACATCGCGCGGCAGCGGCACGAGATGCTGCCCGCCGTCGACCACCAGCGTCGTTCCGGTGACGCCGGCTGCATCCGCGAGATACAGCGCGGCGGCGACGATATCCTCGGGCCGCGACGCACGGCCGAGAGGCGTCATACGGTGGGCCGCCTCGAACCCGTGCTGGGTCTGGTCGCCCGATTGCATCGTCAGGCCAGGCGCGAGCCCGACCACCCGGACCTTCGGCGCGAGCGCCTGGGCGAGCGCGACCGTCGCGGTCTGCAGCGCCGCCTTCGACAGCGTGTACGACAGATAGTCCGGGTTCATGTTGTACAGCTTCTGATCCAGCACATTGATGACCACGCTGCGCTGGCTTTCGTCGCGCAACGCGGCATCGGGCGTCGCGTCGTAAAGCATGCGCGCGAGCACCAGCGGCGCGCCGACGTTCATCGCGGTCAGCTTCAGCAGCAGGTCGTAGCCGACGTCGCGCGCCGTATCTTCCTCGAAGCGCGACGCGTTGTTGACGATGCACGACGGCCGCCCGAGCGCCGCGGCACAGTCCGGCAGCAGCCGCGCGACCTGCGCCTCGTCACCGAGCTCGGCGTGCAGCGCGACCGCGCGGCGGCCCAGCGCGACGATCTGCGCGACCACTTCGTCGGCGTCCTCACGCGAGGCGCCATAGTGCACCGCCACGTCCCAGCCGCGTGCGGCAAAGCCGAGCGCGAGCGCGCGCCCGATGCGGCGCGCGGCGCCGGTAATCAGCACGACGCGGGGCGGTTCAGTCGGCGCTTCGGCCGCGCGGGCAGCGATGTCCGGAGAAACGGTCATTTACAATGCGGGGATGAATCCGAAAGCTCACCAACCCGATAGTTTACCTGCTCCCGGCCCGAGCGCGCTCGCGCAGTCCGACGCGCTCGTCGCCGAGATCCGCGCCCAGCTCGACGCGGCCGGCGGCTGGCTGCCGTTCGACCGCTACATGGAGCGCGCTTTGTACGCGCCGGGGCTCGGCTACTACAGCGGCGGTGCACGCAAATTCGGCCTGCGCGCCGACGATGGCAGCGACTTCGTCACCGCGCCGGAATTGTCACCGCTGTTCGCCGCGACGCTCGCGCGCCCGGTCGCGGAAGCGTTGGAGGCGAGCGGCACGCGCGAGGTGATGGAGTTCGGCGCCGGCACCGGCAAGCTCGCCGCGGGGCTGCTCAATGCGCTGGACACCCTCGGCGCCGAATTCGACAGCTATTCGATCGTCGATCTGTCGGGTGAGCTGCGCGAGCGGCAGCGCGAAACGATCGCGGCGGCCGCGCCCGCGCTGCTCGCCAAAGTGCGCTGGCTCGACGCATTGCCGGAGCGCTTCGAAGGCGTGGTGATCGGCAATGAGGTGCTCGATGCGATGCCGGTGCGGCTCTTCGCGCAAAACGGCGGTGTCTGGCACGAGCGCGGCGTGGTCTGGCGCGACGGCGCATTCGCATTCGACGACCGCCCCGTCGCGGCCGCCGCGGACCGCGCGCTGCTGATCGAAATCGATACTGATCGCGAGAACGCCGGCGACGGCTACGTGACCGAAACGCACGAAGCCGC
Organism: Paraburkholderia sp. BR10954; assembly: GCF_040965775.1. Classification (NCBI taxonomy): domain Bacteria; kingdom Pseudomonadati; phylum Pseudomonadota; class Betaproteobacteria; order Burkholderiales; family Burkholderiaceae; genus Paraburkholderia; species Paraburkholderia sp. BR10954. Next base: position 34,232 of record NZ_JBFRCK010000036.1, read on the forward strand.
CCGCGCTTTCACGCGCACCATCTGCACGATGCTCGCGCGCGGCGCGATCTTGCTGATCGACTACGGCTTTCCGCGCCACGAGTACTACCACGACCAGCGCGCGCAGGGCACGCTGATGTGCCACTACCGGCATCGCGCGCACGGCGACCCGTTCCTGTACCCCGGTCTGCAGGACATCACCGCGCACGTCGAATTCACTGGCATCGCCGAGGCGGGCGTCGACACCGGCGCGGATCTGCTCGGCTTCACTTCGCAAGCGCGCTTCCTGCTGAACGCGGGCGTCACCGAGGTGCTCGGCGAAATCGATCCCGCCGACACCAGGCGTTTTCTGCCCGCGGCCAACGCGATACAGAAGCTGCTGTCCGAGGCGGAGATGGGCGAACTCTTCAAGGTGATCGCGTTTTCACGCGGACTCGACGATACGTTGCGCGCCTTTTCGAGCGGCGACCGCTCGCATACGCTGTGATTGTGAAACCGCTCCGGTTCGAGGACTCGCGATGATTCGCTGGCTGTTGACTACCTTCGTCGCCGTCGCGGTGCTGTCGTCGTGCTGGCCGTGGCTGCGGAAGCTCGGCATCGGCCGGATGCCCGGCGACGTGACCTTGCGGCTGTTCGGCCGCGAGTATCCGTTTCCGTTCATGTCGACGCTGGTGCTGTCGATTCTGTTGTCGCTGTTGGCGCGAGTGTTATAGGCACCGCGCGCCGCTTCACGTTAGCACCGCTTCAGGCAAGCGCCGCTTGCACCGCGCGCACCCGCTCCTCATGCACGGCGTCCTTGATGCCGGCCGGTGCATCGGCGAGCCGCTTGGCCACCGCTCCCGCATCCACGCCTCGCGCGGCCACCAGCGCCACCCTCAGCCGCTCGGCCTGCGGGTACTCGCTCATCTCGAGGCCGAGCCGCCCGCGCGCATCGGACTCGCAGGCCTGCAGCGCCTCGGCGAAGCGCGCCGGCTTCCTGATCGCGTCGCTGCGCTCGAGCAGGCGCACCAGTGCCGCCGCCCCCATCTCCATCACGCGATGAATGTTGCCGTGCTCGCGCGCGACCAGCATCGCCAGATCGCGGCATTCATTTGGCACGCGCAGCCGCTCGCACAGCGGCTTCAGCAGATCGACGCTGCGGCCCTCGTGGCCGATGTGCCGCGGCAGTTGCTCCTCGGGCGTGGTCGCCTTGCCGAGGTCGTGCGTCAGCGCCGCGAAGCGCACCGGCAGCGTGTAGCGCTGCTGCGCGGCATGGTCCAGCACCATCATCACGTGAACACCGGTATCGACTTCGGGGTGATAGTCGGCGCGCTGCGGCACGCCGAACAACGCATCGATCTCCGGCAGAATCCGCGCGAGCGCGCCGCAGTCGCGCAGCACGTCGAACATCCGCGACGGCTTCTTCTCCATCAGTCCGCGCGATACTTCCTGCCACACGCGCTCGGCCACCAGTGCATCGGCTTCACCGTCGGCGACCATCTCGCGCATCAGCGCCAGCGTTTCCGGCGCGACCGTGAAATCGACGAAGCGTGCCGCGAAACGCGCGATGCGCAGAATCCGCACCGGATCTTCGAGGAACGCATCGCTGACATGGCGAAAGAGCCGCGCCCGCAAGTCAGCCTGGCCGTTGAACGGATCGATGACGGGGCCGGTCAGCGCACCGTCCGGGCGCACCTCGCGCGCCATCGCGTTGATCGTCAGATCGCGGCGCGCGAGGTCTTCTTCGAGCGTCACGTCGGGCGCATAAAAAAACTGGAAGCCGTGATAACCGGCCGCCGTCTTGCGCTCGGTGCGCGCGAGCGCGTACTCCTCGTGCGTCTGCGGATGCAGGAATACCGGAAAGTCCTTGCCCACCGGCCGATAGCCCTGCGCGACCATCTGCTCGGGCGTCGCGCCCACCACCACATAGTCGCGGTCCTGCACCGGTACGCCGAGCAGCTCGTCGCGGACCGCGCCACCTACTGCATAGATATTCATGGGCATTCGTCTTGATAGGCGATCGCGTGCGTTTCACGGCGCGAGGCATCGATCCATGCGTTGACCGCAGGCAGCTTGGTAAGCCGCTCGACATAGGCGACCGAGGTCTCCGACAACGCCGGCTTCCACGTGTTGAAGCGCATTGCGACCGGCGCGTACATCGCGTCGGCAATGCCGAATTCGCCGAACAGGAACGGACCGCCGTAGGTGTCGAGGCAGTCGCGCCAGATCGTCTCGATCCGCGCGATGTCGGCGAGCGCGCCCGGCGTCGCGTTCTTGCCCGGGAACGACGCACGGATGTTCATCCACATCTTCGAGCGCAATTCGCCGAAGCCGGAATGCATCTCGGCGCTGACGCTGCGCGCATGCGCGCGCGCCGCCGCGTCACGCGGCCACAGCGCGTGTTGGGCAAAGCGCTCGGCGAGCGTTTCGGCGATCGCGAGCGAATCCCACACGGCCTGCCCCGCGTCGTCGATCAGGCACGGCACCTTGCCCGGTCCGCGCGGTGCCTGAGCGTGGATCTTCGCATTCGTGTCCGCTTCGTTTAGCAGGATCAGTTCCTCGTCGAACGGAATGCCGAAGTGCGTGAGCAGCAGCCACGGACGCATCGACCACGACGAATAGTTCTTGTCACCAATCAGCAGTTTCATGCTTGTTATCAGGGAGTGGGAAAAAGGTTTCAGCGCCCCGCGCTGGCGCGGAACGTGTCGAGTCGCGAACCCGAGGCCGCGCCGGTCAGATACGTCGGCACGATCGCTTCGATGCTGACCGGTTCGAGTCCGAGCTCCGGCGCGAGCGGCCCGCTCAGAATATTGGCGACCTTCATCGAATCGAGATTGTCGCGCGAAATCACCGGTTCGCCCGGCGCCAATTCGAAGCTCAGCGCCTGCAGCCGCGCGAGCGGCTCGGGCAGACGGATGATGCGCGCATGCTTGCCGATCACGTCGCCGCAATACGACACCAGGTCTTCGAGCGTATAGACGGTCGGGCCGCCGAGCTCGTAGGTGCGGCCGCCCGCGCCGTCCATATCGAGCACGTTGACGATCGCCTTCGCGACGTCGCCGACATAGACCGGCTGGAATTGCGCGTCCGGCATCGCGAGCGGGATGGCCGGAAACACGCGCTGCAAAAACGCGAACTTGTTCAGAAACGCGTCCTCGGGACCGAACACGACGGACGGCCGGAAGATCGTCCACGCGACATTCGCCGCATGCACCGCCTTCTCGCCGTCACCCTTCGAGCGCGCATACATGCTCGGGCCGCTCGGATTGGCGCCGAGCGCGCTCAGATGAATCAGCCGATGAACACCCTTGCCTTCGCAGGCGGCGACGATGCGCGTCGGCAACTCGACGTGCGCATGCGCGAACTCCCGTCCATAAGGCTTGCCGCGTTTGCCGTTCAGGATACCGACGAGGTTGATCACGCAATCCGCGCCTTCGACGAAGCGCGCGAGTTGCACCGGATCGAACACGTCGGTTTCGAGCACGTCGATCGGCAGCATGGTCAGATGGCGCGCGTTGTAGCGTCGCCGCGTGGCGACGCGCACATCCTTGCCCATTTCGACGAGCGAGTTGACGAGGTAGCTGCCGATGAACCCGGAGCCGCCGATGACCGCGATAGCTTGATGTCGCATTTTTCGACTCCCTGATGGAAGCCGCGGCAACGGCTGGCGAAGCGCGCCGCAACCTCGAAACGAGATTGCGGCGGCAAGGCGCTTACGGTGCGATGTAACCCAGGCGCGCCTTCAGCGATTGCGGACGGCCTTCAAACAATGCCGCGTAGTAGACCGTGTTGGACAGCACATTCTTAACGTAGTCGCGAGTTTCCTGGAACGGAATCGCCTCGGCGAAAACCGCGCCTTCGACCGGGCGCTGCAGCGACTGCCGCCAGTTGCGCGGACGGCCCGGACCTGCGTTGTAGCCAGCGGTGGCCAGCACGGCGGACCCGTCGAACTGATTGTAGATCATCGCCAGGTAGTTCGTGCCGAGCAGGATATTGGTATTGATGTCGTTCATCTGCTCGCGCGAGAGCGGGCCCAGACCGATTTTCTTCGCGACCAGTTGCGCGGTGGCGGGCATCAGCTGCATCAGTCCGCCCGCGCCGACATCCGAGCGCGCGTTGATGATGAAGCGCGACTCCTGGCGAATCAGCCCGTACGCCCACTCGACGTCGAGCCCGCTCGACTGCGCGTCCTGCTCGACGATGTTGCGGAACGGCGATAGATAGCGCAGCGAAAAATCATGCTCGCTCTTCGTGCGGTCCGCAGTGTTGACGGTGCGGTCGTACAGCTCGATGCGGCGCGCGTACTCGGCGGCCGCCAGCAGTTGCCGGTCGGTCATGCCGCGCAGCGGCCAGTTCCACTCGCGATTGCCTTCGAGCCGCAGATTCAGCGCATAGAAGCGCTGCGCCAGATCGAAACCCGGCGTGGTGCCGGCCTGCTGCACTTCGGCGTCGGTGACCGTGGTTTTCGGCGGCACGGTGATCTTCTGGCCGAGCTCTTCCAGCGCGAGTTGGCCGTAGAAGTTGAAGTTCGACGCGATCGACTGGAATTCCTGGTTGGCCGTGGCGGTGTCGCCGGCCTGCTTCAGCGCGCGCGCGTGCCAATACACCCACGACGGCTGCTTGCGCAGCGACTCGGGCATCTGCTCGATCGACCAGCGCACCATGTTCCAGTCGCCGGCAAGCAGTGCACTGCGGGTGCGCCATTCATACGCGGGATTCGACAGCGGCGCGTTCGCCGACAGCCGGAACCAGTCGACCGCGGCAGGCATCTGCTTGAGCGCCCCCTGATAGCCGATCGTGCCCCAGCCGATCGCGCGCTCCGGCGAATTCAGCGACGGCGCGACCGATGCGAACGTGGCCGCGGCCATGGCGGGATCGTTGCGCGCCATGCGCGTGATCGCGAGCAGCGCCAGCTGATGCGATTGCGCATCCGCTCCGACGGTGCGCGCGAGCAGCAGCGGCGGCGTATTGGCGGCCTGGCTGAATAGCACCGGGTCGGGCGGCTGGTCGCCGAGCGCGTCGACGAGCTTGCTGCCGGTGTTCGTGTAGTTCTGCTCGTACGCGAGACGAATCTGCGCCCAGATGTCGTCGCTGCTGAACTGATGGTCCACGCCGAGCACCGTGATCAGATCGACGCAGCCGTCGCCGTACCACTTCGGATCGACGAGCAGCGCGCGTGCCGCGTCCGCGACGTTCTCGCCGCGCGACGCGCGCGATTCGAGCGCGTAGCACTTGACCTGTGTGTCGTCGTCGAGCACGAACTTCGCGTACTGCTGGTCGAAGTTGCGCCAGTCGTGACGCGTGCCGAGCACGGTCAGGTAGTCGTTGCGCATGCGATCGGCGATCGCCTGGCCGTCGTACTTCTGCAGGAACGCGAGCACGGGCGCGTCCGGTGCGTCGATGCGCGCATGGCCGGTCGAATCGAACAGCTGCGGCTTGATCTGGAAGTACTCCAGATACGAGGGCGCCGGATAATTCGGGATCATGCTCGCGAGCTGGGCTGCGCGCGCTGCGTCGTTAGTGCGCGCGGCTTCGCGAAGCTGGACGAAAATCTGGTCGTCGTTCGTGAGTTGGGAGATCGGGAGAGGCTTGACGGCCGAGGCAGTACTGCAGGCCACGAGTGCCGCTGCGGCCAGCGCGATACCGGCCGCGCGATATACTCGAAAAAGGCGTTTTGACATCGTTGTTTCTGGAGCGCGAATTGGACCCAAGCATAGCATGCAACCCTGTCCCCGCAACCAAAAAGGCGCTGCGCCGGATGTTGCTGGAAAGCCGTCTGCAAGCGGCTTCCGAGCCGTCGAAGAATGCCGCGCTCGGGCGTCGAATGCTTGACGCGCTGAAGCACTACGCGGTACGCAGCGCCGGATTCTACTGGCCGCTCGCCGGCGAGTTCGACGCGCGCGGCGCGATCGGGATCTGGCTCGCCGCGGATTCGCATCACGAAGCCAGTCTGCCAATCATTAAAGAACGTGGCATGGCACTCGAATTCCATGCGTGGACGCCCGCGACGCCGATGAAAATCGGCCATCACAAGATTGCCGAGCCCACTTCGGGGCGCGTCGTGCTGCCCGAGCTGCTGTTCGTGCCCTGCGTGGGTTTCGACTCGGACGGCTATCGCCTCGGCTACGGCGGCGGCTATTACGACCGCACGCTGGCCGGCTGGCCGGCCGCGCAGAAGCCGGTCACGGTCGGCATCGCGTACGAAGCGTGCCGCACCGACACGCTGGAGCGTGAGGCGCACGACATTCCGCTCGATCTGATCGTGACCGAAGCGGGGTTTCATCCGGCGCTGCCGGACTGAACGCGCGATGCGCGGCGTGTGATGCGCGGCGTTTGCGCTATTTCGTCGTTACAGCGAAGCGGCCGCGCGCGCCGCCGTGTCGTACAGCCCCGACGCATTGCGCATCAACTGCGCGGCCTCGCCGATCTGCTGGTTGGTCAGGCCGCTTTCCTTGAGCGTCGAGATCAGGCAGTTTTCGCGCACCTCGCGATACTTCAGGCATAGCTCGCGGCCCGCGTCGGTGGCGGAAAAGAACACTTCCTTGCCGGTCTTTTCGCTTTTTACGTACCCTCTAGCTACGAGCTTTTTCAACGCGTAAGTCGCGACGTGCGTGTCTTCGATGTTCAGCACGAAGCAGATGTCCGCGAGTTTCTTGCGGCGCTCGCGATGGCTCACGTGGTGCAGCAGCGACACCTCGATCGCGGTCATGTCCTTGTCGCCGGCCGCCGACATGCAGCGCACCATCCAGCGGTTGAACGCATTGCCCGCCATGATCAGCGCGTATTCGAGCTCGGACAGCTCCGCGCTGCTCTCGGAGACGAGGTGTTCCGACGAAACGATCTTGGTGGGATGACGCGTCATACGAGGTTCCCGTGACGAATAATGGGCTGGAAAAGTGTCGCAAGTGTACGACGATGTCCAGTCGCCGACGAGCCTGGCAGAAACGCTTATTGATAAACCGTCAATATTTTATTGATAATGTACGCTCGAAACGTCGCCGACTCCATGCCGGATATGTGCCAACGTACCGCGCTGGCCGGCTTATTTTCCGACTCGATCCGGGCCGCCCACTCATGAGCCAACCACGAATCTTTCCGCTCGGCGACAGCGCGCTCGTCTGCGAAGCGCCCCCGCCGGCCACACTGTCGTGCCAGCAGCGCGTGTGGGCCGCCGCTGAAGCCGCGCGCGACTGGCCGCAGGTGCTCGAAGTGGTGCCCGGCATGAACAATCTGACGCTCGTGTTCGACCCGCTCGCGACCGACGCCGACGCGCTCGGCAAGCAGTTGCTGTCGGCCTGGAACGCAGCGGAAGAAGCCGCCGCGCCAACACGCGACGTCGAAATTCCGGTGCAGTACGGCGGCGCATTCGGCCCCGATCTGCAGGCGGTCGCCGAACATACGGGCTTCAGCGCGCGCGAGGTCGTCGAGCGTCATGCGGGCGGCGCCTACGTGGTGTTCTTTCTCGGCTTTCAGCCCGGCTTCGCCTATATGGGTGGGCTCGACGCGGCGCTGCACACGCCGCGCCGCGCGTCGCCACGGCTCGAAGTGCCGGCGGGCTCGGTCGGCATCGGCGGCGAGCAGACCGGCATCTATCCGGCGGTGTCGCCGGGCGGCTGGCAGCTGATCGGCCGCACCGAAGTAGCGCTGTTCGACCCGGCGCGCCGCCCGCCGACACTGCTGCAGCCCGGCGACCGGGTGCGCTTCACGATCGCGGGGATGCACGCATGATCGACGTGATCCGCGCGGGTCTCCAGACCACGATCCAGGACCTCGGCCGCCACGGCTACCGGCATCTCGGTGTCGCGATGAGTGGTGCGCTCGACCGGTTGTCGCTCGAAGTCGGCAACCGGCTGGTCGGCAATCGCCCCGATGCGGCCGGCCTCGAAATCACCTTCGGCCCGACCGTGCTGCGCTTTCTGCGCGCGACGCGCGTCGCGATCGCCGGCCCCGACTTCGGCTCGACGCTGGACGGCAAGCCGGTCTTTTCATGGTGGAGCCTGCCCGTGCAGGCCGGCCAGGAACTCGTGCTGAACGCGGCGAAGCGCGGCATGCGCGGTTATGTGTGCGTGGCGGGCGGCATCGACGTACTGCCGATGCTCGGCTCGCGCAGCACCGATCTCGCCGGTCGTTTCGGCGGACTCGGCGGCCGCGCGCTCAACGATGGCGACCGTCTGCCGGTCGGCGCGCCGCCGCAGCGCGGCCAACTCGGCTTCGCGCCGGAGGCGCCCGCGTTCGGCGTGAAGGCGCCCACATGGTGCAAGTTCGTGCTCGTCCCCGAGCCGCTGCGGCGCGGCCGACATCCGTCCGGCGTGCCGTGGGCGGTTCCGATCCGCGTGCTGCGCGGCCCCGAATACGACAGCTTCACCACGGATGCGCAGCAGTCGTTCTGGTCCGACGAGTGGCTCGTCACGCCGAACAGCAACCGCATGGGCTACCGCCTCGCCGGCACGGAACTCAAACGCACGCACAAGACCGATCTGCTGTCGCACGCGGTGCTGCCCGGCACGATCCAGGTGCCGCCGAACGGTCAGCCGATCGTGCTGATGAGCGACGCGCAGACCACCGGCGGCTATCCGAAAATCGGCGCGGTGATCCAGGCCGATCTGTGGAAGCTCGCGCAGGTGCGCCTGAACGCGGCGGTCCGATTCATCCCGACGACGCCCTACGAGGCGCGCCAGGCTTTGCTGGAAGAACGCACGTATCTGCGGCAGATCGATGCCGCGATCGCGATGCATGAAGAGCGTTGCACGCGCCAGGCGGCGCTCGCGGCGCTGTAACGGTGAGAAAAGGAATCCCCATGGAAATCGATCTGAACGCCGATCTCGGCGAAGGCTGCGGCTCCGACGAGGCGCTGCTCGACCTCGTGAGCTCGGCCAACATCGCATGCGGCTGGCATGCGGGCGGGCCCAACGCGATGCGCGACTGCGTGCGCTGGGCCGTGCAGAAAGGCGTGTCCATCGGCGCGCATCCGAGCTTCAACGATCCGGAGAATTTCGGCCGCAAGGAAATGGATCTGCCGGCGGGCGAGATCTACGCGGGCGTGCTGTATCAGCTCGGCGCGCTGTCGGCGATCGCGCAGGCCGAGGGCGGACGCATCGCGCATGTGAAGCCGCACGGCGCGCTGTACAACCAGGCCGCGCGCGACGCGAAGATCGCCGACGCGATCGTCTCCGCGGTGCACGACTTCGATCCGTCGGTGGCGGTGTTCGCGCTCGCCAACAGCGGGCTCGTCAGCGCCGCGCGCAACGCGGGCCTGACCGCGATCGAGGAAGTGTTCGCCGACCGCGGCTATCGCGCCGACGGCTCGCTGGTGCCGCGCAAGGAGCCGGGCGCGCTGCTCGACGACGAGGACGAAGTGCTCGCGCGCACGCTTACGATGATCCGCGAACAACGCGTGAAGGCCGTGGACGGACAGTGGGTGCCGTTGAAGGCGCAAACCATCTGCCTGCACGGCGACGGCCCGCACGCGCTCGCGTTCGCGCGACGCATTCGCGCCGCGCTCGCCGACGCCGGCATCGAAGTGCACCCGGCGGGCGCCGCGCGCGTCTGAGCGTTCGCATCGCCACCGTGCACACCGCGCGCGGTGATGCCCGCTGCAAGCCCGCCGATGCCGACGCACGCGCATCCGCGGGGCAGGTAAAGAGAGTTCGACGCGGCCGCAGAGTCGCGGCAGCACGCCGGCGCATGGGCCGCATGCACCGGTTCACGTCAGCCGCCACCCGCGGCGAAGTTGCATAACCTCTTTGGAGACCCTGATGCAGACAACCGTCAGTCTATGGCCGCTCATCGGTGTGGCCGTCATCATCGTTGGCTTTCTGTTGCGCTTCAATCCGATGCTGATCGTGGCCGTGGCCGCGATCATCACCGGTTTCGCCGCGCATTTCCCGCCGGAAAAAATCCTCGCGCTGATCGGCACCGGCTTCATCAAGACACGCAACATTCCCCTGATCATCCTGTTGCCGCTCGCGGTGATCGGCCTGCTCGAACGACATGGCCTGCGCGAGCGTGCGCAGGCATGGATCAGCGGCATCAAGGCGGCGACCGCCGGGCGTCTGTTGATCGTCTATCTGGCCGTGCGCGAGCTGACCGCCGCGGTCGGCCTGACCGGGCTCGGCGGCCATCCGCAGATGGTGCGTCCGCTGATCGCGCCGATGGCCGAGGGCGCGACCGAGAACCGCTTCGGCAAGATCAGCGACGCGGTGCGCTTCCGGCTGCGCGCGTTCTCGGCCGCAACCGACAACGTCGGCCTCTTTTTCGGTGAGGACATCTTCGTCGCGTTCGGAGCGATCGTGCTGATGACGACCTTCCTGAAGGAAGCGGGCATCGTCGTGGAGCCGATTCACGTTGCGGTGTGGGGCATTCCGACCGCGATCAGCGCGTTCATCGTGCATGGCTTCCGGCTCTGGCTGCTCGATCGGTGGCTCGAGCGTGAATTGCGCGGCAAGGTGTCGGGCGGTACTTCGAGCGCGAAAGCGACTGCCAAATCGAAACCGTCGTCGGCCACGCGTGCTACCGGAGACGAAGCATGACCTTCACGATCACCTATCTGTTCTGGTTGCTCGGCATCGTGCTGCTGATCGTCGGCGGCATGATCGTTACGGACCGCCAGCATCCGCGCCGCTTCACCGCGGGCGGCTTCTGGATTCTTTACGCGCTGATCTTCCTGATCGGCGACCGGCTGCCGCCGGCCGTGGTGGGCGTCGCGGTAATCGCGATGGCGCTGATCGCGGGCTTCGGCGGCGTCACCGCGGGCAAGCCGAAGACGCTGTCGCTCGAAGCGCGTCAAGCGAGCGCCGCGCGACTGCGCAACAAGCTGTTCGTGCCCGCGCTGACGATTCCGGTCGTCACCGTGATCATCACGCTCGCGGCAAGCCATCTCGTGTTCGGCGGCGTGCCGCTGATCGAGAAGGCCAACGTCACGCTGATCGGCTTCGGCATCGGCTGCGTGATTGCGCTCGCGATCGCCTGCGTGATCACGCGCGACACGGTCGGTCAGTCGATGAAGGAGGCGCGCCGCCTCGTCGATGCGCTGTCGTGGGCCGCGGTGCTGCCGCAGATGCTCGGCATGCTCGGCCTCGTGTTCTCGGACGCGGGCGTCGGCAAGGCGGTCGCGCACGTGACCACGTCGTATATCAGCCTCGACTACCGCTTCGTCGCGGTGGCCGTGTACTGCATCGGCATGGCGTTGTTCACGATGGTGATGGGCAACGGCTTCGCGGCGTTTCCGGTGATGACGGGCGGCGTCGGGGTGCCGATCCTCGTCGGTGTATTCCGCGGCAACCCGGCCGTGATGGCCGCGATCGGCATGTTCTCCGGCTACTGCGGCACCCTGATGACGCCGATGGCCGCGAACTTCAACATGGTGCCGGTCGCGCTGCTCGAATTACCCGACAAGAATGCGGTGATCAAGGCGCAGATTCCGACGGCGTTGACGCTGCTGGTGATCAACATTTTTCTGTTGAACTTTTTGATGTTTCTGTAGCGCTGCTGACAAGCGCGTCGCTCAGACAAGCGGCGCGTGAAAAGACGCGAGCGGTCTTGCGCCGCTCACCCCGCCTCCACCACGAAGCCGTGCTGCCGCAACTGCTGCAGCACGCCCTTCGGTCCACCCAGATGCAGCGCGCCGATCGCGACGAACAGCGGCTTGTTCGGCGCGGCGAGCTGTAGCATCTTCGCGACGAAGCGGCGATTGCGCTCGTAGACGATCCGGTTGTCGATCGAATCGGAGATGCGGGGATCGCGCGCGAGCTTCTCAGATTTGGCGGCCTGCCACGCGGCGATCGCATCGGCATCGCCGACCTGCCATAGCCGATGCAGCGTGCGCACGTCCTGGACGTTCTGCGCGGGCGTCTGCACCAGGTCCTGCGCGAGCATCTCACGCTGCTGCGCGGCCGACAGTCCGGTGAACGAACGCATCTGCTGCGCGAGCGTTTCGAGTCCGACGATCTTGCCGCGCGTCTTCAGATACACGTTCTGCAATTGCGCTTCGGTGCCGTACTCGGTTTGCAGACCGGCTGACAGCGAGTCGTAGGTCTCGACCACCAGCGACGCGAGCCACGGCCGCATTTTCTTGATCGCATCGAGCGCGGCCGGGTTGCCGCGCAGCCGCAGCGCGAGCTTGTGCCATAGCGGCTCGGGCAGCAGGCCCGGCAGGCAGTCGTGCTTGCACACGCCGTACTTCGACACGTCGTCCTGCGATACCAGCAGTTCGTCGGGCGACAGTTCGAGCGCGAGTGTCGGCGACGCGGCGAGCGCCGCAAGGATCGGCGCGCGGAACGGCTGCCCCGCCGGATAGTCGGCCGGATCGCCGACGTGCAGCGTGCCGAGCACATAGATGGTGATATTGCCGCGCGTCGCGACATAGAACGGCATGCGCGCCGGTTGCTGACGCACCGGTCCGCTCGCGGTGGTGCCAGGAACCGGGGGCGGCGCAATCGACGGCGGTGGCGTGGCCGGCACCGTAACCGCCGGTCGGGCCGCCTGCGCCGCCGGTGCTGGCGTATTGGCCGCCGCGCCGGCCGCGTCAGCGATGCCGGGCACGGCCGCGCCGACCGACAGCGCGCAGCCTACGCGCAAAAAAACGGACAACGACGCGGGAAGAAATACGGAGAACAAGGCGCGCGCGAGCGCATCGACAAACGCGCGGAAAAACGTGCGAAAAAACTCGCTGAAGAAGCTTCCAGCAAATGCGCCGCAGGGCGCGGCGCCTCCCGACGCACGCGCCCCGCGGCGCCGCGCGAAGGCGGCTATCCCGCCGCCCTCACACAAGCGGCGCGCAACACGACGCGCCGCCACCCCATCAGGCATCCACGTCCCCCACCTCTTCGGCGCGGTGACACGAGACGAGGCGCCCATCCACTTCACGCAGCTTCGGCACCTCGCTGCGGCAGCGGTCGATCACGTACGGGCAGCGCTGATGGAACGTGCAGCCCGACGGCGGATTCAGCGGCGACGGCATTTCGCCTTGCAGCTTGATCTTAATCGTGCGGTCCGCCTCGAAGATCGACGGGGTCGCCGACATCAGCGCACGCGTGTACGGATGGCGCGGGTGCGAGAAGATGCGCTTCTTGTCGCCGAGCTCGGCGACGCCACCGAAGTACATGACCATCACGTCGTCGGCGATATGCTCGACCACCGACAGGTTGTGCGAGATGAACACGTAGCTCGTCTTGAACTCGTCCTGCAGGTCCATGAACAGGTTCAGGATCTGCGCCTGGATCGACACGTCGAGCGCTGAGACCGGTTCGTCGGCGACGACGATCTGCGGATCGAGGATCATCGCGCGCGCGATCGCGACACGCTGGCGCTGGCCGCCGGAGAACATGTGCGGATAGCGCTTCGCGTGCTCGGGCCGCAGGCCGACCGTGCGCATCATCTGCGCGATGCGCTCGGCGCGCTCGGTCGCGCTCATCTGCGTGTTGATCGCGAGCGGTTCGCCTAGCGTTTGCTCGACGGTCTTGCGCGGATTGAGCGACGCAAACGGGTTCTGGAACACCATCTGCACGCGCCGCCTTAGCGCGGCGATCTTCTCGTGACTCGCGCCGGCCACGTCCTCGCCATCGATCAGCAGGCGGCCCGCGCTCGGCGTTTCGATCATCGTCAGCTGACGTGCGAGCGTCGACTTGCCGCAGCCGGACTCGCCGACCACCGCCAGCGTCTTGCCGCGTTCGAGCGCGAACGACACGCCGTTCAGCGCCTTCACCGTGCCGTGCGCGAACATGCCGCGCTTGACGTCGTAGTAGCGTGCGAGCTGATCGGCGACGAGCACGTGATCGCCAGTACGATCCGACTGGCGACGGGTTTCGGATACGGTGCTCATCGGGCGCCTCCTTGCGTGTGAACGTTGGCGTCCTTCTCGAGGTTCAGCGGCTTGATGCAGCGCACGCGCGTGAATTCCGCATGGGCGGGCAGCGCAGCGAGCGCGGGGCGCGCCTTCATGCAGTCGTCGACCACGTACTTGCAGCGCGGCGCGAACAGGCAGCCCTTGGGCCGGTCGTCGCGGCCCGGCACCATGCCCGGCAGCGCCGCGAGCCGCACCGCGCCCACGTTGTGCTCGGGAATCGCGGCCAGCAGCGCTTCCGTGTACGGATGATGAGGCGCGGCAAAGATGTCGGGCACCTTGTTCGTCTCGATCACCTCGCCCGCGTACATCACGGCGACGCGCTGCGCGACCTCGGACACCACCGCCAGATCGTGAGAAATCAGCACGAGCGCCATGCCGCGTTCCTTCTGCAGGCGCATCAGCAGTTCCATGATCTGCGCCTGGATCGTCACGTCGAGCGCGGTGGTCGGCTCGTCGGCGATCAGCAGCTTCGGATTGCAGGCGATCGCCATCGCGATCATCACGCGCTGGTTCATCCCGCCCGACATCTGATGCGGAAACGCGCCGATGCGGTTCTTCGCATCGGGAATGCCGACCTGGTCGAGCAGTTCGAGCGCGCGTTTGTCCAGCGCGCTGCCGCGCAAGCCTTCGTGCAGCTTCAGCACTTCCTTGATCTGATAGCCGACCGTGTAGCTCGGGTTCAGGCTCGTCAGCGCGTCCTGGAACACCATCGCGATGTCCTTGCCGATGATCTTGCGGCGTTCCTTCGCGGAGGCGTTCAGCAGGTTCTTGCCGTCGAACGTGATTTCGTCGGCGGTGACCTTGCCGGGCGCGTCGATCAGGCCCATCAGCGCCATCATCGTCACGCTCTTGCCCGAGCCCGATTCGCCGACCACGCCGAGCACTTCGCCTGGTGCGATGTCCAGATTGATGCGGTCGACCGCGGGCAGGCCGCCGAAGTTGACCGCGAGATTGCGGATGGTCAGTAGATTGCTCATGTTCAGGCCATCCGTTTCAGTTTGGGGTCGAGCGCGTCGCGCAGCCCGTCGCCGAGCAGGTTGATCGCAAGCACCGAGATCAGGATGGACAGGCCAGGCATCGTGACGATCCACCATGCGCTGTCGATGTAATCGCGCGCCGACGCGAGCATCGCGCCCCACTCCGCCGACGGCGGCTGCACGCCGAGGCCGAGGAAGCCGAGCGCGGCGGCATCGAGAATCGCCGACGAAAAGCCTAGAGTGGCCTGCACGATCAGCGGCGCGGTGCAGTTCGGCAGGACCTGCGAGAACATCAGCCGCAACGTGCTCGCACCCGCCACGCGCGAAGCGGTCACATACTCCTTCTGCAACTCGCCCTGCGCGGACGCGCGCGTCAGACGCACATAGCCCGGCAGCGCGACGATCGCGATCGCGAGCATCGTGTTGACGAGACCCGGACCGATGATCGCGACCACTGCAACCGCGAGGAGCAGCGACGGCAGCGCGAGCAGCACGTCCATGATGCGCATGATCGGCGTGTCGGCCCATTTCTCGAAGAACGCGGCGATCAGCCCGAGCACGATGCCCGGAATCAGCGCGAGCACCACCGACACGAAGCCGATCCAGAACGACAACCGCGCGCCGTACATCAGACGCGAGAGGATGTCGCGGCCCGCTTCGTCGGTGCCGAGAATGAACTTCCAGTTGCCGCCGTCGAGCCACGCGGGCGGAATCTTGACGGAGTCACGATACTGCTCGATCGGGCTGTGCGGCGCGATCAGCGGCGCGAAGATCGCGATGAAGATCAGCACCAGCACGATGATGCCCGCGCCGACCGCGCCGCGGTTGCGCGAGAAGTTTGCCCAGAATTCGCGTGCCGCGATGGCGCGGCCGCTCGGTGGGGTGACCGCCTGGGGGACGGTGTTTTGAATGTCAGCCATGGTCGTGATTACCTCGTATGGCGAATGCGCGGGTTGAGCACGCCGTACAACAGATCGACGACGAGGTTCACGACGATCACCAGCGTCGCGATCAGCAGGATACCGCCCTGCACGACCGGATAATCGCGCCGGCCGATCGCATCGATCAGCCACTTGCCGATGCCGGGCCATGAAAACAGCGTTTCGGTCAGCACCGCGCCCGCAAGCAGCGTACCGACTTGCAGGCCGATCACGGTGACGACCGGAATCAGCGCATTGCGCAGCGCATGCACGACGATCACGCGTCCCGGCGACAGCCCCTTCGCGCGCGCGGTGCGGATGTAGTCCTCGCGCAGCACTTCGAGCATCGACGAGCGCGTCATGCGCGCGACGACCGCGAGCGGAATCGTGCCGAGCACGATCGCGGGGAGGATCAGGTGACTGAGCGCGGACGTGAACGCGCCTTCGTCGGTGGACATCAGCGAGTCGATCAGCATGAAGCCGGTCACGTGCGGAATGTCGTATTCGACCGCGATGCGGCCCGACACCGGCGTCAAGCCGAGCTTGACCGAGAACACCATGATGAGGATCAAGCCCCACCAGAAGATCGGCATCGAGTAGCCGGTCAGCGCGGTGCCCATCACGCCGTGATCGACCACCGTGCCGCGCCTCAGCGCCGCGAACACGCCCGCCGGCAGGCCGACGATCAGCGCGAACAGCATTGCGCAGAACGACAGTTCGACCGTGGCGGGAAAGCGCGCGAGGAATTCGCCCATCACGCTGGTGTTGGTGATGATCGAGGTGCCGAGGTTGCCGTGCAGGGCGCGGCCGATGTAGTGGAAGTACTGGATTGGCAGGGGCTCGTCGAGCCCGAGGCGGTGCATCGCGGCCGCGTGCATGGCCGGATCGACGCCGCGCTCGCCCATCATCACTTCGATGGGGTCGCCCGGGATCAGGTGAATCAGCGCGAACGCGAGGATGGTGATGCCGATGGACGTCGGTATCACCATGCCGATGCGGCGCAAAACGAAGCGGAACATGGTTCGCTCCTATGGTACTGGTGATGAAAAAACGCAACCGGCGACGAGGGCTCGTGACCCCGGTCGCCGGACCATTTCGACCAGTTTTCTAACCGTGCGAAAGCGTACTTTACTGCGGCGTACTGTGCGAACTTTACGAATTACTTGATGCTGACGCCGTCGAAGCGCGCGTAGCCAAGCGGTTCGATGCGCATGTCGACCACTTTCTTGCTGACCGGCTGATAGACGGTCGAGTGGGCGACCGGCGAGAACGGCAGTTCCTGCGCGAAGATATGCTGCGCGTCGCCGTAGATCTTCGTGCGCGTCGCCACGTCCGAGGTCGTGCGGCCCTTCTGGATCAGCTCGTCGAACGGCTTGTAGCACCACTTCGAGAAGTTGTTGCCGTTGATCGCCTCGCAGCCGAGCAGCGTGCCGAGCCAGTTGTCCGGATCGCCGTTGTCGCCGGTCCAGCCGATCAGCATCGAGTCCTGTTCGCCCGCGTGCGCGCGCTTGATGTACTCACCCCATTCGTAGGTGACGATCTTCGCCTTCACGCCGATCTTCGCCCAGTCCGCCTGGATCATTTCCGCCATCAGGCGCGCGTTCGGGTTATACGCGCGCTGCACGGGCATCGCCCACAGCGTGATGTCGAAGCCGTTCGGGTAGCCCGCCTTCGCCAGCAGATCCTTCGCCTTGGCGGGATCGTACGAGGCGGCCGGCAGGTTCTTGACGAACGACCATTGCGTCGGCGGCATCGGGTTCGTCGCGAGCTGGCCCGCGCCCTGGTAGACCGAGTCGATGATCGCCTTCTTGTTGATCGCCATGTCGAGCGCCTGACGCACTTCGAGCTTGTCGACCGGCTTGTGCGTCACGTTGTACGCGAGGTAGCCGAGGTTGAAGCCCGGCTGCGACGGCATGTCGATGTTCGGCTCGGCCTTCAGCGGCGCGATATCGGCCGGGCGCGGATAGCTCATCACCTGGCATTCGTCGCGCTTGATCTTCTGCACGCGCACGCCGGCGTCCGGCGTGATCGAGAAGATCAGCTTCGAGATCTTCACCGCGTTCGGCTTCCAGTATTCCGGATTGCCGTCGAAGCGGATCGTCGCGTCCTTCGTGTAGCTGCGGAAGATGAACGGACCGGTGCCGACCGGGAACTGATTGATATCGGCGGCCTTGCCTGCCTTCAGCAGTTGATCCGCATATTCGGCCGACAGGATCGACGCGTATTCCATCGCCAGATTCTGGATGAACGGCGCGTTGACTTCCTTCAGCGTGAACTTGACCGTGTATGGGTCGACTTTCTCGACGCTCGTGATCAGCTTGTCGAGGCCCATGTCGGTGAAGTACGGGAACTGCACCGGATACGCCTTGCGGAACGGCTGGTTCGGGTCGAGCATGCGCTGGAACGAGAACACCACGTCGTCCGCGTTGAATTCGCGCGTCGGCTTGAAGAACGAGGTGGTCTGGAACTTCACGCCGTGACGCAGATGGAACGTGTAGGTCTTGCCATCGGGCGACACGTCCCACTTCTCGGCGAGGCCGGGCTCGACCTTGGTGCCGCCGCGCTCGAATTCGACGAGGCGGTTATAGACGGTGAACGTGTTGGCCGTGAAGTCGACGCCCGTCGTGTATTGGGCCGGATCGAAACCCGCGGGACTGCCCTCCGAGCAGTAGACGAGGGTTTTGTTCGGAATCCCAGCGGCCTGCGCGCTCGTGACGCCAAGCAGGGATGCCGCTGCGGCTGCGACGAGCGTAGACACACGCGCGACGCGCAACAGACTGTTTTGCTTCATGTTTCCTCCAGGTTCAGGGCCGGCTTGCGCCGGCGTAGCGGGATATTACTTGAGCTTGGGCCGGCCACCAAGCGGAGCAAAATCCCTCTGTTGACGATAGGAAACACTTCGTGCAAACGTTTTGCCGCGATACTGTCGCGGGCCGGACGGCCCGTTCGAGCCGCCCGGCGACGAAAGCGGCGCAAAAAGCGCGCCGCGTCCGCTTACTTCACCCCGACCTCCAGGAATTGCGTCGGTCCGAACGGATCGATCTTGAAGCCCGTCACGTTCTTGCTGATCGGCTGATACACGGTCGAATGCGCGATCGGCGTGAACGGCACCTGGTCCTTGAAGATTTCCTGAGCCTGGGTGTAGGCCTTCAGCCGATCGGGCATCCTGGTGGTGCTGCGGCCCTGCTTGATCAGATCGTCGTAAGGCTTGTAGCACCACTTCGAGAAGTTGCTGCCGTTGACCGCGTCGCAGCCGAGCAACACGCCGAGCCAGTTGTCGGGGTCGCCGTAGTCACCCGTCCATCCGATCAGCATCGCCTGATGCTCGCCGGCGTGCGCGCGGCGGATGTACTCGCCCCACTCGTACGTGGCGATATTCACCTTGACGCCGATCTTCGCCCAGTCAGACTGCAGCATTTCGGCCATCAGGCGCGCGTTCGGGTTATACGGGCGCTGCACCGGCATCGCCCACAGCGTCAGCTCGAAGCCGTCGGGGTAGCCGGCCTCCTTCAGCAGCGCTTTCGCTTTGTCGACGTCGTACGGCGCGTCCTTCAGGCTCTTGTCGTAGCCCCATTGCGTCGGCGGCATCGGGTTGGTCGCGAGCTGGCCAGCACCCTGATAGACCGCTTCGATGATCGCCTTCTTGTTGACCGACATGTCGAGCGCGCGGCGCACGAGCACGTTGTCGAGCGGCTTTTTGGTCGTGTTGTACGCGATATAGCCGAGGTTGAAGCCCACTTCGCTCGGCATCGCGAGCGAGCCATCGGCCTTCACGGTCGGGATGTCGGCCGGGCGCGGATACGACATCACCTGACATTCGCCGCGCTTCAGCTTTTGCAGGCGCACGGCCGGATCGACGGTGATAGCGAAGATCAGCTTGCCGACCTTCGCGACGCCCGGCTTCCAGTAATCGGGATTGCCGTCGAAGCGGATCGTGTCGTCCTTCGTATAGTTGCGGAAGATGAACGGACCGGTGCCGACCGGGTACTGGTTGATGTCGGACGCCTTGCCCGCCTTCAGAAGCTGATCCGTGTATTCAGCGGACAGGATCGATGCGAACGGCATCGCGATCTGCTGAAGGAACGGTGCGTCGACTTCCTTCAGCGTGAAGCGCACCGTGTACGGATCGACCTTCTCGATTTTGGCGATGTTCTTCGCGAGACCGAGGTCGTTGAAGTACGGAAAATTGACCGGATACGCCTTGCGGAACGGATTCTCGGGATCGAGCATGCGCTCGTAGGTGAACACGACGTCGTCCGCGTTGAATTCGCGGGTCGGCTTGAAATACGACGTGGTCTGGAATTTGACGCCGCGGCGCAGATGGAACGTATAGGTGAGACCGTCGGGCGACACGTCCCACTTTTCGGCAAGTCCCGGCTCGATGTCCGTGCTGCCATGCGCAAATTCGACCAGCCGGTTATAGACCGTGTACGAGCCGGCGCTGAACTCGACGCTGGTCGTGTATTGCGCGGTATCGAAGCCCGCCGGGCTGCCTTCGGAGCAGAAAATCAGCGTCTTGTCGGGCAGCGAGGCCGCCTGCGACGTGGCGGGCGCGAGGCCGCTGGTGGCGACCGCGAGCGCGGCGAGAGCCGGCAGGCAGAACTGGTGAAGCGCGAACAGTCGGTGTGCCGCAGTCATTCTTGTCACTGTCATATCGTCCTCCGCACAGCAGCCGGGGTAGCTGCTTTTCGATGATAGACAGCCCAAAAATGAGCTTCAACAGGGACTTACCACGCTATTTGGGACAAATTCGAGACCCACGCCGGACTGGCGGGGACCGCGCGGCCGTTGCAGCCGCGCGGGCATGGCCGTCAAACGGCGAGCCGTTCGCAGATCGCCTTGGTCGAGGTGGCCGCGTTCAGCGTATAGAAGTGCAGACCCGGCACCTTCGCGTCGACGAGCCGTTGACACAGATCCGTCACCACGTCGAGCCCGAACGCGCGGATCGACTCGCGGTCATCGCCGAAGCTCTCGAGGCGGCGCGCGATCCAGCGCGGCACTTCGGCGCCGCACATTTCGGAGAAGCGCATCAGCTGCGAGAAGTTCGTGATCGGCATGATGCCGGGCACGATCGGCACGTCGACGCCGAGCTGGCGCGCATCGTCGACGAAACGGAAGTACGCGTCCGCGTTGAAGAAGTACTGCGTGATCGCCGAGTTCGCGCCGGCTTTCACCTTGCGCGCGAAATTCTCCAGATCGTGACGCGGCGAACGCGACTGCGGATGGTATTCCGGATAGCCGGCCACCTCGATCCAGAACCAGTCGCCGAACTCGGCACGGATGAAGCTGACGAGCTCCGATGCATAGCGCAGCTCGCCGACCGCGCCCATGCCCGAGGGCAGATCGCCGCGCAGCGCGACGATATGGCGGATGCCGTGCGCGCGGTACTCGGCAAGAATCGCGCGCAGGCTTTCCTTCGACGAGCCGATGCACGACAGGTGCGGCGCCGCCTCGAGCCCTTCCTTCGTCATGTCGATGACGGTATCGAGCGTGCCTTGCTGGGTCGAGCCGCCGGCGCCGAACGTGACGGACACGAACTTCGGCTTGAGCGACACGAGTTGCGCGCGGGTCGCGCGCAGTTTGTCGATGCCTTCCTGCGTTTTCGGCGGGAAGAATTCGAATGAGAGTTCGATCGGTTTCATAGTCAATGAGGTCAACCTAGACTGCGGTTGCCGAAAATGAGCGCGGACAGCAGCCACGACACGATGCTGTACAGGATCGAGCCGAAGAACGCCGACCAGAAGCCCGACACCTCGAAGCCCTTCAACAGCGACGAGGCCAGCCAGAAGCACAGCGCATTGACGACCAGAATGAAGAGTCCGAGCGTGAGGATCGTGACGGGCAGCGTCAGCAGGATCAGTACCGGCCGAATCACCGCATTGATGAGACCGAGCACGATAGCGACGATCAGCGCGGTGCCGAAGCTACGGATGTGGATCGACGGAACGATGTAGGTGATGATCAGCAGCGCGAGCGCGTTGATGAGCCAGGTCAGCAGCACGGTCATGTTAGAACTCCTTGTAAGCACCTGTGCGGGGAAGATGTCCAGCAAATGAAAAGCGGCGCTGTCGAACAAAGCGGCGCATTGCGCGCCGCCCCGAGATCAGACCGTCAAACTTTTCACCGCCGTCCGCTTGGCCGGGCGCGCGAAGCGCGCCTCGAACCCGCGGGCGGCCGCCTACTTAGTAGCGATAGTGGTTCGGCTTGAACGGACCGTTCTTGTCGACGCCGATGTAGCCGGCCTGCGCGTCGGACAGCACGGTCAGGTTCGCGCCGATGCGCGCCAGATGCAGACGCGCGACCTTCTCGTCCAGATGCTTCGGCAGCACGTACACCTTGTTCTCGTACTTCGCGCCCTGCGTGAACAGTTCGATCTGCGCGAGCGTCTGGTTCGTGAACGAGTTCGACATCACGAACGACGGGTGGCCCGTCGCGCAGCCGAGGTTCACGAGACGGCCTTCGGCCAGCAGGATCACGCGCTTGCCGTCCGGGAAAATGATGTGGTCGACTTGCGGCTTGATGTTTTCCCACTGGTACTGACGGGTCGACGCAACGTCGATTTCCGAGTCGAAGTGGCCGATGTTGCAGACGATCGCGTTATGACGCATCGCCTTCATGTGATCGTGATTGATCACGTGGTAGTTGCCGGTCGCGGTCACGAAGATGTCGGCTTTATCCGCCGCGTATTCCATCGTCACGACGCGGTAGCCTTCCATCGCCGCTTGCAGTGCGCAGATCGGATCGATTTCGGTGACCCACACGGTCGCGCCCAGACCACGCAGCGATTGCGCGCAGCCCTTGCCCACGTCGCCGTAACCGGCCACGACCGCGATCTTGCCCGCGATCATCACGTCGGTCGCGCGCTTGATGCCGTCGACGAGCGACTCGCGGCAGCCGTACAGGTTGTCGAACTTCGACTTCGTTACCGAGTCGTTGACGTTGATGGCCGGGAACGGCAGACGGCCTTCCTTTTCCATCTGGTACAGACGATGCACACCGGTGGTGGTTTCTTCGGTGACGCCCTTGATCGCCGCGAGGCGCTTCGAGTACCACGTCGGGTCGATCTCGAGGTGCGCGGCGATCGACTTGTACAGCGCGATCTCTTCCTCGTTGGTCGGCTTGGCGATCACCGAGCGGTCTTTTTCGGCCTTCGAGCCGAGGATCAGCAGCAGCGTTGCGTCGCCGCCGTCGTCGAGAATCATGTTGGCGAACTCGCCGTTCGGCCATTCGAAGATGCGGTGCGAGAACTCCCAGTATTCGTCGAGCGATTCGCCCTTGAACGCGAACACCGGCGTGCCGGCCTGCGCGATCGCGGCGGCGGCATGGTCCTGGGTCGAGAAGATGTTGCACGAGGCCCAGCGCACGTCGGCGCCGAGCGCGGTCAGCGTCTCGATCAGCACGCCGGTCTGGATCGTCATGTGCAGCGAGCCGGCGACGCGCGCGCCCTTCAGCGGCTGCTGCGCCTTGTACTCTTCACGCGTTTGCATGAGGCCGGGCATTTCGGTCTCGGCGATGGTGAGTTCCTTGCGGCCCCAAGCGGCGAGCGACATGTCGGCAACGACGTAATCCTGCTTTTGGGAATCGATGACTGCGGCGTTCATCACGCCCTCCTTTCTAAGAAATTGACTAGAAATGTGACGTGAGCGCGGTTTGAGGCAACGCACGGATTCGCGTGATGCGCATTCCATGCTGCCGATTGAAGCCTTCGAGCCTGGCGGGCGGCCGGCGAATGCGGATTCGCGGTACCCGTCGCAACGCTCCTCGAAGACGAACGGCGATTGTAGCAAATCGAGATGACTTCGGCGTGCGCGGGATGGCGTGGCGCGCTGGTTCAGATCGGCAGCAGTCCCAGCATCGGCGCGAGCAGCACCATCGCGACGCCGGCGATCATCATCGTCAGGCTGGACACCACGCCCTCCTCGCTGCCGAGCTCGCGTGCCTTGGCGGTGCCGACGCCGTGCGCGGCCGCGCCGAACAGCGCGCCGCGCGCGAGCCGCGTGCGCAGCGGCATGAACGCGAGCACGAGTTCGCCGAACAGCATGCCGCAGACGCCTGTCGCGATCACGAACAGCGCGCTCAGGTCCTTCGGCGCGTGAATCCGGTCGGACACGGCGAGCGCGAACGGCGTCGACACCGAGCGCGTCATCAGGCTGCGCTGCAATTCCGGCGACAGATGCAGCAGCTTCGCGAGCATCAGCGAGCCGCCGACGCCGACCAGAATGCCCACCGTCACGCCGACGGACAGCGAGATCCAGTGGCGCTTCAGCAGTGCGCGGTACTCGTAGATCGGCACGGCGAACGCGACCGTCGCGGGGCCGAGCAGCCACATCAGCCAGCGCGTGTCTTCGAAGTACAGCGAATACGGAATGTGCGCGAGCGCGACGATCGCAACGAGCGCGGCCGGCACGGTCAGCATCGGCGTGAGCCACGGCGAGCGCACGCGCGCATACAACGCCTTCGACGCGAAATACAGCGCGATCGTCAGCACGAGGCAGCCTGCCGCGATCAGGCGAGAGACGTCGTCGGCCAGCAGCGAAGCAAAAAAGTGCGGGTTCATCGGCGTTCGCGCGACAGACTGCCTACCTCGCGCGCAACCCGCACCCGGCGCAGCGCGAAACGTCGTTCGACGCGCGCGGCCTGATCGACGGCGCACGCCACCGCGACCATCACCATCAGCGTGCCGGCGATCACGACCAGCGCGAGGCGCCAGCCGTCCGCGCGGAACAGGCCGCCGTATTGCACAGCGGCGACCGCGGCCGGAATGAAGAACAGCAGCATGTCGGACAGCAGCCAGTCCGCGCCGGCCTTGACCCAGCGCGGCGCGACGCCGCCGCATAACAGCAGCGCGAGCAGCACGACGAGGCCGAGCACGCCGCCCGGCACCGGCAGATGCAGCCGGCGCACGATGAAATCCGCGCCCATCCACAGCACGGCGATCGCGGCGCTTTGCACGGCGATGCGTGCAACCCGGCCGAAGCCACCCGGGCCGCCGCTCGAACCGCCATCGGCGGGAGGAACGGAACGGGCGAAAACTGGGGTGGACATGGCATTCCTTGGCTGACTCGGAAGCATTCAGTATGGGGCGCATCGCGCCATAAACAAAATGACTTACAATCATCGGAACCATTCCAAACTGGAATTCTGGAGGCCGCGATCATGGAACTCCGCGCGCTGCGCTATTTCGTCGAAGTGGTCCGTCAACAGAGCTTCACGGTCGCCGCCGAGCAGATGTTCGTCACGCAGCCGACCATCAGCAAAATGGTCAAGTCGCTGGAAGATGAAATCGGCTCGCCGCTGCTGCTGCGCGACGGCCGTCAGATGGTGTTGACCGACGTAGGCCGGGTCGTCTATCAGCGCGGCCAGGACGTGCTCGCCGCGC
The DNA here is from genome assembly GCF_040965775.1 of Paraburkholderia sp. BR10954. Classification (NCBI taxonomy): domain Bacteria; kingdom Pseudomonadati; phylum Pseudomonadota; class Betaproteobacteria; order Burkholderiales; family Burkholderiaceae; genus Paraburkholderia; species Paraburkholderia sp. BR10954. Next base: position 59,309 of record NZ_JBFRCK010000036.1, read on the forward strand.
ACGCGCAACTGCAGGCCGAACTGAACGATCTCGACACCCTTGGGCGCGGTGAACTCGCAATCGGCATCCCGCCGATGGGCGGCGAGCTCTTCACCCCCGCAATCGCCGCGTTCCGCCAGCGCTATCCGAAGATCGAACTGAAGCTGTTCGAGCAGGGCTCGCGCGCGATCGAAGCCGCGCTGATCAACGGCGAGCTGGAACTCGGCGGGGTGCTGCAGCCGGTCGATCCCGACAACATCGACGTGCTGCCAATGTCGCGCCAGTTGCTGTGGCTCGTCGCGCGCACCGGCTCGCGCTGGGATGCGTTGAACGAGGTGCCGCTCGCGCAGCTCGCGAACGAGCCGTTCGTGTTTTACGGCGAGAGCCTCGCGTTGAACGACGTCGTGCTGAACGCGTGCCGCGCGGCGGGGTTTGCGCCGGCTATCGTCGGGCGTAGCGGGCATTGGGACTTCATGGCGGCGCTGGTGCTGGCCGGCGTCGGCATCGCGCTGCTGCCGGCGCCCTATTGCCGCCGGCTCGACCCCGCGCAGTTCACCTGCCGCCCGGTCGTCGAACCGGAGATCCCGTGGGAAATGGCGATCGGCTGGCGCCGCAACGGCTATCTGTCGCACGCGGCGCGCGCATGGCTCGACGTCGCGCGCGAAACGCTGCCGACGCACGTCAGCGACGATTTCATGCTCGGACCGGGAATCGGCTTCAACGGAATCGCAGCGCCGGACGAAGCTTAGCTACCCGCGCACGAGTGACGCGCGGCGGGCGGTTGCATTGCGCCGCCGCGTTTCTCGAACTCGTCGTCAGCGGCGATCAAACCGCCTGCGCCGACATCCCCGCTCCCTGTCGCCGGCTCGCCGCGATCAACTCCGCGGCCCGTTCGCCGATCATCACCGTCGGAGAATTGGTGTTGCCGCCTATCAGTGTCGGCATCACCGACGCATCGACGATCCTCAACCCCGTTACGCCGCGCACGCGCAATTGCGGATCGACGACCGAGCGCGCGTCGCCGCCCATCCGGCAGGTCGCGACCGGGTGATAGATCGTGTCCGCGCGCTCGGCGATCGTCTGGCGCAGTTCGGCGTCCGATTGCCCCGGCCGCGTGTACAACTCCTCGCCGCCATGAAGCGCGAGCGACGGCGCGTCGAGAATGCGCCGCGCGATCTTCGCGCCCTCGACGAGCAGATCGAGGTCGCGCGCATCGCTCAGAAAGCGCGGATCGATCAGCGGCGCGACACGCGCATCGGCGCTCGCGAGCGTCACGGAGCCGCGGCTATGCGGACGCAGCACGCACACGTGCAGCGAATAGCCGTGGCCCCAGTGCATATGGCGGTTGTGATCGTCGACGATCGCCGCGCAGAAATGCAATTGCAGATCGGGCCGCTCGAGCGTCGGCCGGGTCTTCAGAAACCCGCCCGCCTCGGCGACGTTGCTCGACAGCATGCCGCGCTCGTGCCGCATGAACGTGACGAATTGCGGCAGCATCCGTGCGATGCCGCGCACCGAGAAACCGACCGGCTCGATCGACCTCACCCGCTTGTTGATCGTGAAATCGATGTGATCGGTCAGGTTCTGGCCGACTTCGGGTGCATCGTGCAGCACGTCGATGCCGACCGAGCGCAAATGCGCGGCCGGCCCGATACCCGAGCACATCAGTAGTTGCGGCGAGTTGAACGCGCCCGCGGCGAGCACGACCTCGGCGCGCGCGGCGAGCGTTTCGATCCGGCCGCCGCGCGCGATCTCGACGCCGCTCGCGCGCTTGCCGTCGAACACGACGCGCAGCACGGTTGCATCGGCGATCGCGTGCAGGTTCGCGCGCGGCCGGTCGTAGATATACGCGCGCGCAACGCTGCAGCGGCGTCCGTCGCGCTGCGTGACCTGATAGAAACCGATGCCTTCCTGGTCCGCGCCGTTGAAATCGTCGTTCGCCTTGTAGCCCGCTTCGAGCGCGGCCTGCACGAAGCGCTTTGAAAACGGATTCTTGAAGCGCAGATCGGACACCGTCAGCGGACCGGCCTCGCCATGCCACGCATCGGCGCCGCGCTCGTTGTCTTCGGCGCGGCGGAAATACGGCAGCACCTCGGCCCACGACCAGCCGTCGCAGCCGAGCCGCGCCCACTCGTCGTAATCGAGCGGATGGCCGCGCGTATAGATCATCGCGTTGATCGCGCTCGATCCGCCGAAACCGCGGCCGCGCGGCTGATAGCCCTGGCGACCGGCGAGCCCCGGCTGCGGCGTGGTCAGGTAGCCGTAGTTGGTCTTCAGCCGGTTCGGCACCACGGCCGCGACGCCGACCGGCATGTTCACCAGCAGATTGCGCTCGGTATGCGGACCGGCTTCGATCAACGCGATGGTCGCGTCGGGACAGCTATCCGCGAGACGGCTCGCGAGCGCGCAGCCACCCGAGCCCGCACCGACGATGATGTAGTCGTATTGCATGCGCTCCTCCTGATGGGCCGCGTTGCTCGCGGACCCTGTCTCGTGCACACTTGTCTACGTGTGTTTTCTGCGCATTGTAGGGAGCGTTTTGGGGCTGCGGCCGCTTACTGACAGAACGATTCCTCTAAACGCCGGCGGCATCGCGCCCCTATGATGAAAGGCGCGCACGGGCCGCGCGCGGCACGCAAACACGGCGCGGCGCGCGCCTTTCTCCCCCCAATCCGGCATCACGCGCGGCGCCCGAACAGATGCGTCGAAACACGTCGCGGATGCCATCGGCAAAGCGGCGCACAATAGCGAAAGCACGGAGACAGCAGATGGAACGGCACGGCTTCGGCCAGACTCACGAGGTGACGAATCAGGCGCCTGCGCTCGCGGACTACAACCTGTTCGCGAGCGACGCCGCCTTGAGCGCGGCCGTCGATCGCGACGGCGCGAGCTGGCATCGCGAGGCGCTGCTGCGACACGGCGCTGCGCTGACGACGCCCGACACGCTCGCGCTCGCCGAGCTCGCCAACCGTCACACACCGGAGCTGGTCACGCATAGTCCGCGCGGTGAGCGCATCGACGCGCTCGAGTTTCATCCCGCGTGGCACGAACTGCTCGTGCTGCTGCGCCGCGAAGGACTGCACGCGCTGCCGTTTTCCGATCCGCGAAGCGGCGCGATGGCCGCGCGCTGCGCCGGCTACTTCATGCATGCGCAGATCGAATCCGGCTCGCTGTGTCCGCTGACGATGACCTTCGCGAGCATTCCGGTGTTGCAGCGCGAGTCCGCGTTGTTCGACACACTGCGCGAGCAGTTGTACACGCGCGAGCACGATCCGCGCGACGTGCCGCTCACGCAGAAACGCTCGATGATGATCGGCATGGGCATGACCGAGAAGCAGGGCGGCTCCGACGTGCGCAGCAACCAGACGCGAGCGCATGCGCTCGACGGTGCCGGCGGGCGCGGCGGCGCCTACGGGCTCATCGGTCATAAGTGGTTTTTCTCGGCGCCGCAATGCGACGCGCATCTGGTGCTCGCGCGCACCGGCACACACGAGGGACTGTCGTGCTTCTTCGTGCCGCGCTTCGCGCCGGACGGCAGCAAGAACGCGGTGCAGATCCAGCGCCTGAAGGACAAGCTCGGCAACCGCTCCAACGCAAGCAGCGAAGTCGAATTTCTCGACGCATACGGCGTGATGATCGGCGACGAAGGACGCGGCGTGCCGACCATCATCGAAATGGCGAACTACACGCGGCTCGATTGTGTGATCGGCAGCGCCGCGCTGATGCGCGCCGCGCTCGTGCAGGCGATCCATCATGCGCGGCATCGCAGCGCGTTCGGCCGGCACCTTGCCGAGCAGCCGCTGATGCGCAACGTGCTTGCCGATCTCGCGCTCGAATCGGAAGCGGCGACGGTGCTGTTCATGCGTCTCGCGCGCGCCTTCGAGGAATCCGCCGACGCGTCGTCGGCTTCATCGGCCGAACGCGCGTGGCGGCGCATCGTTACGCCGGCCGCGAAGTACTGGGTCTGCAAGCGCGCGCTCGAATTCACCGGTGAGGCGATGGAAGTGTGGGGCGGCAACGGCTACGTCGAAACCGGGCCGATGGCGCGCTTCTATCGCGAGGCGCCGGTCAACTCGATCTGGGAAGGCTCGGGCAACGTGATGTGCCTCGACGTGCTGCGCGCGATGGAGCGCGAGCCGCAAGCCGCGCAAGCGCTGTTCGCCGCCTGGCAGGACGTCGCGCGCGCGCATCCGGCGTTGGGGGCGGCGCTCGCGCGTCTGACCGCAACGCTGAACGGGCCAGCTGAACAGCGCGAGGCGTCGGCACGACGTATCGCGCAGCAGATCGTGCTGTTCGCCCAGGCGGCGCTGCTCGCCCAGCACGCGCCCGCGGCGGTCGCCGACGCGTTCATCGCGACGCGTGTCGCCGACGGTTGCGGCGAAAGCGGCCGCGTGTACGGCACGCTGCCGGCCACGTTCGATCACGCGGCGATCATCGAGCGCGCCTTTCCCGCTTAAGCGCGGCGGGGCACGCTAACTCCGGGCGCTCCGCTCGCAATACCGACGCCAAGCTCAATCCAATAAGCGCGCTCGACGCGCATCGTCATCCATCAGGGAGTGGACTCACATGAAGAATGATCTGGCGGGAGTCGCCGCGCTCGAAGCGCTGCTGCGCGATCAACGTCACGCGCATCTGCGCGCGCCGTATCCGTCGTGGGACACGCGCGCGACGCATCTGCGCGCGCTGCGCAAGCTGATGCTCGACAATCGCGACGCACTCGCCGATGCGATGCACGCGGACTTCGGCAATCGCGCGAAGGAAGAAGTGCTGCTCGCCGAATTCCTGCTCGTGAAGGAAGAGATCGACGCCGCGCTGCGTCACGGCAAGCGCTGGATGAAAGCGCAGCGCCGCCGCACCAACAAATGGCTGCTGCCGGCGCGCGCGAAGGTGGTGCCGCAGCCGCTCGGCGTGGTCGGCATCATCGTGCCGTGGAATTACCCCGTGTTGCTCGCGGTCGGGCCGTTGATCAGCGCGCTGACGGCCGGCAATCGCGCGATCATCAAGATGTCCGAGCTGACGCCGCGCACCTCGGCGCTATTCGAGTTGCTGATCGGCCAGACCTTCGCGCGCAATCACGTCGCGGTCGTCAACGGCGATGCGGCGCTCGCGGCCGCGTTCAGCGCGCAGCCGTTCGATCATCTGCTGTTCACCGGCTCGACGAAGGTCGGCCACGAAGTGATGCGCGCGGCGGCCGAGCATCTGACGCCGGTCACGCTCGAACTCGGCGGCAAGTCGCCGGCGCTGATCGGCGCGCATGCGCGTTTCGACAACGCGGTCGACAACCTGATCGCCGGCAAGACGCTGAACGCCGGGCAGACCTGCGTCGCGCCCGACTACGTGCTGGTGCCGCGCGGCAAGGAGCAGGCGTTCATCGAACGGGCGCGCGTGCGAATGGCGAGGATGTACCCGAATTTCGCGCAGAACCGGGACTACACGTCGATCATTTCGGCGCGGCACTTCGAGCGGCTCGAACGCCTCGCCGACGAAGCGCGGGCTGCGGGTGCGCAGTTGCATGCGCTAACCGACGCGACGCCCGATGCCGCGAGCCGGCGCTTTCCGCCGATCGCCGTAACCGGCGCGCCGAAAGAATGCGCGCTGATGCAGGAGGAGATTTTTGGGCCGCTGTTGCCGCTCGTGCCGTACGACACGCTCGATGATGCGATCGCATGGATCAATACGCGGCCGCGGCCGCTGGCGCTTTATCTCTATGCCGACGATGCGCGGACTATTGAGCGTGTCACGCTCGAAACTATTGCCGGTGGCATGGCGGTTAATGAGACGCTGATGCAGCTTGCCTGTGAGAGTTTGCCTTTCGGCGGGGTTGGGGCGAGTGGGATGGGGGCGTACCACGGGTATGAGGGGTTCGTTGCGTTTTCGAAGATGAAGCCCGTGCTCATGCAGGCGCGATTGAATGCGCGGGGGTTGATCTCGCCGCCCTACGGTCGGCGTGTGAATGCGTTGTTGAAGTTGATGATGAAGTTTTGATTTTTACCTTGGGCGAGGTGAGGGCTTTGGCCGCTTTCCATCATTGCGAACGGCAAGGGCGGCAACTTGAATATCGCGTCATATTTGCGAATCAATAATCAGGAATCTTTCCGTAACCGCATAGGAAAGACACGAACAGCGCCGGCTGCTGGAAGTCCTGGTCCATATCGGCGGAGACTACCGGCGCATCAATGACTGCGATCACGAACTGTTCACCGCTCTGGGGCTCGACGCGAAGGACCTTCCGAACCGGCGACTCACGCGTCGTGATGCGGCAGACCTTCTCGACGACGTGGCACAAAGCGCAGGCGACAGTCTGGCGGCTTTGAGCGCTCTCGCGACGAAGCACGAACCCGTTGATCCCTGACGGCAAAGGCGGGCCGATGCCGCCTTTCCGTCTGCGTCGCAGTAAAACCGGTAGTCAGCTGACGGATATTCGAATCCACATATTTCCGAAAAAAAACGTCCATCAGACCGCTCCGATTTTCGAAAATCTGTTGTCATCGCGCATTCATTAACATTGCCTGACAGATCTGAAAAGCATGTTGGCCTATCTTCGGAAGATAGCCAAAAAAGCGTCACGCAAAATGAATAAGAATATCTTCCGGCTGGTATTCAGCCGCTGTCGGGGCATGCTCGTTGCCGTCGCAGAAACAGCCGTCGCCCATGGCCGGACCGGTGACGGCGAAACGCGCGCGCCTTGCACTCCGGTTTCCATCATGCAGTTCGCGATTCGCCACGTGGCCTTTGCCGTGCTGGTGCTCGCCGGATTCGCTCCCGCTCTGTCGGACGCACAGATCGTCCCCTCTGGCGCGAACGCCCCGAACGTGATCAGTACGGCGAACGGGTTACCACAGGTGAACGTGAACCGGCCGTCGGGGAGTGGTGGCGTATCACTGAATACCTATTCGCAATTTGACGTCTCACGTTCAGGCGTGATTCTGAACAATTCACCCGTGATAACGGGCACGCAGCAGGCCGGGCAGATCAACGGCAACCCGAATTTCGGGGCGAACCAGGCTGCGCGCATCATCGTGAACCAGGTCAACAGCAGCGCGGCGAGTCAGATCAACGGCATGCTCGAAGTGGCAGGACAACGCGCAGAGGTGGTGATAGCTAACGGTTCCGGCATTTCGGTGAACGGCGGCGGCTTTCTGAATACCTCGCGCGCCATTCTGACGACAGGCACGCCGAACTTTGCCCCGGATGGTTCGCTCACCGGTTTTAATGTGACTCGCGGCAACATCACCGTGCAGGGAGCGGGACTCGACGGCTCGACTGTGGATCAGGTTGACCTGCTGGCCCGAGCGGTGCAGGCCAATGCGGAGGTGTACGCCGGGAAAAACCTGAACGTCATCACCGGTGCAAACCAGATCGGTCACGACTCACTGGCGTTCACGCCGATTGCGGGCGACGGACCCGCACCGGCCGTCTCGATTGACGTGAGCCAGCTGGGCGGCATGTACAGCGGGCGGATTTTTCTGGCGAGCAACGAGTACGGTGTCGGTGTTTCGAACCAGGGCGTAATCGCCGCGCAGGCGGGCGACCTGACGCTGCAATCGAACGGTCTGCTGTCCCTCACCGGCAGGACCAGCGCGAGCGGTAATCTTGCCGCCACCGCCGCCGATATCCAGAACAGCGGCACGACCTACGCGCAGCAAAGCGCGACGCTTTCGGCCAGCGGTACGGTCACGAACAGCGGCATGGTGGCCGCGCAGCAGAATACGACCGTCAACGCCGCCAGCGTGAATTCAACTGGCACGCTTGCGGCGGGCGTGAACGGCGACGGCTCGCTCGCGCAAACCGGCGACCTGAATGTAAGCGCATCCGGCGCTGTCACCTCAACCGGCCGCAATGTGGCAGGCGGCAATGTGAGCGTGAGCGGCGCGGCGGTCAATCTCGCGGGCGCGACCAGTTCGGCGAATGGCGCGCTTTCCCTCGCTGCGAACAGCGGTGACCTGAACCTGTCGGGCGCGACCACGACGGCGGGCGGCACGCTCGACGCTCGCGCGGCAGGCACACTCACGAACGACAACGGTGCAATGTCATCGGGCGGCGCGCAGACCATCACGGCGGGCGCACTCTCGAACCGCAACGGCCAGATCGTTTCGGGTGGTCCGCTGACGGCTAACGTGACAGGTGCTGTGTCGAACGCAGGCGGCACGATGCAGGCGGCGGGGGCGCTAACGGCGAACGCAGGCAGCCTCGACAATACGGCAGGACACATCGCCTCACTCAATGGCGATGGCCTGAGCGTCTTCACGACGGGCCTGCTGAACAACGGCGCGGGCGGCACCATCGGCGGCAACGGGAGCGTGACCGCGCAGGCCGGGCAGCTTGCCAACGCGGGCTCGATCACGGCAGTGCGGTCGCTGATCGCCCGCGCCGTGCAGACGCTATTCAACGGCGGCATCCTGGCCGCCAACGGCAACACGACCGTCTCGGCGGGCACGGTGTTGACCAGTTCCGGCGCGATCGGAGCCGGCCAGCTGGCGAGCGCAAGCGCCACGACAATCGACAACAGCGCGGGCGCGATCAGCGCGAACCAGATCGCGCTGCACGGAACGAATCTCGTCAACCACGGCGGCACGATCACGCAGACCGGAACCGGCGCGACGACGCTCGACGTGACCGGTACGCTCGACAACTCGGCAGGCGGCACACTCCAGACCAACAGCACGGACCTGACTCTTGCACCGGCCGCGCTCGACAACGACGGCGGCACGATTACGCATGCGGGTACCGGCACGCTGACGATTACGCCGGGTAACGGTGCCGGGACAATCTCGAACGTTCACGGAACGATCATCACTGCCGGTCAGATCGCGGCGCAGGCCGGGAGCCTGAACAACGCGACGGGCGTGTTCGCCGCGCAGGGCAAGATCGCGGCGAGCATCGCAGGCAATATCAACAATACGCAGGGCGCGATGCGCTCGCTCACGTCCCTCTCGCTCGCCAGTGGCGGCATGCTGACGAATACGAACGGACAGATCCAGTCGGGCACGGGCTTGGCGGGCGATGCGAGCACGCTCGGCGTTCAGGCTGCGTCGATCGACAATACGAACGGTCTCATCAGCAACCTCGGCACGGGCGATGCGACCGTGCAGGGTGGCAGGCAGATCGTCAACAGTGGCGGTGTCATGACGGGCAACGGTAATGTGGCCGTCGGCACGTCATTGCTCTCCAATATCCGGGGCGGACAACTGAGCGGCGCGAGCCTCGCGGTTCAGGCGGATACCGTCGACAACAGCGGCGGCAGGATCGGTAGTTTTGCGGGCTGGACTGGCGACGTTGCCATCACGACGACCGGCGCGGTGACGAACGCGAACGGCCAGATTGGCGCGACGCATGATCTGTCCGTGAATGCCGCGACGCTCACGGGCGGTGGTGCCTACAGCGCGGCTCATGACGTGGCAGTGAGCGTTCAGGGCGATTTCGCGCCCACGCCCGATGTGCAGTTCAACGCCGGTCATGACCTGTCCTTCACCCTGCCGGGCGCGTTCAGCAACGGCGCGCTGGTTGAGGCGGCGAACAACCTGAACGTCCATGCCGCCGATGTCCGCAACAGCGGTGTCATGATGGCGGGCGGCACGCTCGCGACGCATTCGGACACGCTGGAAAATACGGGCGTGATGGTCGGCGGCAGCGTCTCGCTGAACGCCACGCAATCGATCACGAACGTCGGGCCGACCGCGCTGATCGGTGCGACGGACAGTAACGGCCTGCTCGAACTGCTCGCGCCCGATATCGAGAACCGCGACGACACGACGCCGACCGATACGCAGGCGACCACCGCGATTTACGGTCTCGGCAAGGTCGTGCTGGCGGGTGGAAAAAACGCGGACGGCAGTTACACCAGCGCGAACCTGATCAACAACGTTTCGGCGCTGATCCAGTCCTCGGGCGACATGGGGCTGTACGCGACCCGGGTTACGAACACGCGGCGCGTGATGACGACCGACGGGTCCTACGTGGAGCCGCTGGACGTGAGTTCCCCGCTTGTCCAGGCGCTGGGTATCAGCCTGTCTGGCTGCGCGGCCATCGACATGGCGGCATGCGGTCCGGGCAATCCGCAGGTCCAGGGCCTCCAGTTTGATCCGAATGCTTCCAACTACGATCCCGCCGCCATCGCCGCGGTGCTGGCCCAACCAGGCGGCATGCCGGTCAATCCGCCGCACGGCGGCCAGTGGAACAGCACATACCAGTACACGACCTATACGGGGGTGGCGCTCGCGAACCTCATCACGGGGATCAGCCCGCAGGCGCAGATCATCGCCGGGGGCAACCTCGATGCGTCGAACGTCGGCACGTTCCAGAACTACTGGAGCGCCGTTGCTGCGGCGGGCAACATCGCCGCGCCCGTGACGCTCGACCAGAATAGCTGGCGCGGGCAACTTGCGCCCGGCCTGCAGGTAACCTATTCCGGCCAGTATCACTACAACAATTACGACAACACCGAACACAACTGGCAGTTGCCGTTCGGTAACGCGACGTTCGTGACCTCCAATCCGGGCGGCTACCAGGTCGCGCCAGCTGACATCCGCACCTACGCGCTGCCGAGCTACGAATCGACGTTTGTCGCGGGCAGCACGCTTTCCGGCACGGGCGTGAACATCGATAACACGGCGGGCAATGCAGGCGTCCCATCGCCCGGTCTTGCCCCCGGCCAGTCGCAGGGCGGCGTGACTGTTGGCGCAGTCAGCGGCGGCGGCCTCGTCAATCCGGTCATCGCCCGTGCGACTGCGCAGAACGTGCTGCAAAACCTCTCGATTCCCCAGGGCGGACTCTTCAGCCCCGCGAGCGCACCGGGCGCAACCTACCTGATCGAGACCAACCCGGCGTTCACGAACCAGAAGTCGTTCATATCGAGCGACTACTACCTGCAACAGCTTGGCCTGAACCCACAGACGACGGAAAAGCGCCTGGGCGACGGATTCTACGAACAGCAACTGGTTCGCAACCAGATTACGTCGCTCACCGGCAAGGCGGTACTCGGTCCGTACACCGACCTTCAGTCGATGTATCAGGCGCTGCTCGACGCGGGCGCGTCACTGTCGAAGTCGCTCGATCTGCCGCTCGGCATGAGCCTGTCGGCTGAACAGGTGGCCGCGCTCACGAGTAACGTCATCATCATGCAGACCGAGACCGTCAACGGGCAGCAGGTACTCGTACCGGTCGTCTATCTCGCGAAGGCCAGCCAGCAGGACATGAACGGGCCGTTGATCGCAGCGACCGACATCGACCTTCAGAACACGCAGACGTTCACGAATAGCGGCACGGTGCAGGCAGGCAATACGCTGTCGATCCAGGGCCAGCAGATCGACAACGCGTTCGGCAAGCTGCAAAGCGGCGGCCTGATGTCGCTGGCGACCACCGGCAATGTGGACCTGACCTCGGCCACGGTGAATGCGGGCAGCCTCGCGCTGAACGCAGGCGGCAACCTGATCCTCAATACGGCGGTGAATACCGTCGATCAGGTCAGCGCGACGGGAGCGACGCGTACCACGACCACGCTCGGCCCCATTGCGAACCTCAACGTCAAGGGCGACGCGGCCATTGTGACGGGGGGCAACCTTGAGCAGAACGGCGGCAACCTGAACGTGGGCGGCAACCTCGGCATGGCCGTGGGCGGCAACTACGATCTCGGCTCGGTGCAGACCGGCGAGCATAAGGTGGTCGCGGGCGCGAACGGCGTATCGGATACCGACTTCAACCAGACGACAGGCAGTTCGATTAACGTCGGCGGCGTCTCGCAGATCGGCGTGGGTGGCAACCTGACCGCGACGGGCGCTGATATCAACCTGGGCGGTGGCGGGACGGTTGCGGCGAACGGCGACGTCACGCTCCAGGCGGCGAAAGCGACCTCGACCGTCGACAGCAGCAGTTCCGGTAGCGATAGCCACGTCAGCTATTCAGCGTCGCAGCATACCTCAGCCGATACCCTGACAGGGACGACGCTTTATGCCGGAGATTCACTGACCGTCGCATCGGGCCACGATCTCAACCTCATCGGCAGCACGATCAGTCTCGACCAGGGGGCGGCGACGCTGACGGCAGCGAACAACGTCAACATCGGCGCGGCCACCGCGACCTATGTCGACAATTCGCAGGAACAGCACAGCCACAGCAATATCGTGAGCGGCAAGGAAGTGGCGAGTTCGAGCCACACCACCGCCACGCGCTCGCAGGGCAGTCTCGTGTCGGCTGACGCCGTGACGATCGCCAGCGGTAACGACATCAACGTCAAGGGCAGCACGATTGTTGGCACGAACGATGTCGCGCTCAGTGCTGCGCATGACGTGAATATCACGACGACGCAGGACACCATGCAGTCGTCCAGCACCTATCAGGAGACCCGAACGGGTCTGGGGACGAGCGGCCTGAGCGTGACGGTCGGCACCAACAAGCTCGCGACGACCAGTGAGGCATCGGGTGTCACGAACAACGCGAGCGCTGTCGGCTCGCTGAACGGCAACCTGTCAATCCAGGCGGGTAACACCCTGCACGTCACCGGCAGCGACCTTGTCGCGGGCGGGAACCTCGCCGGCACGGCGGCCAACGTCATCATCGACGCGGCCACCGATACATCGCACCAGGCGCAGACGCAGAAAACGAGCAGCAGCGGCCTCACGATTGGTCTGGCGGGTTCGGTCGGCGATGCGATCAACAACGCGTATTCGGAAAGTCAGGCGGCGAAGAATTCGGCCAGCACGGGCAACGACCGTGCGGCTGCGCTGCACAGCATCGCGGCGGCGGGCGACGTGGCCCTGACCGGTCTGACGTCTGCGGGCATGACAGCGGACGGCAAGCCGGACATCGGCATCAAGGTCAGCATCGGATCGAGCAAAAGCGAAAGCCAGTCGTCGGAAGATCAGACGATGCGGCGCGGCTCCAGCGTGCTGGCAGGCGGCACGGCGGGATTCGTGGCAACGAACGGCGACCTGACTATCGCCGGCTCGAACATCAGCGCGAACGATGTCATTCTGGCCGCGAAAGACCAGGTGAACGTCATCAACACGACGGACACCGATTCGACGCGCAGCTCGAACAGCTCCAGCAGCGCAAGCGTCGGCGTGCAGTACACGCTGGGCGGCGGCTTTGGCGTCTCGGCTGCGATGTCGAACGCGCATGGCGACGCGAACAGCGACGCGTCAATCCACAATGCTTCGCACGTGAACGGCGCGAACAGCGTCACGGTGATATCGGGCGGCGATACGAACATCATCGGCTCGCAGATCAATGGCAGGCAGATCGCGGCTGACGTGGGCGGCAACCTGAATATCGTGAGTGTGCAGGATGTGACGAACAGCGCCGCGCACCAGAGCAGCACGGGCGGCGGGTTCACAATCAGCCAGGGCGGCGGCAGCGCCAGCTTCAGCGCGCAGAACGGCCATGCCGATTCAAACTACGCGGGCGTCAACGAACAGGCTGGCATCAATGCGGGCGATGGCGGGTTCAACATCAACGTCAAGGGCAACACGGACCTGACGGGCGGCGTGATCTCAAGCACGGCCGACGCGTCGAACAACAGCCTGACGACCGGCACGCTCACGTTCAGCGATATCCAGAACCAGTCCCACTACAGCGCGAACAGCAACGGCATCAGTGCGGGCGTGGGCTTCGGTGGTAACACCGGCAAGGCGGTTGGCCCCGGCTCGGTGAGCGGCCATCCAGGCGTGTCGCCGATGATTTCGCAGAACGAAAGCGGCGACCAGAGCGCAACGACGCGCAGCGCGATCAGCGCGGGCACGATCAACGTGACGAACGGCGCGGGCCAGACGCAGGACGTGACGAACGGCGCGGGCCAGACGCAGGACGTGGCGAACCTGTCGCGCGATACAACGAACACGAACGGCACGGTTGCAAAAACGCCGGACGTGAACGCGATCCTGTCGCAGCAGGCCGACACGATGCAGGCTGCACAGGCGGCGGGTCAGACGGTGTCGCAAGGTATCGGCGCGTATGCGGACATGAAGCGTGACGACGCGCTCGACGCAGCAAAAACCGCCTACAAGAACGGCGACCTTGACGGCATGGCGGCTGCGCTGGCCGACTTCGATTCGTGGAGTGAGGGAGGCGATGCCAGAGCGGGCCTCCACTTCGCGGGCGGTGCGCTGATCGGCGGCCTGGGTGGCGGTGCGTTCGGTGCGGTGGGCGGCGCAGCAGGCGCGGCGATTTCTTCGAAGCTGGCTGACCAGATGAAGGGGCTCAGCGATTCGGTATCGGGCGCGACCGGTTCGTCGCTGCTCGGCAATCTGGCGGGGAATATTGCGTCGGGTCTTGCGGGCGCAGCGGTTGGTGGCACGGCGGGCGCGGCGATGGCATCGAACGTGAACCTGTACAACGCCGCGAACGACAAGAACGACACCGAGGCGAAGAAGGAGGCGCAGGAACTGAAGCAGGCGCTCGACAAGGAGCGCGCGATGCTGGGGCAGGCAGGTGCCAAAGTGCCAGCGGGTACCCAGGCCGCGACCGTGCCTTCGACACCGCTGGCTGCGGCGGCGGCAGCGGCCGGCAAGGGGGCGAAGGCCACAAACACGTCTGGCGATGCCGCACGGCTCGTGGGGCAAGGTCGCGAAACATCTGTCGCCAACATCGTCAATGGTTCAATATCAGGCGAGCAGGTTGCTGTCCCAGGGCTTGGCTCCACGGATATTGACGTCGTCGCGGCGAACGGTAATCTAATTGCTGTGGGTGGTCCGGCGAAAGCGAATAATGTCGGAAAGTTGGGGCAGGAGCTTCGTATCTACCAGACGATCGCTGATCAACGCGGGGTATCCGCACAAGCCTACTTCGCCGAGGGTACACCTCAGTCGGCAATCAACCTTGCAACAAAAATACTTGGTGAAGGTAACGTCAAGATTATTCCCGGGAGCAAATGATGGCGAAGCCTGTATGTCGAGTACTGATTCCCGAAACTTTGGAGCAAGCATTCCTCTTTGTCGTTGCCTTGCTGGACGGCCTAGGTCTGACGCTTACGAATCCAGACAGCTCAAAGATAACTACATGGACCGATGACGGGGACCAAGTAGAAATCGCTACCGGGAAGGTGCTCTCGGAAGTGCTCTCGGGGTCTCTGCGTAACGTCCAATTCTGGAGAAGCGCGAGTGAAGACGTTTTTGTTGCATGGGAGAATGCTCAAGGTCAATGTACTTTCACAATTTACCTTGATGGCTTGGATTCCGCTTTCGCGGTAGCGCTGACTGCGAAGTTCGCGGAGTCGGTATTGACGAAGTTTCGGTCTGGTTACGTTGATGGTCAGGCGTTCGCTGTTGAGTTTGAATAACGGTGGCATTTGTCCCGTCATTGTGATTTAACGTCCACGCCAAGTAGAAAATTCGGGGTGTGATCTTCCGGTCACACTCTCCTTGCTCACTTATACATGAAACTCCAAAAAAGGCTGGCGGCTCTGCCGCTCACAGCCCTGATAACGCTCGCCCATGCGCAGCAGACGCCGACGCCCACACCAGCGGACAAAGCAGCAGCGGCGCGCGCCAACGCTGAGCAGAACCAGCAGGTCGAGCAGCAACGCAATGCACAGGAACGCGAAGCGACGGTTAATGCGCCCTCGGTGCGCTCGGCGGTTGAGCGCGCCTCTGGCTGGTCTGATCTGCCGGCTGAAACGCCGTGCTTCCGCATTGACTCGTTCGTGCTTGACGTGCCAGTGACGCTCCCTGATGCCGTGCGCTCACAAGGCGCATCCGCATTGCCGCTCGACCGCTTCGCGTTTGCCCGCGAATGGCTCGACCACTACACGGGGCAATGCGTGGGCAAGGCAGGACTCGACACGCTCACGAAGGGACTGCAACAGGTCATCCTGAGCCGGGGCTACACCACCACGCGCGTGCTGCTGCCCGAGCAGGACCTCTCTACCGGCGCACTGAAGTTCGCGCTGGTGCCGGGTGTCGTGCGTGCGATCCGCTTCGCCGAACCTGCTACGCGCGGCACATGGAAAACCGCCTTCCCGGCCCGCGAGGGTGACCTGCTGAACCTGCGCGACCTCGAACAGGGACTCGAACAGATGAAGCGCGTCAGCAGCCAGGACGTGGACATGAAAATCGAGCCAACTGATGTACCTGGCGAAAGCGACATTGTCGTCACGGTAAAGCGCGTGAAGCCGTGGACAGTGGTCGCCTCGGTGGACAACTCGGGCACACGCGCGACCGGCAAGCTCCAGGGCAACCTGAGCCTGGGTATCGACAATCCGCTCGGGCTGAACGACGTTTTCAACGCCGGTGTGAGTCAGGACCTCGAATTCGGCGACAAAGGCCTCGGCTCGCACGGCTGGAACGGTTTCTACTCGATTCCGTGGGGTTACTGGACTGGCACGCTGTCGGCCTATACGAACACGTACTATCAGCAGATCGCAGGCGTCAACACGACTTTCGTGTCGAGCGGCAATTCTCAGACGGTTGATTTGAAACTGGCGCGGGTCCTGATGCGCAGCCAGAACAACGTACTCGGCGCGCAGTTCAGGCTCACGAAGCGCTTCGGTGAAAGCTTTATTGAAGACACCGCTATCCCGCAGCAGCGGCGCAACAACACATTCATCGAGGCGGGACTGACCGACCGTCACTACTTCGGCGCATCGCAGTTCGACGGCAGTCTCGCGTACCGTCAGGGTGTGGACGGACTTGGGGCGACACCAGACTTCTACGAGAATGGTCCGACCTACCGCTTCCGCATGGCCGTCCTCGACGCGAACCTGTCGGTGCCGTTCCAGATTGCGAACCAGCCGCTACGCTACGTCACAACCGTTCACGGCCAGTTCACCAACAACACGCTCAACTATATCGATGACCTGACCATTGGCAGTCGCTACACTGTGCGCGGCTTCGACGGCGAAACGATGCTCGCGGCCGAACGCGGTTTCTTCTGGCGCAACGAGCTTCAGTTACCGATCGGTTCGACGGGCCAGTCTGTGTATGCCGGTATCGACTACGGCCGCGTGTTCGGGCCAAACACCGCATTTCTCGCCGGTACCCAACTCGCGGGCGCGGTGATCGGTGTGCGCGGCAGCGCGTCGGCAAAGTTCGGTGCGCTCGCCTATGACCTTTTTGCAGGTACGCCGGTCTATAAACCGTCGGGCTTTCCAACTGCACGCGTGACGCTCGGCTTCCAGTTGACGGGGCAGTTCTGACAGACCGTCTGGGCCGTTTCCGCGCAGTCGCCGCAACTTCCCCACCTGCTCCCCACGGGACGCGTTTTAACGACCGCTGCAACCGGCTCAATCGCTGGAAGCCTTATGGGACAAGGCTTGTAGGGAATACGGTTGACTGCCCCTGTGCGGGGCGGCACCTACTTTCTTTGCTGCTGCAAAGAAAGTAGGCAAAGGAGACAGCTTTAAACCGCTAGCTCTTAAGCGGGTCCCTCGGTCCGCGTGAGGCAGTGGTGCATCTGGAATCCGTGCTTCCGCGCATTCCGCGTCAGTGACAAGGCAGTCATTCTTCCGGCGGCGCTGCACGCGCCGAAACCCTGTTCCAAAACCACTGGTTGTTTCGGCGCTTCGCTCGGAGTCGCCTCGACGTCTGCGGGACCTGTTGAGAAACGCCGTTCCGCCGCGACCTCAATGCGCTGCGACTCTTTTGTTCGCCTCTGCGTCGCTGTCGTTCAATGTCTCCAGAAAGGCGATCACGTCCCGGATATCGCTGTCCGACCAGACCGGCTTGCCGCCTTTGTGATTCGTCATCGGCGCGGTGCGATGGTCGACGTTGCTCTGGTATTGCACCGGCAGGTCGTCGAACTGCTGCTTGCCACCGGGATGCGGATACCACTTGCCCGGGTTCGTGTCGCGTTGCACGTAAAAGCGCAAAGCATCTTCGAGCGTGTGGAAGCGGCCGTTATGGAAAAACACCTGGCGGGTTGCGGTGTTGCGCAGCGTGGGCGTTCTGAACATCCCGCAGTACCACTTGTTGTCGGTCTTGTCGGTCCGCATCGGGCCGCACAAACCCAGGTCGTAGTACTTCGGATCGGCGTTGGCCGGAATCTCCGGGTTGCGTGGCACGCCCAGTGTCTGGAAGTTGTAGTCGGAAAGCGTCGGATGCGCACCGGCCGCGCCCTTGTCGACCAGGTGACACGACGCGCAGTTGCCTCGCTCGGGATCGACGAACAGGCTGAAGCCCCGCGCCTCCTGCGTAGTGAACTGCGCCTTGCCGTCCAGCACGCGATCGAACTTGCTGTCGAACGGCTGAAAGCTCGGATCGTCGAACTGGAAGCGCTCCAGCGACTTGCCGAGCGCCGCGAGCGCGTCGGCCGGACGCGAGAAGATGTCTTGACCGAACACGGCACGGAAACGCGCAGCGTAAGCGCTCCTGCTCAATCTGCTCGCGACCGCGGCAGCGTCCGCGTTGGCCATCTCGTCCGGATTCAAAAGCGGGAACGCGGCCTGGTCTGCCGGACGGTCGAAGCGCCCATCCCAGGTGTAGCCGCCGGAAGGCATGTTGTCGCCATCCTCCATGCGTTCCTTGGCGCTGCTCGCATACGTGTGCGTCCAGATCGGCACGCGCCGCAGATAGCGCAGCGATGGCACGGCACGCGTGCCGTAGTGCTTCATATCGGCGCCGCCCAGTTGCACAGCGAGGCCATTGGGCGGCCCATAGGCACGATCAGGGCTGTGACAGCTCGCACACGACTGCCGGCCCGACGCCGACAGCGACGGATCGAAAAAGGCCAGCTTGCCGATCGCGGCCATGTCCTTGTTGGAAGGCGCTGCGGAAGTTGCCGCGGGGGGTGTCGCGGCGGCAGCGGTGCTGATCGCCTCTTCCCTGGGGCCGCAGGCCGTGAGGAAGAAACTCGCAACGAGAAAAAGGGCCGCCCCCCGGGCGGTCCCTTTCGTAAAGTGCAAAGCCATCGATCCTTACTGAGTGAAGATGTCGGAGCCGAAGGCCGTCAGGTTCACATCGTTTGCATAGCCCAGATACTGCGGAATACCGAATATGTTTTCCAGGCTCTTGAGCAGCGAGTAGTGGTTGTAGCCCGTAGCGGTGGTCGTACCCGCCTTGATGAACGGTGACAACAGCACGGCCCCGGTGCGGTCGCCGCCCACGCCGTTGTAGTGCATGCCGAGGCTGAACGTGGTGGCCGTCGGGAATGCTGCCGTCAGCGCCGAAGCACTTGCCGAACCAAGCAATCCCGCAGCAGCGGAAATCGGATAGTTCGCCATCAGGAACTCGTCCTCGGGACGCGTCACATTAGGACCGCTCTGCTGGTTGGCAGTCGACGCGCCAGTCAGGTTGATCATCAGTTGCAGCGTCGTGCCGTTGAGGGACGGGCTATAACCGCCGCTGGACGCATTCGACTCATCGAAGTTGATGACGATCAGACCATCGCGCTGGTAAGCCGGCGAAGCCTGGATGATAGGAATCCACTTTTTCAGGAACGCGTCGATCGAAGTCAGACCGCCCGGTGCGCCGCTCTTGCAGCCCTTGCCTGCCGCGCCCGTGCCGTCGCCGTCATGCCCGTCATCGCACAGGTTCGGCGTGATGAACACGAGGTTCGGCGTGGTGTCGATCGACTTCAGATCGTTTTCCAGGTTTGCATCCAGATTCACGACATGCTGGTCGCAATATTCGATGTCGTCGATGATCGAGTGAAAGTACACGAACGGATTGTGACGCGTTGCGTAGGCGTCCGCGATGACGTCGCCGGACGCGGAACCCGCCGAAGCCGACTGCGTACCGTCAACCGCCTTGGCGGGATCAGTGCCCGCCAGCTTCGCGGTACGGGTCGGGAAGCTGCACGTCTTCGTGCCGTCGCGGTTCAGGTCGTTACCCATGTCGCCCATGTAGCCCTTCCAGGCGAACTTGGCGTTATCAAGCTGGTTGGCAAGCGTCTTGACGCGCGCCGGATACACACAGCCGCCGCCGGCGTGACCGTTCGCATCCGTGCCAGCCTTGAGCAGCTTGGCACCGTTGACCGGATCGGTGTAGTCGCCGGCATCGACGATGTCGGACCAGAGCGCGAAGCAGTCGGTCTCGGTATCCACCGTCGAGGGCTGACCGCTCATCATCGAGATGTAGTTATCGAGGCTGACGTGACCCGTACCGTAGTAGTTGGTCAGCATCGCGCCCTGCGTCGCGAGCGACTTCAGGTAAGGGTCCTGGCCACTGGTGGCCGCAGTCGTGCCAAAAGACTCCTCATAGTCCTTGTTTTCCATCGTGATCACGAAAACGTGGCGCACCGCTTTTGCGCCGACCACCGCTTTGATGTAGTTGTCGCTTGCGGTCTTCAGGCTGGCAAGGCTGCTGTCGCTGTTGAAGTCGCCGAGCAGCTTGTCGGCCGGCACGCTGCCGTACCTGGCTGCGAGCGTGCTCTTTGCGTCGTCGAGCGTGGCGCCGCCCGCCACCAGTTGAGCCAGTTGCGTGGTGATGGCGCTGACGGTGCCCGTCGCGCCCTTGGGCGCGCGGAAGAACGTGCCGGAACCGAACTGGGTGCCCATGTTGTTGCCATTGGCATCGTTTTCCCGCGCGTTGGTCAGATCGGCGACCACATTCTTCCAGCCGCCGTTGCTCGCGTCGCCAATGGAGAATTTGCCCTTGGCATCGGTCACCGCATAGGGCTCGCCGCTATCGCACTTGCCGTTGTCATTGAGGTCGAGACAGACCTTCGCATTCTGGATGTAGCTGCCGAGCACCTGGCCCGACACCTGGGGAACCATGCTGTTGCTGCCGCCACATGCGCTCAGGCCCGCCGCCACACCGATGCTGGCCAGCAGCGCACAAGCGCTCAACCGCAACATCCGACTCTTGTTCTTTGAAAAATCCATACGATGTCAATCCTCTACGCGCTGGACGGATGTCGTCTTATCGAAACCTCGCCCGATTATTGGAGTTATTGCTCGGCGGCAGTGTAAGAACGTGATGTGACAATTCCATTGCATGTTTGAAAGCAATGCACTTTGACACGCCACGGAGTCGACGATTACGCACCCGCTAACCCGAAATGCCGTTAATGGTCGGCTGCCGCATTTGAGTTGGAGTACTGCGCGGCGTCAGTTCCTTCGATAAGGGCGGGGCCCAATGCCGCCTTTTTTAGTCATCCTGCGTGAGCAGGAATATGCAATAGAAATAGAGATAACCGACACGATAGTAAATAGTCGGGTCTGAATAATTCGTTTTGGACGGCGCTTGCCCTCACGGCTGGTATTCGACAGCGATTGAGCGGTTGAGCAAAGCGGCCAGAACAGCGGCGTAAAAAAGCCTCAGCTTCCTGAGGATCAT
>NZ_JBFRCK010000037.1:0-80361 GCF_040965775.1 Paraburkholderia sp. BR10954
GCATGCGTGCGCATGCCCCGCGCGGATCGCGCGGCAAACCGGTAATTCAGCGGGAAATTGCACGCGCAAGTCTCCTGAACGTAGCTTCGGTCGTCATGACGGGGCGCTTTTCAACAGCCTGCTAGGGGAATACCCCGTGTGATGTCGCCTGTTTTCCTCAGAAACGTAGTCGCTACAGCTTCCGCCAGACTCTGCGCCGAAGAGGCTTTGACTTTTTTCTGGTCAGGCCAAATAATATGCAAAAAAGAATTACGCGTCAAACGGCCCACGGAACTTTCAGTGCCCCGTGATTCTGACGTCAGAGGTTTTTAAACAAGGAAGCGTGATGTGTGATTCTTGCGCGCCGTTTGCGCGGTTCCCCGCGTTCTACGATTTTGGAGGTGACATGAGTGAACAACTGAATGAAGTGATGACCCTGCGTTTGACGGCGATCAACTATCTGGCCCGGAACACGCTGGCCTTCACGTTCGAAGACCCCGAGGGCAACCTCCTGCCCGGGGCGGAACCGGGCGCTCACGTCGGAGTCGTTTTGCCGAACGGCCTGACCCGTCAGTACTCGCTATTGGAATACAGCAACAGCCTGACACAGCGTTCGTACGTGGTCGGCGTCAAACTCGATCCGCAGTCGCGCGGCGGTTCGCGCTATATGCACGAAACGATGCGTGTCGGCGATCTCATCCCGATCGAAGCACCTCGCAACAACTTCCCGCTCAATGAAGATGCCGCGCACACCGTCCTGGTCGCCGGCGGCATCGGGATTACACCTATTCTGTGTATGGCCCGTCGTCTGAAAGAGCTCGGCCGATCGCCGCGTATCTATTACTCGTGCCGTGAACGCGTCGACGTGGCCTTTGCCGAGGAATTGAAAAGCTTCGAAGGCGCGCTGGTTCACGTCGATGTCGAGGCCGGCACATTCCTCAACATCGCGGACGTCGTCAAGAACGAACCGTCTACCGCTCACTTCTACTGCTGCGGCCCCGGCCCGATGCTCGAGGCGTTCGAAGCCGCGTGTGCATCGCTGCCTCAGGAACAGGTTCACGTCGAATACTTCTCCGCGAAGCAGGAAGCCGCGCTCGATGGAAACTTCGTCATCGAATTGCGCAAGAGCGGAAAAACCCTGACGGTCCCGCAGGGCAAGACGATTCTCAACGTCGTGCGCGACGCGGGAATCCCCATTTCCTATTCCTGTGAAGAAGGCGTGTGCGGCGCGTGTGAAGTCCGCGTGCTCGAAGGGCAGCCGGATCACCGCGATGCCATTCTGTCGGAGCCCGAAAAGGCTGCGAACAACACGATGATCATTTGCTGTTCTGGCTGTAAGGGCGACCGTCTCGTCCTCGATCTGTAAATAGAACACCGGGCGACGACGTCGCCCACATCTCACGTTAAGTCAAGGAGACAAGTAAGTGATTATCGATTGCCACGGTCACGTCAGCGCGCCCGCCGAACTCTGGGTCTACAAGGCACACATCCTCTCGCATCGCGGCGAGCATGGTCGCAGGATGCCGGAAGTGACGGACGAAGAGATCCTGCACTACGCCAACAAGAAGGAAATGGCGCCGGTCGGCCATCTCGACATGCTCGATCGCGTGGGCACGAACGTCCAACTGCTGTCGCCGCGGCCGTTCCAGATGATGCACAGCCAGAAGCCGGGCAAACTCGTACACTGGTTCACCGAAGAAACGAACAACATCATCTCGCGCACAGTCAAGCTGCTGCCGAAGCGCTTTATCGGCGTCGGCGGCCTGCCGCAAGTTGCGGGTGACCCGATCGAAACGGTGTTGCCGGAACTCGAACGCGGCGTGAAGGAACTCGGCTTCAAGGGCGTGCTGCTCAACCCCGATCCGTTCGAAAACAGCGGCAGCGAAGCCCCGGGGCTGGGTGAGCGCTACTGGTATCCGCTGTACGAGAAGCTGTGCGAACTCGACATTCCGGCGCACATCCACGCTACGGGTTCACATTCGGCTCGCTCGCCCTACACCGTTCACTTCATCAATGAAGAAACCATCGCGGTGTTCAACCTCGTCAACTCGAACGTGTTCAAGGACTTCCCGAAGCTGAAGGTCATGATCTCGCACGGCGGCGGCTCGATCCCATATCAGATCGGTCGCTTCCAGTCGGGTGGGGCACGCGCCGGCCGCAACTTCCTCGAAGGTATGCGCAACCTGTATTACGACACCGTGCTCTACTCGGAAGAGTCGCTGCGCCTGCTGATCAAGACCGTGGGTGCCGATCGCTGCCTGTTCGGTGCCGAGTGCCCGGGCGTCGGCTCGGCGATCAATCCGGATACGGGCCGCACGTTCGACGACATCAAGCCGTACATCCAGGGGTTCGACTGGCTGTCGCAGGAGGAGAAGGACAAGATCTTCTTCGGCAATGCCCGCGACTTCTTCAAGCTCGACCTCGCGGATTACGAATAATTCCCGGCGCCCACAGGACTCGAAACCATGGCAAAAATCGTACTGGGAATGGGGACATCGCACGGTCCCATGCTCGTGACGCCGCCTGAAACCTGGGGCGCTCGTGTACCCGATGACCGACTGAGTAAGCATCACTTCGAGGCCCGTGAGTGGTCCTTCGATGAACTCGTCGACTATCGGCGTGCCGAGAACCTCGGGAAACAGATCACGCTCGACGTATGGAAAGCCAGGCACGCCCAGTGTCTCGCGGCTATCGAGGAGATGGCGCGGGTTCTCGCTGAAGCGAAGCCGGACGTCGTTGTGATCGTCGGCAACGATCAGATGGAAATCTTCGATACCGACTGCATCCCTGCACTCAGCGTGATGTGTGGCCCGACGATCGTGAACAACATGATCAGCCACGAGAAACTTCAGACGATGCCGCCGGGTGTGCGTCACGCGATGCCGGGCTATATGCCGGATACCGCGAGTTACTCCGGCGTTCCCGAACTCGCGAAGCACATCATCAAGACCGCGATGAACGATCAGTTCGACGTCGCAGCCCTTCAGCGTCTGTCGGAAACCGAAACGCCGCACGCGTTCGGGTTCGTGTTCCGTCAGTTGATGAAGGATCAGGTGATCCCGACCGTGCCGGTGCTCGTCAACACGTTCTACCCGCCGAATCAACCGACCGTTGCCCGCTGCCACGCGTTCGGCCGCTCGATCGGTCGCGCTATCCAGTCGTGGGACACGGATGCACGCGTTGCCGTCATCGCCTCGGGCGGTCTGACGCACTTCGTGATCGACGAGCGCGTCGACCAGTTGGTCCTGAGCGCGATGAAGAACCATGATTTCTCGCCGGTCTTCGAACTTGATGAAGCGATCTTCCAGGCAGGCACGTCGGAAATCAAGAACTGGATTCCGGTCGCTGGCGTGATGGACGAAATCGGCTTCGACATGACGGTGGTTGATTACGTGCCGTGCTATCGCAGCGAAGCCGGCACCGGCAACGCGATGGGTTTCGTCTACTGGAAATCGCCGGACCAGCAATAAGGATTAGCAAAGATATGAAAAGCAAAGATGAATACGTCCACCGCCTTCGGCGATTGGACTGCTGTGCCGTCTCGGACGCGCTGGACAAACTCGGTCTGACCGGTGTCGTCAGCGGTGTTCAGCAGGCTTCGGGCACGAGGCGGATCGCAGGTCGCGTGATCACGATGAAACTCGGTGTTGGCGATCCGCCTCCGGGCCCGCCGCGTCACCTCGGCACCACCGCGATCGAACTCGGCGGCGCCGACGACGTGATCGTTGTCGAGCAGCGCACGGGCGTCGAAGCCGGTTCGTGGGGCGGCATCCTCTCGTTGGGCGCCAAGGTTCGCGGCATCGCTGGCGTGATCGCCGACGGCCCGGTCCGTGATATCGACGAATCCCGCGAGATGGATCTGCCGGTGTTCGCGAACGCGTTCACCGCCCGTACTGCCCGCGGTCGCATCGTCGAGAAGGGCGTCAACGTTCCGGTCGAGGTCTTCGGTACCGCCGTCGAAGCCGGTGATTATGTGATCGCCGACAGCAGCGCCGTGATCTTCATCAGCGCGGCCAACGTTGCACGCGTGATCGAAACCGCCGAGTCGATCGTGGCCCGTGAAGCCCTGATGGCGAAGGCTGTACTGGCAGGCACCCCCATCCACGAAGTGATGGGCGGCAACTACGAATTCATGCTTAAGGATTAGTCATGTCCGAAATCGAACAAGACAAGAACGTCGCTCGTGCAGCAAAACTCGAAACGGCAACGCTAAGCGACGCTCTCGATCGTCTGGGTCTCAACGGCCAGTGCAGCCGCATCAAGCCCCGTGACCCGTCCTTCCGCATGGCTGGTCGTGCATTCACGATCCTCTACGGCCCGGCTGCTTCTCCCGCGGGCACGGTCGGCGACTTCATCGACGACGTGCCGCCCGGCAGCGTGATTGTTCTCGACAACGGCGGTCGCACCGATGCCACCGTTTGGGGCGACATCCTGACCGAAATCGCACACCGTCGCGGCATCGCCGGCACGGTGATCGACGGCATCAACCGCGACGTCCATCTCTGCCTGTCGCTCGGCTACCCGGTGTTCTCCAAGGACAACTGGATGCGCACTGGCAAGGATCGCGTGCAAGTCGAAGCCACGAACGTGCCGGTCAACATCGGCGACGTACGTGTTGCTCCGGGTGACCTGCTGCGCGGTGATGCCGATGGCGTTATTTCGATTCCCAAAGAACACGAAGAGCGTGTGCTCGCCGCTGCGGAAGAAATCGACGCAGCAGAAAAAGCGATTCGTGCAGCAGTCGCGTCGGGCATGCGCCTCGACGAAGCGCGCAAGCAGTTCAAGTACCATCAATTGCAAACGCGCACCACCGGGAGCAAAGCATGACCGGTCCGCGCTTGAACCCAGCAGAGACGACACGACTCGACATTCAACGTCCGGATACCGAACTAATCAAGTCGGCGGGCAACCTGCCGTCTGCCACGCTGCATGAAGCGGCTGGAAAGATCGGTGCGCTGCCGGCTGCAATCCACCCTGTGGCACCGGGCTTCAAAGTGTGTGGCCCTGCTGTGACCGTCCATTCGCCGGGTGGTGACAACCTGTGGTTGCATCGGGCGATCTACGCCGCACAGCCGGGCGATGTGCTGGTCGTGTCGGTCAGCGAAGCCTATGAGCATGGGTACTGGGGCGAGATCATGTCAACGGCCTCAAAGGTTCGCGGGCTTGCAGGTCTCGTCATTAACGGGTGCGTTCGTGATCAGCGACTGCTCTCCGAGATCGGGTTCCCCGTCTTCGCCCGAGGACTTTGTATCCGCGGCACCGGAAAAGATTTTGGCGCTCGCGGCTGGATCAACGCACCGATCCGACTCGACGACGTGACCGTCAATGCAGGTGACCTGATCGTCGGCGACGAAGATGGTGTCGTCTGCATTCCGCGCGAGCAGGTCGCAACCGCTATTGCAGCCTCGGAAGCACGTGAGGCCGCAGAAGCACAGCAGTTGAAACGGCTCGAGGCAGGCGAAAGCACGCTCAGTATCTTCGGCTGGGACCAGTAACCAGCTGAGAGGTGCGAGTCTCTCTCACGGGCGGCCGTCTTTGGGACGCCACCCGTGTTTCTTTTAGTGTCACCAAATTATGATGACCTGGGGGCGCAATTGAGCATCGAAGAATCTGAATTTAGGCGCGCCATGCGCAGTCTCACCGGGCACGTGTGTTTGATTACCACCGGTTCTGACGCTGACGGTCCACTTTCTGGTATGACAGCAACCGCCGTGACTTCCGTGAGTGCTGCGCCCCCTATCCTGCTCGTCTGCATCAATCGCGCGAATTCCTCGTTGGCACACGTGCAGGCGACCGGTCATTTTGTCGTCAATGTGCTAGCGCGCAGCGAGCAGGAATTGGCACAACGGTTTTCTCGCCCTATCTCGCCTGAGGAAAAATTCCAGGCCGGCACGTGGAATCGCATTAGGACCGGCGCCCCGGCGTTGGCCACGGCGATGGTGAATTTCGATTGTAGCGTCGAACGTATCGTCGAAATCGGCACGCATGCCGTAATTTTTGGCCACGTATTGGGAACCGCCATTAATACGGACGCAAAGACCCCGCTACTGTATTCACAGGGTTCTTACGGTGAATTTCAAACCAATAAGGCCGTCGATTTCCACGACATGCTTTGGATCTCGAACTGGGGGTCTGATTAATTTAGCAATTTGGCAGGCGTCTTCGCGTGGGCGTCAAACGACAAACACGTTGCACGATACCGGCTATAGATGAAAAAAGGGCACCGTGGGTGCCCTTCTATCGATCAGGTCTCTCTGGCCGCAAGCACCGCCATCAAGCCGCTCAAAACAATTGATCGGCCCTTTTCGTAAGTCGCGAGCAGCAAGTCTTTATCCTTACTCTGCAGAGCCTTCACCAACCGCGCCTCGATATTCGCATTGCGGTGTTCAGGGTTCGCTGAGATATCTGCGGCCAATGCACGATAGCGATCGGTCAATCGCATCAATCGCAGCACTTCGCGTTTAAGCACCTTGTTCGGTGACAGATCGAAAATCATGTCGTGGAATGCGCGGTGCTGCTCGATCCAGCCTTCGCGATTACCCGCACCGAGCAAATGCTCCAGATCCGCGAGCATTGCCTTGAGTTGCTTCATCTGCGCGGGCGTCGGCCATTCGATGGTCATCAGCAATTCGGCTTCAAGCAGTTGCCGCATCCGATATAGTTGCCGTGCCTCGTCGCTCGACAGTTGGGCGACAAAGAACCCACGATTCGGATCGTGTTCGATGATGCCTTCAGCGGCCAGCAGTTTCAGCGCCTCACGCACGGGCACCCGGCTAATGCCGAAGCGCTCGGCAAGATCGGACTGTCGTAGTTGGAAGCCGGGTGCAAGCACTCCCCGGTTGATCAGTTTGCGTGTCTCTGCCGCTACCTGAGCCGGAAAATCACTGCCGTCCAGTTCCTGAAGTTCGCCGGAAGTCACTCGGCCTAGGATTGCAATCGTATTCATTTTCGTATTATATCCCAGAATATCCCGACGCAAGCGTCAACCTCAACGACACGTCGTAACCGGCCCTTGGCCCGGACGCTCGCCGCCCCGCGTGTTGCCTCGGGCTCGCGAATTTCACCTTGGGTATTAGGTAGGTACTTAACTGTAGTGCCGGTGCTCGACCGGTCAGACAATGTCAGCGAAGATGTCGCCCGTTCCCGACCGGGGGAATGATGCTTTCAAGTCCAGAACAACGGAATGAACGGACACCGTCTGCCGAGTTAAGTGCTGCTCTACAACTTAACCGAGGATTCCAATACCGTTTAGCATTTTATGTTGGCTTTGCTTTCAAATGCAATTCTCGAGAGAGACGCATCCGATAAGGAAAACTACGTTTGCGCCAAAATCAAATAGTCCACATCCGCCATGTTGGCAACGCCATTGAACACGCAGGGTTTGAAACGCACCTCGCAAACTCGGAAAAGGCTGCATAAGAAAACGGCCGCGCTGCAAAAAACAGCGCGGCCGTCCGCTTCCGCCATTCACCAACTCATTTCCACAGCGTGCGGCCGAAGAACGTCAGCGTACGATCCCACGCTTGTTGCGCCCAGACCGGATCGTATTGCGTCTTCGCAATGCGGCCCGACCCAACCGCCGTTTCGTTCGCGAACGCGTGACGCGCCAGATAACGATGAAACTCGATGTCGACCTTCGCGTCGGTGAGTTTCTTTTCGAGCGCGTCGACGGTGTCGGCGGCGAAGAACTCGTCCTGCTGACCCCAGTGGCCCATCACCGGAACCTTGATCTTCGACGCGTCGATATAGTCGAGCGGCGGGAAGCCATACCAGACGACGCCGGCCGCCAGTTCGGGCACGTTGCACAGCGCGAGCAACGTCAGCGCGCCACCCATGCAATAGCCGGTCACGCCGACCTTCGCAGCGTGCTGCTGCAGATACTGGACCGCGCCGCGCACATCCTGCGTTGCGGCATCGCCGAAATCGAGGCCGCTCATCAGATGGTTCGCCTCGTCCTCTTCGACCGTCGACTTGCCGCGATACAGATCGGGCACGAGCGCAAAGTAGCCGGCTTTCGCAAGGCGATCGGCGACGCCGCGAATCTGGTCGTTCAAGCCCCACCATTCCTGGATCACGACGATTGCGGGCGCGCCGGCGGTTTTTTCCGGCTTCGCGAGATAGCCCTGTAGCTGCTTGCCGTCGGGACGGTTGAACGTGATCATCGAACCTGCGTGTTGGGTCATCGGTCGCTCCTCGAGTAGACGAAACCGCTAGCATAGCGCTACTACCCCGTTTCCTGTTCTATCGGAACCGTGTCACCGCACGGGCGTGCTCCCGTTGAATCTGCGCATTATGTAAATCCAACCATACGATGTTGAACATCAGGAAAAGTGCATTAACCAATTTGCCGAAGTGCGTTTCCACAAAGGCGATTGACGACGCTATACTCCACGCCATGCTTTCTGGATCGACATTCGAAGGAAGAGCAATCGGCGGAACGCGCTCTCAATCGCCTCGTGCTGAAAGCTAACGTTAAAGTACGACGCAGGTCGATGCGCATCGCAGCGCCCGAAATACCGCACTGGCGTTGCTTTGCGGGTCCATGTCTCTCAGGTTCTGGCCATCATCCTCGGATGCCAGAATCTTTAGGCCGACACACTGTGTCGGCTTTTTTTTATTCGCGACGCTTTTGCAATTCCGACTCGCCCGACACTCTCGTCAATTGGCAGTCACATCAAAATTGCATTCGACACATACCAATTAATCACATATTGCGATCCGCGCTAGAACCGCTCGATCACACCGAATTGAACACCCGCCACCGGCGCACCCGGATAGGCGACCGGCAGTCCCGTGACGTTGACGCCGCGCAGCGTGAAGCTCGAGTCGTCGTGATTCGCGAGATACGCGGCGCTGAAGTACAGCAGCAGCGTCGGCGACATGCTGTATTCGAATGCCGCGCTCAACTGGTCGGCGCTGCCGCCAGGCGTCGTGTAGTCGCGCACGTGCGCATAGCCGAGCGACGCACGCGCGTTGTTCGAAAAGCTGTACTGCGCCGATAGCGAGCCGCCCGCGCCGTGATAGACCGGCGCGCCGCCATCGCCATTGAAAAAGGACAGCCACACGCGCAGCTTGCCGAAGGCGTAGTTCGCGCCGCCGAGATTCGCGCGCAGTGCCCCGGCACCGTGGGTCTGCTGGCGCGCGTACAGCAGATGCAACTGGTCGAACCGATACGACGCGGTCACGTAATAGCCGTCGATACCGTTGCCGTCCTTCTCGGACGGATCGCGCATCGCCATCATCAGCGTCGCGCTAAAGCCGGCGATGCGCGGCGACAGATACGCAACCGCATTGTTCGCGTATGGGGTGATCTTCGACAGGTTGTTGAGCCCCGAAGCGATCGTGCCGGCGCCGAACGCGTCGAGATCGCCCTTGAACGGAATATAGATTGGCGAATACTGGCGGCCGAAGCGCAGTTCGCCCCAGCCGCCGCTCGCGCCGATCCATGCCTGGCGATTGAAGATCGAGCCGGGCACCTGCAGGCTGCCGTCGGTCGAGCCGAAGCCGTTTTCGAGCGTGAACACGATCGCGTTGCCGCCGCCGAGCGGCTCCGCGCCATGCAGCCCGACGCGCGAACCGCGATATGCGCCGGAGTCCATACGCGCGACCCAGCCCGACCCGGGGTCGGTGATTTCGACGCTCGTGTCGATCACGCCATACAGCGAGACGAAGCCGGCGTTGGTTCCCGAAGCGGAAGCGGCGCCGGTGCCGGTATCGATGTCGGTGACGGCGCCCGCGCCTTGCGCGTAGAGCAGCAGCGCGCCACCTAACCAGGCCGCTGCCACGCCGACGCTGATCGTCAAGGCTTCGCGGACCGTGTTCAGCAGGCAAGCCATGACGTGACGCAGGATGAGTTCCTCCTCAAATACATCGATCGGATATTCCGCGAGCGAACTTACCACGTTCGGACGAGACCATGCGGGCCGTCCAGTACGCTCGCACACCCGAACGATGGATGCATGCGCGCGGCAGCGTAGGTCGCAGCGGGTTTTTCGCGCGACGAATGGTTTCGACTAGGGGAAACCCGTATAATCCTCAAGACGTCAGACAACTTGCGTACAATCGCTGGGTGCCTGACCGTCCGCCGCGCAGCGTCCACCCCGAACCGCCTTCTGCCCGATCCGTGAATTCCACCGCCCCCGCCGCCAGTTCCGCCGCAGTTCCCGCCGCCCCCGCCCTGCCCTTTCGCCACGCGCTTTACGCGATGCTCGGCATCGGCCTTGTCAATATGCTGGTCGCGCTGGACCAGACCGTCGTCAGCACCGCGTTGCCGTCGATCGTCGCCGAGCTGCACGGCTTCGAATACTTCGCGTGGATCGCGAGCGCGTACCTGCTCGCGTCGGTCGTCACGGTGCCGGTGTTCGGGCGGCTCGGCGACTACTTCGGCCGCAAGCGCTTCGTGATTGCCGCGGTGATCACGTTCACGGTCGCGTCGGTGTTGTGCGGCCTCGCCAACAGCATGCTGTTTCTCGCGATCGCGCGCGGCCTGCAAGGCGTCGGCGGCGGCATGATGGTCGGCACTGCGTTCGCATCGATTCCCGATCTGTTCCCCGACCCGCGCACCCGCGTGCGCTGGCAGGTCGTGCTGGCCGCGACCTACGGCATCGGCACGGCGACGGGTCCGTCGCTCGGCGGCTGGATGAGTGAGCACCTCGGCTGGCGCTCGACGTTTCTCATCAATCTGCCGGTCGGCGCGGCCGCGCTCTATTTCGTCTGGATCCATCTGCCGAACTTCCGACGGCCGCAGGACGGCGAAGTCAAGATCGACTGGCTCGGCGCTGGGCTCGTCGCGTGCGTGCTCGGCGGTTTGCAGGCGTTCATCGAAGCAGTGCCGAAGAGTGGCCTCACGGTGGGCAATCTCGTGCTCGGTGCGTGCGTGACCATCGGTGCTGTCGCGCTCTTCAAGTGCGAAAAGCGAGCCACGCACCCGATCATTCCGCTCGATCTGTTCAAGGACGCGCAGCTCGTCACGCTATTCATGCTCGGCATGCTGTCCGGCTTCGTGATGTTCTCGCTGATCTTCTTCGCGCCTTTGCTGCTGCAAGGCGGCTTCGGTCTGTCGCCGCAGCAGGCCGGCTTGCTCGCGACGCCGATCGCCGCGTGCATCGCGCTCGGCAGTCTGCTGAACACGCGCATCGTGATTCACATGAAAAAGCCCACGCGCATTCTGACGATCGGTTTCGGGCTGCTGATGTTCGCGTCGATCGCGCTCGCGTTCGCGAATCCGGACACCCCGCGCTTGCGCATCGTGCTTCCGATGGGCGCGGTCGGCATCGGCCTCGGTTTCATCCTGAACAATCTGAACGTGTTCGGCCAGGAGATCGCCGGACGCGAGCGCTTCGGCATCACGACCGCACTGCTGCAATCGACCCGCATGGTCGGCGGCATGCTCGGCACCAGCATCGTCGCGACAGTCGTGCAGCATCACTATCGCGACGTCGTCACGCGCACGATGAGCGTGCTCGGCGAGCCGGCCTCATCGCAATGGCGGCCGCGTTTCGTCGATCTGCGCATTTTGATCGACGATGCGTCGCGCACGCGGCTGATCGCGGACATGAAGTCGTCGGGACTCGATACGCTCGCGCTGATCGATAGCGCGCGCGATGCCCTCGTGCAGTCGATTCATATGGGCGTGTGGCTGACGGCGGTGGCATCGCTCGCGGCCGCGCTGCTGGTGCAACGGATTTCGCACGTGGTGTTTCGCAAGAGCTGAGTGCGCGAATAAGAGCGGCAAATAAAAAAGCTCCCCGATCCGGATGAAAGGCCGGGGAGCAAACGGGCTGGACGAAGAGACCCGACGCCGTCACATCAGGCTCTCAATCGCATCCCAAGGATGACGAACGTGACTTGGCCGCTTACTGAATGGTGGCTTTCGCTCTAAGATTCTTCACCATCCTGTCGACGAGTTCCGCTTGTGCCTGCTGGTACAGCATCGGCTTCATGTCTTCGAACGACGGAACCTGCAAGGGGCGAGCGTCATCGACTTCGATCACATGAAAACCGTATCCAGTCTTGACCGGCGTGCGCGTGTATTCGCCCTTGTGCAAATGCGAAACCGCGTCAGCAAACGGTTTGACCATTTTGCTGGAAGTTGTCCAGCCCAGATCTCCGCCGTTGTATCGAGTGTCGGCATCGATCGATTCCTTTGCGAGGTCGCCGAATGACGCACCCTTGTTCAGCTTCGCAATGATGTCTTTTGCGTGGCCTTCATCCTTGACGAGGATATGGCGGACTTTATATTGCGTGCTTCCGCCTTTTGCTTTCATGTCGTTGTAGATCGCCTTCAATTGATCGTCACTGACAGGGTTCTTTTTCAGAAAGTCCTGCATGTACGCTCTCACGATCTCGATCTCCCACGTCGCCTGCGCCTGCGCGAGAGTCTTTTGCCGCGCGGCCTCGGCGCGTGCCGCGACTTCCGGGTCGCGGTCGAAGCCACTTTTCTGCGCCTGCTGGAACAGTACTTCGCGGCGGATCAGCTCGTCCCGGACATGGTCGGTCAATTGTGGGGAATCGGAAAATCCTTGCGCATGCGCCTGCCCGATGCTACGGAAGGATCGAACGAAGCCGCCATCGCGATGGCTGAAGGCAGAGCGGTCGCCTTGGCGGAGCTGGAATCCGTATAGGCGGCGAAGCCCGAAACGGACGGAGAAACGCAGTCGTTCTGGCCGATACCCACGGGCCCATTGGTGATGCGCAACGTCGGAATAGCGTACTTCGTCAGGCCGAGAATGTGCCGCGCACCGTAGCACTGCGGCAATTCAGGCAGGATGCCGGGATTCGAACCGGCCAATTGCTCTTCCTTATCGGCAAGCGCCATGGCGGGGACAAGCAGTGCCGCGCGTGCTTCGGGAGACAGTGACGTATTCATCCATGGCATGGTGGATGTCTGCGGTGGGGCTGGCGTTGAAGCCGCCGTTGTGTTCGGACTATCGCTGCCACCGCACGCCGCCAGAATGAATACAACACTTGCGGCAGCGGCTGTTCTCCTCTGAGTGAATTTCACAGACATGTCTTTCCTCAATTGTTATATGCACAAATGCGAGACGCGCATCGGTCGTTTTAATGTGAAGGACTGCGATTCGATTTATTGCCAGTTTTCCGCTTGCTGCTGCTCCAAGGCCCGAATCTAAAAAGACATGTAGGCCTGGCTGGAAACCTCTCGTTCCCGACGTTCACCTCAACATGGACACGATCCGCTTTCCAGTGAAACCATCGTAATGATTTAATCGTCATCAGACGACGATGGTTTACGTGATAGCAATAAAAACAATGACTTAATAGATATACACGGACGTCTGATGAGTAGTGAGCGGCGAGCGAGGATGGCGACGGCCGGAAAACAAAAAAGCCTGGCGGAGCACACCTTTCGTGCAGCCCGCCAGGCTTTCGATTGAGTTAAATCCTCTTTAACGCACGAGACACGGACGCTTGTTATCGAACTTCCAGTTCGGAATCAGATATTGCATGGCAACGCCGTCGTCGCGCGCGCCGAGGCCGTGCTGCTGATACAGCGCGTGCGCCTTCTCGAGTTCGTCCATATCGAGCTCGATGCCGAGGCCCGGCTTCTGCGGCACCTTGACCTTGCCGCCGACGATCTGCAACGGATCGCGCGTCAGGAACTGACCGTCCTGCCAGATCCAGTGCGTATCGATCGCGGTGATCTTGCCCGGCGCCGCGGCCGCGACGTGCGTGAACATCGCGAGCGAAATGTCGAAGTGGTTGTTCGAATGCGAGCCCCACGTGAGGCCCCAGTCGTTGCACATCTGCGCGACGCGCACCGAGCCCTGCATGGTCCAGAAATGCGGATCGGCGAGCGGAATGTCCACCGATTGCAGTTGGATGGCGTGACCCATCTGACGCCAGTCGGTCGCGATCATGTTGGTCGCCGTCGGCAGTCCGGTCGCGCGGCGGAACTCGGCCATCACTTCGCGGCCCGAATAGCCATTCTCCGCGCCGCACGGATCTTCCGCGTAGGCGAGCACGTCGTGCTTGTCACGGCACAGGCGCACCGCTTCGGCGAGCGACCACGCGCCGTTCGGGTCGAGCGTCACGCGCGCTTCGGGGAAGCGCTCGGCCAGCGCCGTGACCGCCTCGATTTCCGCGTCGCCTTGCAGCACGCCGCCCTTCAGCTTGAAGTCGTTGAAGCCGTAGCGCGCCTTCGCGGCTTCGGCGAGACGCACGACCGTTTCCGGCGTCAGCGCTTGTTCGGTGCGCACGCGCTCCCAGTCATCACGCGCGCCGGCGTTGTTCGCGTACGGCAGATCGGTCTTGTTGCGATCGCCGATATAGAACAGGTAGCCGAGCATTTCCACCTCGTCGCGCTGCTGGCCTTCGCCGAGCAGCGCCGCGACCGGTACGCCGAGATGCTGGCCGAGCAGGTCCAGTAGCGCGGCTTCGAGCGCGGTCACCGCGTGAATCGTCGTGCGCAGGTCGAAGGTCTGCAGACCGCGACCGCCTGCGTCGCGATCGGCGAACTGCGTGCGCACCTTGTTCAGGATCGCTTGCAGATTGCCGATCGACTGACCGACCACGAACGGCCGCGCGTCGTCGATCGTCTTGCGGATGTTCTCGCCGCCCGGCACTTCGCCGACACCGGTATGGCCCGCGCTGTCGCGCAGGATCACGACGTTGCGCGTGAAGAACGGACCATGCGCGCCGCTCAGATTCATCAGCATGCTGTCGCGGCCAGCGACGGGCACGACGCGCAGCTCGGTGACGACCGGCGTGGCGTTCGATTCGGTAGGTTTGGTGGACATGGGAAAAGCACCTGTGTGATGAAGTAAGCCGGCCGGCGGAAGCCGCCGCGCGCTGCGTGCGCGTTCGACCGGACCGGATGAAAACTCGAATACAGAAGAACTGACGGCCGCATACGAGCCGTCAGTGTAGTCAATGCGCGTTGCCGCGCAACGACTCGGGCGCCGGCTCGCGATTGCCGGGCTTGTTGCGCGTCAGGAAGCCGGCCGCAGCCGCGAGCAGCGACGCGACGCCGAGGCCGTACAAGCCGCCCGTGATCGACCCCGTGTGCTGCTGCAGATAGCCGAAGGTAGCGGGCGCGAAGAAGCCGCCGAGGTTGCCGAGCGAGTTGATCAGCGCGAGCACGCCGGCCGCGACGCGCGCATCGAGGTAGCCCTGCGGAATCGGCCAGAACAGCGACGACGCCGCCTTGAAGCCGATCGCCGAGAAGCAGATCGCAACGAACGAGAAGACCGGGTTGCCCGATGTCGACGCGAACAGGCCGATCGCCGCGATGACGAGCGCGACCGCGAGCCAGCCCTGCTGATGACGCCACTTCGCCGATACGACCGCGAAGCCATACATCGCGACCATCGCGATCAGCCACGGAATCGCGTTGAACATGCCGACCTCGAAATCGGACAGGCCGCCCATCTTGCGGATGATCGTGGGCAGCCAGAAAGTGGCCGCGTAGATCGTCAGCTGGATCGCGAAGTACAGGAAGCAGAACAGCGCGATCTGCGGGTCCTTCAGCAGCTTCATCGTCGGCAGATGCGCGCCGCCCTGCGCTTCGCGCTCGGCCTGTTCGGCCGCGATCGAGTGTTCGAGCACGCGCTGTTCTTCGCCGGTGAGCCAGTGCGCGTCGCGGATGTGCGACTTCAGCAGCAACCAGCTGACGATGCACAGCACGATCGAGAACCCGCCTTCGATCAGGAACATCCACTGCCAGCCTTGCAGGCCGAGGCCGCGAATCGACAGCAGCGAGCCGGTGATCGGGCCGGAAAGCACCGACGCGAGCGCCGAGCCGGACAGAAAGATCGCCATCGCCTTGCCGCGTTCTTTTTGCGGCAGCCACTGCGTAAAGTAGAAGACGACGCCGGGAAAGAAGCCCGCCTCGGCGACGCCGAGCAGGAACCGCAGCACGTAAAACGACGTATCGTTCCACACGAACGCCATCGCGGCCGCCACCAGCCCCCACGTGCCCATGATCCGCGTGAGCCACGCGCGCGCGCCGAACTTCTGCATCAGCACGTTCGACGGCACTTCGAACAGCGCGTAGCCGATGAAGAACAGCCCGCTGCCGAGACCGTAGGCTGCCGCGCCGATGCCGAGATCGGTCTTGATGTGCGCGTTGACGAAGCCGATGTTCACGCGGTCGATATAGTTCGCGATGAACATGATCAGGAAAAGCGGCAACACGTTGCGCTTCACCTTCGCGACCGCTGATTCCAGCGGGTCGAGCGCGGCAGTCAGAACTGATGTCAAGA
This sequence comes from Paraburkholderia sp. BR10954, assembly GCF_040965775.1. NCBI lineage: Bacteria > Pseudomonadati > Pseudomonadota > Betaproteobacteria > Burkholderiales > Burkholderiaceae > Paraburkholderia > Paraburkholderia sp. BR10954. The sequence continues at coordinate 16,200 of NZ_JBFRCK010000037.1, forward strand.
TTTGTCTCCCCTGTCGGCCATGTGGCCTGGTGGAATGCAGCGCGACGCAACAGGTGAGTGCGAGACGCGCCAGTAGGTCTGATATGTTGTCTGACGACAGTCTACCGCGTTATTTTTCTCAAATCTAGTTGGGTGTTTACCCTGCGTGTATCGATCAACTCCCCTGAAATAATAGCGGATTCAAGTTTTCAGAGGCTATAGCCCACTTCTTAGGTCCCACTAGATAAGACGTCCGATGTCATTAATTGGCGGCTCGCTAGCAGCACCCCATGCGTTTGCGCCGATGTCCGCCTGATCTTCCCTCCATCGCGCGTCCGCACGGAAAAAATAGCCCGCGCCGATGCCGCCGAACCCGGCAGAATCGAGTACAGTCCTGTGCGATACTTTGTTGGATCAGTCAACCAGCCACAAAAATGAGCAGCCTAACTGAAAAGGTGGTGGCCACCCTTTCCGATGAAATTCGCCGCGGGGCGCTGAGGCCGGGCGATCGCATCCCCACCGAAGTCGCGATGATGAAGCAGTTGTCCGTGAGCCGCTCCGTGGTCCGCGAGGCGATTTCGCGTCTGCAGGCAGCGAGGATCGTCGAGACGCGCCACGGCATCGGCACGTTCGTGCTCACGCCCGCCGCGGAAAAGCCGATGCAGCTTCCCGCCGCCGATCTCACCAGCATGCTCGACGTGATGGCGATCATCGAGTTCCGGATCGACGTCGAAGCGGCCGCGGCCGCGCTCGCGGCGTCGCGGCGTACCGAGCAGAACCTGAAGCAGATTCGCATCGCACTCGATCGCTTCGAGTCGGAACTCGAGCGCGGTAGCACCGACACGCTCGCACACGACATCGAGTTCCATCTGCAGATCGCACGCGCGAGCGGCAACCGCTACTTCTTCGACGTGCTGAGCCAGCTCGGGCGCTCGGTCAGCCCGCGCACGCGGCTCGGTTCGGCCGAGATCGCGGAGCTCGACCATATCGAGGTGCTGCGTAGCGTGCTCGGCGAGCACTTGATGATCTATCGCGCGATCGAGCGTCAGGACGCCGACGACGCGCGCGCCGCGATGCGCATGCATCTGAGCAACAGCCGCGAGCGTCTGCGCCGCGCGCATGACTTGACGAAGGCTGGCGTGTGATCGCATGCGGGGCTGATGACCGATCGCCCCGCAATACGACACGCCGCCAGCAGCATCCGCTCATTCCCCCACGTCCAGATCCATCAACGCCGAGCTCAGCGATTTGCCATGCGCATCGAGCGCGAGCGAACGCGTAACGCCGCCGCCGAGCGCATCGCCGAGCACGAAGTTGAACGCCGCAAGGCCCGGCAACTCATGACGCACCACGTCACCGCGCACCACCTCACGCAGATGAGCGTTGACGCGCTCGGGCGTCAACACATCGCGCAACCGCTCGTAATGCCGCGCGTCGTAGCAGATCACCGAGATGTTGAGCGTATTGCCCTTGTCGCCGGTGCGCGAATGAGCCAGTTCACGTAGTTTCATCTCAAGCCTCCACTAGCGAGAAAGCCGGCGTCGCATGCTCGCGCGGCAGCAGCACCGATTGCACGGCGACCACCTCGCGCGCCCCCTTCGTCACTCCGCCACCGCCCGCCGGTCCGTTCGTGTACAGCGTCTCGACCTCGTTGCCGATGCGCACCGCCTCCGCGAGCGATGCCGTGCGCCCCGCCACCCGCGCGCGCGCTTCGTACGGCTCGCCATGACCAGCCGCCACCGTGTCGCCGTGCAGTGCGTTCACGCCGATCAGATCGAAGCGCAGTTCACGCGTCTCTACACCGGTCAGCGCGAGCCGTTCGCGCACGATATCGAGAGCGAGCCGTGCCCGCGCAAGCGCGCCCGGTCCGCCGTACGAAATCTGCCCTTCGCCGATATAGCCGTCGAAATACGCAACCGACACTTTCAGCGTCGCGGTGCGCTCCGTGCCGCCACCGCCGGTGACGCGCACACGGTCCGGGGCTTGCTGCTCGACGCGCACCTGCGAGAAATCGGCCACCACGTCGGGCTGCGGATAACGACGCGGATCGTGAATCTCGTACAGCAACTGCTCCTTGCACGTCGCCTCGGTCACGAGCCCGCCACTTTGCGCGAGCTTCGTGATCACCACCGAACCGTCCCGCGCGACTTCGGCGATCGGAAAGCCGAGCCGCGCGAGATTCGGCACGTCCTTGAAGCCGGGGTCTGCGAAATAGCCGCCGGTGATCTGCCCTGCGCATTCGAGCAGATGGCCGATTACCGTCGCCTGGCCGAGCATCGGCCAGTCGTCCATGCGCCAGCCGAATTCGTGGACCAGCGGCGCGACGAACAGCGACGGATCGGCGACGCGCCCGGTCAGCACGATCTGCGCGCCGGCCGCCAGCGCGTCGACGATGCCGCTCGCGCCGAGATACGCATTCGCCGATATCAACCGGTCCTCGTACGCGGCCAACGCGTCGCCCGATTCGACGAAATGGAAGTCGCCCGCACGCACGACGTCGAGCACGTCGTCGCCGGTGACGGCGGCAATCTTCAGCGCGCCGAGACCGAGCTCGCGCGCGATCTGTGCGGTCCTGCGCGCCGCCGCGCGAGGATTGGCCGCGCCCATGTTCGACACGATACGCACGCCGTTGCGCGCCGCGACGGGCAGCACCGCGCGCATGCGCGCTTCGAGCAGCGGGTCGTAGCCGAGCTCCGCGTCCTTGCTGCGCGCCTGCTGCGCGATCGCGATCGTGCGTTCGGCGAGGCATTCGAACACGAGATAGTCGAGGTGGCCGTGTTCCGCGAGTTCGAGCGCGGGTTCGATGCGGTCGCCCGAATAGCCCGCGCCAGCGCCGATGCGCACGATGCGTTCAGATTCAGTGGCTGTCATGGTGCTCCCGTCCGTTCAATGAAGCTCACAGTGGAAAGATCCCGAGCGCGACGCACGCGATCGTCATCACGACCGACGCGCCGAACAGCAGGGGAAACGTGAATCTTTGATGATCGGCCAGCTCGATACCGCACAGGCCGACCACGAGGAACGTCGCGGGCGTGAGCGGGCTGACCGGAAAACCGGTGGTCATTTGTCCGAGCAACGCGGCCTGCCCGACGTGCACTGCGGGCACGCCGAGCTGGCCCGCCACTTCCGCGATCACCGGCAGTACGCCGAAATAAAAGGAATCGGGATCGAACAGCATGCTGAGTGGCATCGACAGCAGGCCGAGCACGATCGGAATATGGCTCGCCATCGCCGGCGGCACGAAGCCGACCGCCGCCTGCGCCATCGCCTTCAGCATGCCGCTGCCCTGCATCACGCCGGTGAACACGCCGGCCGCGAGCAAGATGCCGGCCATCATCAGCGCGGCGCGCGCATGCGCGTCGATCCGTTTGCGCTGCATGTCGACGTTCGGATAGTTGACCATCAACGCGATGCACAGGCCCACCATGAACATAACGGCCGGCGGAATCTTCTCGCCCATCACGACCATCGTGCCCAGCACGACGAGCGTCAACACGATGTTGAACCAGAAGTTTTGCGGGCGGCGCAGCGCCTGTTGTTCTGGCGTCAGTTCGCGTTGGGGCATCGGCACGGACCCGCTCGCGGCAGTGAGGCCGAGGCGCTTTTCCTCGCGCCGCCCGAGCCAGTACGCCATCGAGAACACGAATACGAGGCCGATCGCCTGCACCGGAATCAGCGGATTGAATAGCGCCGAGATCGGCAGATGCAGCGACGCAGACGCCCGAATCATCGGCCCTGTCCACGGCAGGAAGTTGATGCCGGCCGCCATCGACACCGCCGCGGCGAGCACGCGCCGGTCCATCTTCAGGCGATCGTAAAGCGGCAGCATCGCGGGAATCGTGACGAGGAAGCAGACGGCGCCGGAGCCGTCGAGGTGGATCAGCAGCGCGAGCAGCGTGGTGCCCATCACGATGCGCGTGGGCCGCGTGCCGACCGCGCGCAGGATACGCTCGATGATCGGGTCGAGCATGCCGGCGTCGGTGATCGTGCCGAAGTACAGGATCGCGAATACGAACATGCAGACGACCGGCGCGAGGCTTTTCAGACCATCGACGACGAACTTGCTGGTCTGCAGGCCGAAGCCGCCGAGCAGCGATGCCGCGAGCGGCACGACGATCAGCGCGACGAGCGGCGACATGCGTTTGGACAGGATCGCGCCGAGCAGCACGACGATGGTAGCCAGCCCCAGCAATGGCAGCATGAGCTTGTCTCCAGGTTGTTTTTTAGTGTGATCGAGCGTAAGTTCGCGGCAGCAATAAAACAATTGAAATGAATTGATCGCAGCAATCACAAGTCATCATGGATCTGAATCTGCGGGACATCCGGGCGTTTATCGCGGTCGCGCAAACGGGCAGCTTCACGCGCGCGGCCGCGCGGCTGCATCTGTCGCAACCGGCGTTGACGGTGCAGATTCGCCGGCTCGAGGAAACGGTCGGCCTGCGCTTGTTCGATCGCAACAGCCGCAATGTCGCGCTGACGCCGACCGGCCGCGAGCTGCTGCCCGTGCTGCAGAAATCGCTGCACGACATGGAGCACGTGCTGCGCGATGCACGCTCGCTCGGCGAAGGCGCGAGCGGCACGGTGCGCATCGCTTGTCTGCCGACCTTCGCGGCGAGCGTGCTGCCCGAGCTGGTGCAGGCGCTGAGAAAAGCCGTGCCGCACGTCGGCTTCGAGGTGCGCGACGTCGTCGCGAGCATGGTCAACACGCTGGTGCGCAACGAGGAAGTCGATATCGGGCTGACCGGCGGCGAGCTGAACGACAGCGGGCTCGAGGTGCTGCATGAGGGCATCGACCGGCTCGTCGCCGTGTTGCCGAAGCAGCACGCACTCGCGCGGCGGCGCCGGCCCGTCACGCTCGCCGATCTCGCCAACGAGCCGCTCGTGCTGACCGCGCAGGGCACGAGCGTGCGTGCGGTCGTCGACAGCGCGTTCGCCGACGCGCAATGTGAGCCGCGCATCGCCTGCGAGCCGACCTACATGATGAGCGCGGTCGCGATGGCGCGCGCCGGGCTCGGCATCACGATCCTGCCGGTGTCGGCACGCGAGGTACGCGCGGAGCCCGAACTGGTCGCGCGGCCGATCGACGAAGCCGCGTTCACGCGCCGCATCGCGCTGATCAGAAAGCGTGGCCGAACCTTGCCGCCGGTGAGCGAGACCTTCGTGGCGATGCTGATCGAACGGATCGACGCGTCGTAGGGCCGCATGGCATCGTTTTGTACGTCGCGCGGAGCCCTAATTTTCACGATACGAAACGATGGCGCGCGTCGTAAAAAATCATGGTGCGCGGCACAAACCGGGAATTTCACGATGTCCGGCGGCGTTGCACATCGCAAAATGAAACGATCAACCCATTGTTTTTGCAGCAGTATTTTTAAGATAAAGAACGGTTTGACGCCCGCTTGCCAGCCGACTCCCTGACGTAGACTCTTTCACAAGAGCACGCGCTTCACGCAGTCGGATTCGAGGGGCCTCGCGAAATGGCCACCCAAATCCCAGAGATTGCGCAGAAGCCGTCACGAATCGCGGCTTTTTTATTGGCAACTGGGAGACAAAAAATGAAAGGCTTTCGCTTTGGTTCGACGCAGGGAGCGTTCTACATTCTGCCGGGTCAGGACGGCTGGGAAGCCACCTACGGCAACGAAACGCTCGGAGAATTCTCGAGCCCGCAACAGGCCGCCGACGACCTCGCGCGCGGCCTGAGCTGCGAGCATCTGTCCGAGCTCGACACGTCGACACTCGAAATTCCGGAGAAGCTCGCCGATTGGGAAATCGTTCACGTATAAGGACGGATATGACCGACGGCGACGTAGCAGTGAAAGCAGAAACGACAATGGCGCCCGAAGGCGCCATTGTCGTATTTGCGGTCCTGTTTGCGGCTTTGTGCGCGGTTGCGCTGCGCGCTTACCGCGTGGCTTTTCGGGCCCGCGTAGCTGCGGCCGCGACGCTTACCGCATCAGCGGCCCGTACGGCGTCAAGCCACCGAATCGACGATCGCGTTCAGCGTCGCGCTCGGGCGCATCGCCTTGCTGGTCAGCTCGACGTTCGGACGGTAGTAGCCGCCGATATCGACCGGCTTGCCCTGCGCCGCGCCGAGTTCCGCGACGATCTTCGCCTCGTTGTCGGCCATCGCCTTCGCGACGCCCGCGAATTGCGCTTGCAGCGCCGCGTCGTCGGTTTGCGCGGCCAGTGCTTCGGCCCAGTACATCGCGAGGTAGAAGTGGCTGCCGCGATTGTCGATGCCGCCGACCTTGCGCGCCGGCGACTTGTCGTTGTCGAGGAACTTGCCGGTCGCCTGATCGAGCGTCTTCGCGAGAACCTGCGCCTTCGGGTTGTGATACGCGGTGCTCAGATGTTCGAGCGATGCGGCCAGCGCCAGGAATTCACCGAGCGAATCCCAGCGCAGGAAGCCTTCTTCGACCAGCTGCTGCACGTGCTTCGGCGCCGAACCGCCCGCGCCGGTTTCGAACATGCCGCCACCGGCCATCAGCGGAACGATCGACAGCATCTTCGCGCTGGTGCCCAGTTCCATGATCGGGAACAGGTCGGTCAGGTAGTCGCGCAGCACGTTGCCGGTGACCGAGATCGTGTCCTTGCCGGCGCGGATGCGCTCGACCGAGAACTTCGTCGCGTCGACCGGCGTCATCACGCGGATGTCGAGACCGTTGGTGTCGTGATCCTTCAGGTACTGTTCGACCTTCTTGATGATCTGCGCATCGTGCGCGCGCACCGGGTCGAGCCAGAACACGGCCGGCGTGTTGGTTGCGCGGGCGCGGTTCACCGCGAGCTTGACCCAGTCGCGGATCGGCGCGTCCTTGGTCTGGCACATACGGAAGATGTCGCCTTCCTCGACCGGCTGCTCCAGCAGCACCGCGCCGGCTTCGTCGGTCACGCGGACCACGCCGTTCGCCGGGATCTGGAACGTCTTGTCGTGTGAACCGTATTCCTCTGCGGCTTGCGCCATCAGGCCGACGTTCGGCACCGTGCCCATCGTGACCGGATCGAACGCGCCGTGCTTCTTGCAGTCTTCGATCACAGCCTGGTACACACCGGCGTAGCAACGGTCCGGAATCACCGCCTTCGCGTCGTGCAGCGCGCCGTCGGCGCCCCACATCTTGCCCGACTCGCGGATCATCGCCGGCATCGAGGCGTCGACGATCACGTCGCTCGGCACGTGCAGGCTCGTGATGCCCTTATCCGAGTTGACCATCGCGAGCGGCGGACGCTGTTCGTACTGCGCCTTGATGTCGGCTTCGATCGCCGCTGCCGTTTCAGCCGGCAGATCCTTCAGACGTGCGTACAGGTCGCCGATACCGTTGTTCGGGTTGAAGCCGACCTTAGCGAGCGCTTCCGCGTGCTTCGCGAGCACGTCCTTGTAGAACACCGACACGACGTGGCCGAAGATGATCGGGTCCGAGACCTTCATCATCGTGGCCTTCAGGTGCACCGAGAACAGCACGCCGTTCGCCTTCGCGTCGGCGATCTGCGCTTCGATGAAGCTGCGCAGCGCGTTCTTGCTCAGCACCGACGCGTCGATGATTTCGCCTGCCAGCACCGGCGTTTTCGCCTTCAGGACCGTGGTCGTGCCGTCCGCGGCGGCCAGCTCGATCTTGACGCTACCGGCTTGCGCGATCAGCGCCGACTTCTCGCTGCCGTAGAAATCGCCACCGCTCATGTGCGAGACGTGCGACTTCGAGTCCGCGCTCCACGCGCCCATCTTGTGCGGATGCTTGCGCGCATAGTTCTTGACCGACAGCGGCGCGCGGCGGTCCGAGTTGCCTTCGCGCAGCACCGGGTTCACCGCGCTGCCCTTGATCTTGTCGTAACGGGCCTTGACGTCCTTCTCGGCGTCGGTCGTCGCGACGTCCGGGTACGACGGCAGCTTGTAGCCCTGGTCGCGCAGCTCGGCGATCGCGGCCTTCAGCTGCGGCACCGACGCGCTGATGTTCGGCAGCTTGATGATGTTCGCTTCCGGGCGCGTGGTGAGTCCACCGAGCTCCGCCAGATCGTCGGAAGCCTTCTGTTCCGCGCTCAGGTAGTCGGGAAATGCGGCAATGATCCGGCCGGCGAGCGAGATGTCACGCGTTTCGACGAGCACGTCGGACGAGCGCGTGAACGCCTTGACGATCGGCAGCAGCGAGTACGTCGCCAGTGCGGGCGCTTCGTCGGTCAGGGTGTAGATGATCTTCGGCGGTGTGGACATGATTAATGCTTTGCTAGGAAGTGATAGACAGAGCGTTGGCAGTCGAGGCCAGCCCAAATCGCGGCGCGATGGCGACGGCGCCGGTTCGGCACGACGCAACCCCGCGACCTTCGTTTTGCGATACGACCGAGAGTATATGCGCGTTTTCCACTAAATGTGGGTAAACAAACAGGTCGCGAGACCCTACCGAAAAGGGTCGAGCCCCGGCTGGCAAGGGTTTGCGGCCGATTGCCCCGGTCTTAAGACAGATATCTTATAGATGACTTGCGGCATATTATTTTTGGCTAAATGCGAATGGATCGCATTGAGGAGCCGCAAGTCCCGCGCGCTTCAGCCGCCGCCAGCCAACCAGGCCTGCGCTACGCGCGCCACGACGTCCCCTCCCGGCTTCGTCGACCGACGGCGCGCGAGCCTCCACAGCAGAGTGGACAGATCCGCATCCGGTGGTGCGGGAGTCGACGGTTAGATGGGGGAAGCGGGGGAAGCGGGGGAGGCGCGGACGGGGATGCTCGCACGCGAAACAGTACGAGTCGGATGCTGGCAGCGGAGTGGTTGCGTCACTCGCCGCGCGCGGGTTCAGGTCGAATCGTCCTCGACCACCTCGGCCGGAGCGCGCTCGACTTTGCGTGCGGCGCGTGCCTCCAGGCCCAGAGTGCGCACCATGTTCATCAGCGCGCCCCCCTGAGTTTCCGTTCCTGAACCCGAGAGGGTATCTACATTGACTCTACACGCGGAGCCGTAAGATCGCCGGGAAATGGGCAAAAAGAAGCAACCAGCCCGCCGCCGCAACGGCGCGCCAGTCGCTCGCAATAACAACCCGCCTTACCCCTCGCGTCCGAGGAACTCAACCACCATCCGGTTGAACTTGTCCGCATGCTCCCACTGCGCCCAATGCCCGCAGCGGCCGAACACATGCAGATCGGCGTTCGGCATCCCGGCGACGAGCCGCAGCCCGACGTCCATCGGCACGAAGCGATCGTCGCGGCCCCAGATCACGAGCGTCGGCGCGGCCACTTCGCCGAGGCGCGGCCCATAGTCGTTGAACTGTTTCGGATTCGCGGCGAGGCTCGCGACGAAGTTCTCGAGATGGTCGCGCCGTGCCAGCATATTCGCGAGACGCGCCTGCATCAGGTCCTCGGTCAACGCCTTCGTGTCGAACACGAAGACGCTCATCATGCGCTGCAGGTTTTCGATGGTCGGGTTGCGGTACAGCCCCTGCAGCAGCTTGATGCCTTCGGTCGGCATCGGCACGAACGGGCTCGGGCCGCCGGTGCCGCCGCCCATCAGCACGAGCTTGCCGACGCGCTGCGGTTCAGCGAGCGCGAACGCGACCGCGCTATGCCCACCCATCGAGTTGCCGATGATATGCGCGCGCTCGATATCGAGCGCATCGAGCAACGCCTTCAGGCACCGCGCGTTGAGTTCCGCGCGCGAACCCTTGCAGACGATCGGGTCGCTCTTGCCCCACCCGAGGCAGTCCATCAGGATCACGCGATAGCCCGCCGCGACGAGCGGCTCGACGTTGCGATTGAAGTTGGCCCAGCCGGTCGCACCCGGTCCCGAGCCGTGCAGCATCACGACCGTGTCCGCGCCCTGCCCCACGTCGTTGTAGTGCAGCTGCACCTCGCGGCCATCTTCAGTGATCCGGACGAATTTGCTGGTCGCTTCTTCACTGATCGCCACTGCTTGCGTGTTGGTATTGCTCATGTCGAATTCCTGTGTTTCACGAGTTGAGTGACTGCGGGCCGCCGCCGACGGCGAACCCGCTCCATATTTCAGGCCGCAAAACTACTGCGCGGCCACCGCGGTGTATCGAAGTGTCGAGCGATTCACGACGAGCCACGCGCCGATCGCGGCAACCGCGATCAGCGGAATGCTCGCGCCGAGCAGCACGCTCGCGCCCTGACCGATTGCGAGAAGTTGCCCCGCGATCAACGGTCCGAGGATCGAGCCGAGACGGCCCACCGCCACGGCCGCGCCGACGCCGGTGCCACGCACTTCGGTCGGGTACAGGCTGCTCGCCAGCGCATACAGCACCGACTGGCCGCCGACCAGGAACAGCCCCGCGAGCAGACCGCCCCACGCCATCGACGCGCCGCCATGCGCGCTCAGCAACGCGCCAAGCGCAACGACGATGCCGACATACATGCCCGCGACCGTGCGGCGCCGGCCCATCCGGTCCATCATGCCGGCGATCACGATCGCGCCGATGCCGCCGCCGATGTTGAACATCATCTGCACGACACCCGACTGCACGCGCGTCAGACCGCGCGTCAAAACCAGCGACGGCAGCCAGTTGATCAGGAAATACAGCACGATCAGCGTGCCGAGGTAGCTGATCCACAACGCGATCGTCGTGCCCGCGCGCCCTTCCTGCCACAGCGCGCGCGTCACGCTCGCGGCTGCATCGTGCCGCGCGCCCGTGGTTGCACGCGCCGCGACGAACTGCGCCGACTCGCGCATGAACAGCGCAAGCAGCGGCAGCACCAGCAATGGCCCGAACCCGCCGACGTAGAAGATATGCCGCCAGCTCTCATCGCCCGGGCTGACGATGCCCACCACCGCCGCAAGCGCCGCGCCGAACGGCATGCCGCAATACATCGCGCCGACCGCGGTGTTGCGCTGATGCGGCGGCGCCGCTTCCGAGCACAGCGCGATCAGATTCGGCATCGCCGCACCAAGACCGAGGCCGGTCAGAAAGCGCGCGGCGAGCAGGCTGTTCAGATCCCATACCTGCGCGGTCGCGAGCGAGAAGAGGCCGAACAGCGCGACCGACCACATCAGCACGCGCTTGCGCCCGAGCCGGTCGGCGAGACGTCCGCCGATCGCGGCTCCGGGCAGCAGCCCGAATGCGCCGATGCTGAACGCCCAGCCCAGCTGCGCGACCGCGAGATGAAATTCGCGCGCCATGCGCGGTGCAGCGAGGCCGGTCGATTGCAGGTCGACGCCTTCGAGCAGCGCGACGATCAGGCAGAGCCCGATCGTCAGCGCGCCGCTGGCAAGAGGTTTCGTCGACTGCGTTGTTTGGGTTGCTTGTATTGACTGCCGCATGAATGTCTCCAATGTTGAATCAGCGTCGCTCTTGCGGCGACCTTGCTGGATGAAATGAACGCTGCGCGCGCGGCATGCGGCGCCGCCGCGCAGCGTCTGGGTCATGAGGCCACTGCGTAGGATCCGCGCTTCAGATCCAGTGCGACATCGACGATCATGTCTTCCTGGCCGCCGACCATGCGGCGCTTGCCCAGCTCGACCAGAATGTCGACGGTCTTCAGGCCGTATTTCTTCGCGGCCACTTCCGAATGACGCAGGAAGCTCGAATACACGCCCGCATAGCCGAGCGCGAGCGTTTCGCGGTCCACGCGCACCGGCCGGTCCTGCAGCGGACGCACGATGTCGTCGGCGGCGTCCATCAGCGTGTAGAGGTCGGTGCCGTGATTCCAGCCCATGCGCTCCGCTGCCGCGATGAACACTTCGAGCGGCGCGTTGCCCGCGCCCGCGCCCATGCCCGCGAGCGATGCATCGATGCGATCGCAGCCTTCTTCGACCGCGACGATCGAATTCGCCACGCCGAGCGACAGGTTGTGGTGCGCGTGCATGCCCGTCTGCGTTTCGGGTTTCAGCACGGCCTTCACCGCGCGGAAGCGGTCGCGCACATCGTTCATCGTCAGCGCGCCGCCCGAATCGACCACGTAAATGCAGGTCGCGCCGTAGCTCTCCATCTTCTTCGCTTCGATGGCGAGGTTCTCCGGCGTAGTCATGTGGCTCATCATCAGGAAGCCGACGGTGTCCATGCCGAGTTCGCGCGCGTATTCGATGTGCTGCTTCGAAATGTCCGCTTCCGTGCAGTGGGTCGCCACGCGCACCACGCGCGCGCCCGCGTTGTACGCAGCCTTCAGGTCGTGAATCGTGCCGATGCCGGGCAGCAGCAGCGTCGCGATCTGCGCGTGCTCGACGACATCCGCGACCGCTTCGATCCATTCGAGGTCGCTATGCGCGCCGAAGCCGTAGTTGAAGCTCGAACCTTGCAGGCCGTCGCCGTGCGCGACTTCGATGCTGTCCACTTTCGCGCGGTCCAATGCGCGCGCGATGTCCTGCACGTTCTGGATCGAGTACTGGTGACGGATGGCGTGGCTGCCGTCGCGCAGCGTCACGTCGGAGATATACAGTTTCTTGTCCATGCGGGAAGTCTCCTTAAGCCTCTTATGCCTCTGATGCCTGCACGAGCGCCTGCGCCATGCGCTCGGCGGTCGCGAGCGCGGCCGAAGTCATGATGTCGAGATTGCCGGCATAGGCGGGAAGGTAGTGCGCGGCGCCTTCGACCTCGATGAAGACCGACGTCTTCAGGCCGCTGAAGCGGCCGAGGCCCGGAATGTTGAGTGGCGCGTTAGCGGGAATTTCGTCGAACTGCACCTTCTGCTTCAGGCGATAGCCGGGCACGTACGCCTGCACCGCGGCGGCCATCTGCTCGATCGAAGCCTCGACCTTCGCGCGATCTGCGAGGTCCGACAGCGTATAGACGGTATCGCGCATCATCACCGGCGGCTCGGCCGGATTGAGCACGATGATCGCCTTGCCTTTCGCCGCGCCGCCGACCGCTTCGATCGCCTTCGACGTGGTCTCGGTGAATTCATCGATATTCGCGCGCGTGCCGGGACCGGCCGACTTGCTGCTGATCGACGCGACGATCTCCGCGTAATGCACCTTAGCGACGCGCGACACGGCCGCGACCATCGGAATGGTCGCTTGTCCGCCGCAGGTCACCATGTTCACGTTGGGCGCGCCGATATGCGCGTCGAGATTGACGACCGGCACGCAGTACGGCCCGATCGCGGCCGGCGTCAGATCGATCACGCGAATCGAAGGTTTCAGCTTTCGCAATAGCGCGTCGTTCTTCACGTGTGCGCCGGCCGAGGTCGCGTCGAACACGAAGTCGATGTCATTGAACACGGGCAGACGCGTCAGACCTTCGACGCCTTCATGCGTGGTCGCGACGCCAAGCCGCGCGGCGCGCGCGAGGCCGTCCGAGTTCGGATCGATGCCGACCATCGCCGCGACTTCGAGATGCTTGCCGTGACGCAGGATCTTGATCATCAGATCCGTGCCGATATTGCCCGAGCCGATGATCGCGGCCTTGAGCTTTTCGCTTGCCATATGAGTTCCCAATCGAGTGCTTGCGAGTGCTTGCTTTATGCGGAAAAGGTCGCGCGGACGCTGCCGAGACCGTCGATCTGCGCGCTGAAGGTGCCCGGCTGCCCGACCGCGACCATCGGGCCCAAAGCGCCGGTCATCAGCACGTCGCCGGCACGCAGCGGCGTGCCGAGCCGGACCATCCGATCCGCGAGCCAGGCAGCGGCATTCAGCGGATTGCCGAGACACGCGGCGCCATTGCCGCGCGACAGGACTTCGGCATCGTTCGACAGCGTCATCGCGCAGGCCGCGAGATCGACATCGCGCAGCAGCACCGGGCGGCTGCCGAGCACGAAGCGCGCGCTCGACGCGTTGTCCGCGACCGTATCGACGAAGCGGATGTTCCAGCCCTCGATGCGACTGTCCACCACTTCGATCGCCGCGACCGCATACGCGGTTGCGCGCATCAGATCGGCATACGTGTGGCGCTCGTGCAGCAGATCGTGTTCGAGCACGAGCGCGATCTCCGCCTCGACCTTCGGCTGGATCAGCTCGCCGAGCGGAATCGGCTGGCTGTCGCCATACGCCATCGATGCGAACAGCGCGCCGAAGTCAGGTTGATCGACACCGAGTTGACGCTGCACCGCCGGCGACGTGAGTCCGATCTTCCGGCCGACGATGCGCTCGCCCGCCGCGACGCGCGCGGCCACGTTGGCCTGCTGCACCGCGTACGCGAGCTGCTCGGCGTCGGCCGGGTTCGGCAGTTCGACGAAACGCGCGTCGTCGCGCAGCGGCGCGATGGTCACGCGCGTACGTTCCGATTCGCGCAGGCGCAGGGCCAACGCGTCGATGTTGCTTTGAGTGTTCATAGCGGATTCCAGATTCGGTTAAACGTGGGCAGTCACGGGTCGCGCGTGCATCGCGCCGAAGCCCGCGATCCATTCGGGGATCGGACGGTAGTAATCGAGCGACGCGCGATACGGGCCGCTCGCGTTCAGCGCGCCGAACGCGGCGATCCACGTGCGGATTTCGTGCGCGGACTTGCCGCCATCGCGCGTGATTGCGTTGTTGGTCAGGCCGTCGAGCGCGGTGAGCTCGCCGTCTTCGAGCAGCTTCAGGAACGCCCGATCCCATTCGGGATTGAGCGGATGCAGATGGCTGTCGCCCGCCGTGAACGCGCGCGCCGCCGCAATCGTGCGTGCCTGCCGCGCCGCGCGCGACTCGGCCGACGGATTGCGGCCCGCGATCAGACGCTCGGCGACTTCCTCGCTCGCGCCCGCGAGTTCCGGCACCGGCGGCTCATGCGAGATGCCGCCCGAGCCGATCACGAGCACGCGCTGATTCGAGCGTGCGAGCGCGCGGCCCAACGCATCGCCGAGCAGACGCGCGCGGCGGCATGAAGCCATCGGCGCGGCCACCGAATTGATGAACACCGGCACGACCGGATATCGATCGAGTCCGCCGGTGAGAATCTCCAGCGCTTGCGCGCAACCGTGATCGACCTGCATGCGGTAGGAGACCGCGACGTCGACGTCGCTCGCGAGCACCGCTTCGACCAGTTCGAGCGCCGTATCGGCGGGCACGTTCAGCGGACCCGCGAGGCTCTTGAAGTCGCCGATCGCGCTCGCCGATGCGCCGATGCAGAACGGCGGCATCACGTCATAGAAGAAACCGTTGTAATGATCGGGCGCGAACACGACGACCAGTTGGGGATCGAACTCGACGACGCGCGCACGCGCCGCCGCATGCACACGCTCGACTTCGGCGACGACTTCGGGCGCGGGATCGTAATAGCCGTGCAACGGCGTGTGCGATAGGCATTCGAGCAGCATCGGCATATCAGGCTCCGGCGGTTGCAGCGGTTGCGAGAGTGGCAACGGCGTCGCGCGCGAACGCCGCTCCGTTGCCGGCATTCGCCACATCCGCACGCGTTGCCGCGTCGAGTTGCAGCTTCCGCGCGAGTTCGACGACCAGTTGCGACACCTGCTGCGGCGAGCCCATGCCCGCGACGAACCGATCCGGACGCAACAGCACGACCGACTCCGGCACTCGCGTGAACCAGTCCTTCAGCCGCGTGTTCACATCGCCGATCGCGATCACGTCTTCGGGCACGTCGCCATGAAAAGACAGTTGCGTATCCGGCTTCGCGACCACGAAGCAGCCGCCGAGCCGCTGCCAGATCGCGCGCGCTTCCTCCGACAAACCGAAGGTCGGTTCCGCGCCCCAGCCGACGATCGCGAAGCGGTTGCCGAGCACATCGTCGAGTCGCACGATCTCGCCGCTCGCCGTACGCACGCGCGGCTGAATGAACATGCGGCCGACCGGCGAATGACAATGCGGGTCGCGTCCATACACGAGACGGCCGAGCCGCGACTCGCGCTTCTCGCTCATCAGACCGAGCAGGCGGCCCGGCGCGGAATGGCCCGAGCGTTCGAGCACGCGCGCGAGCCAGCCACGCTTGCGCGGCGTGTGCGCGAGCAACACGACGCCGCTTTCATAGCGCGGCATCGGCTTGAAACGCATTTCGACGAAGTAGCGCTTGACCGCCGGAAACCAGTTGAACGTACGCACGAACGCGTCGCGGAACTTGATGCCGAAGCGGCTCGTCGGCGCGAAAATGTCGCCCGCCACTTCGGAGAGGTGGATCATCGAGCGCGCATGCGAACGGCGCTCGGCGGTATAGGTATCGAGCAGCGCATCGCCGGCGACTCCCTTGACCACCATCGCGAGTTTCCAGCCGAGGTTGCTAGCGTCGCGAATGCCGCTGTTGTAGCCCTGGCCCTGCCATACCGGCATGATGTGCGCGGCGTCGCCGGCGAGCAGCACGCGGTTCACGCGAAAGCTGCTCGCAAGGCGCGCGTTGTGCGTATAGACGCGCTTGCGGATGTAGTCGACCTTGTCCGGCTCGGCGACGACCTTGCGGATCAGCGCGGCCATGTTCTCCGGCTTCGACAGCTCTTCCTCGGTCTCACCGGGCATCACCATGAATTCGAAGCGGCGAATGCCGTGCGGCAGCGCGGCCGACACATACGGGCGTCGTGGATCGCAGTGCATGTACACGTGCGGCGAGCCGATCGGGTCGTTGCGCACATCGACGACGATCCACTGATTCGGTTTCGTGCGGCCCTCAAACGGCACGTCGAGCGTGCGGCGCACGAAGCTGTTGCCGCCGTCCGCGCCGACCATGTACGACGCGCGGATCGTGCGGCGGCCGCTCTGCGCGTGTTCCGCTTCGATCGTGACGCCGCCGCCGTCCTGCGTGAACGAGTTGACGGTGTGGCCGAACAGCACCTCGACGTGCGGGAAGCGTTGCAGGCCGTCGTACAGCACGCGATCGGCCAGCGGCTGAATGAACGCGTTGCGGCGCGACCAGCCGAATTCGTCGGTGCGCGGTTCGATCGATGCGAAGCAGTGACCGTTGCGGGTGACGAAGCGCATCCAGTGATCGGGAGTCGTGTGCGGCAGCAACGCATCGGCGAGGCCGACGGACTGGAACACGCGCAGTGCTTCGTCGTCGAGGCCAATTGCGCGCGGATAGTCGATGATCTTCTCGAGCTTTTCGATCAGCACGACGCGTACGCCCTGCAGGCCGAGATAGTTGGCGATCATCAAACCGACCGGGCCGGCGCCGATGATCGCGACGTCGGTGGTGACGGCTCCGCTGTGGCCTTGCGCGGCCACCGGGTCGAGCGGTTGGGGCATGTTGTCTCCGTATGTCGACCGGAGTGACCGGGTCGAGCTATTCACGGAGCGCGGCGGCGGGAACCAGCGCTGGCCACGGCGAAAATCGCCTGCGGGCAACCGCTCGCGTCTCCATGAAATCGTTGATTTGTTGGCAGTCTAGGACCGGCCACCTGCCCGCTCAACAAAATCTGGAAAATGTGCATAGAATGCACATAGCTGATTTAATTGAGGTTTTTAAGTGACCAAATACACGAATGTGCGAGGTCTGTCGCGCGGCTTGCAGGTGCTGCAAGCACTCAACTCGATGGACAGCGGCCGCGCGACGAGCCAGCAGATCAGCGAGCTGACCGGCCTGCATCGCACCACCGCGCGGCGGCTTCTGGAGACGTTGATGGAAGAAGGCTTCGTGCGGCGCAGCGCGTCGGACGACAGCTTCCGGCTCACGCTGAAAGTGCGCGCGCTGAGCGAAGGCTTCACGGACGACGAACGCATCGCGACCATCGCGCCGCCGGTCATGGGGCGTCTGCTGCAACGTGTTGCGTGGCCGTCCGATCTGACCACGCCCGACGGCGACGCGATGATCATCCGCGAGACCACGCACCGCTTCAGTACGCTGTCGTTTCATCGCGCGATGGTCGGCCGCCGTTTGCCGATGCTGCTGACCGCGGCGGGCCGCGCGTACTTCGCGATGTGCCCCGATGAAGAGCGCGAGGACATTCTCGATCTGCTGCGCGCGGGCGCGGGCGGCGAGGAGCAGAAGGCGCTCGCGTCGAACGACGCGTTGATCCACAGTCTCGTGAGACGCGTGCGCGCGGATGGGTTCGGTTCGAATCACGGCGACTGGGCGGACCAGGGGAAGATCGGCGCGGTCGCCGTCGCGATCGTGTTCGAGGAACGAGTGCTCGCGAGCTTGAACGTGGTGTTTCTGTCGCGCGCGGTGTCGCTTGCGGAAGCGAAGCGGCGCTATGTGCCCGAGTTGCAGACGGCTGCGCGTGAGATGGTCGAGGAACTCGCGGCGCAGAGCAGCGCGAAGAGCGGAGCGGGTAACACGCGTACGGGGCGCGAGCGCAACTCGTGAGGCCGCTCGCGAAACCTTATCAAAATCGTCAGCTGGCACCTCGGAACCGCGTGCAAACGCGCTCCTATCGTGCGGTCATCTCAGGCAGACGCAAATGCCTCGTGCGGTTCTTCTTCGCGCAAGATATAGCCGAGTCCGCGCAAGGTCATGATCTTCGCGGTCGATGCCGCGAGGTGCTTGCGCAGCCGGTGAATATAGATATCGATCGCGTCGGCGCTCGGCTCTTCGTCGAGCGTGAAGATCTTGTCCATCAGCGTGGCTTTGGAGACGGTCTTGCCCTGCTTCAGTATCAACGCTTCGAGGATCGCGTGTTCGCGGCGGCGCAACGACAGGCGTTGGTCCCGCAGCACGAATTCGCGGGAATCGAACAGATAACGCAGATTGCCGCATTCGGTCGACTGCCCTCTGTCTCCCGCGGCCTGACGGCGAATCAGCGCCTTGATGCGCGCCACCAGTTCGCGCGCATCGAAGGGCTTGACCACATAGTCGTCCGCACCGGCCGAAAAGCAGGCCACCTTGTCGTCGGTCGAGCCATTCGCGGTCAGCATCAGCACCGGCACGTTGTCGCGCTTGCGGCGCAACCTCGCGAGCACCTCCTTGCCGCTCATGCCAGGTAGGCGCAGATCGAGCAGCACCGCGTCATAGCATTGCAGACCGAGCAGCGTCTCCGCGCATTCGCCGTTTTGCGCCCAGTCGATCGCGAATTGCTCGACTTGCATCAGGTTCATCACCCAGCGCGCGAGGTCCGCGTCGTCTTCCACGAGCAGCAGTTTCATCGTTGTCCTCTCATTGGTGAGTCGCGCGACGTCAGGTTGCGCCGAGCCATAAGCGCATCTCGACCGTCGCAACGAGGCCCGCGCCGCCTGCGTTCGATTCGAGCGTCACGCTGCCGCCCTGGCGATGCGCAATCTCGCGCACGATCGGCAAGCCGAGACCCGTCCCTTCCGTATGGCTCGACGCACGATAGAAGCGCTCGAACACGCGCTCGCGCGCATCGGCCTTGATGCCGGGTCCGTTGTCGATTACGCGCACGATCGCCATGCCGTCGCGTCGCTGCGTCTGCACCGTGACGCGCCCGCCCGCCTGCGTATAGCGCAGCGCGTTGTCGACCAGATTGGTCACGAGGGCCGCGGTCAATGCTTCGTCACCGGTCACGTACAGGCCGTCTTCCAGCTCCGCGCCCAGATCGATCTCTCGCGACTGCGCAAACGCGATCAGTTCCTCGAGCACGCCCGCGATCAACGCGCTCAGATCGATCCGCTCCGGCACGTTCAGCGGCGCAGCCGACTCGGCCTGCGCGAGCAGCAACAGCTTGTTGGTCAGCGTGGTCAGCTTGCGGCTGCTCTTGTGCATGCCCGCGAGCGCTTCGTCGAGCGGAGCGTCGCGGCTATCGCGTTGCCGCGCGAACTGGATCTGCGCGGCCAGCAGCGCGAGCGGCGTGCGCAACTGATGCGCTGCATCGGAGATGAATTGACGCTGCGTCGCGGCCTGCTGGCCCATTCGCGCGATGCACTGGTTGATCGCCTCGACGATCGGCCTCAGCTCGACGTGCAGACGCGCGACGCGAATCGGTTCGAGCTGCGACGCATTGCGATCGGCAACGTCGTCCTTCACCTTCATCAGCGGCAGCAGTTCGAAGGTCAGGCCGAGGTAGACGAACACCATCGCCAGCACCAGCGTCAGAACTTCGCCGGACAATTGCGGCCGCAGCAGACGCCACACCATCGCGTCGCGCGAGCCCTCCGTCTTCGCGACGGCGACGATCACTTCCTCGGTGTGTCCCGAGTCGTAAAGCTGCCGCGCGTAGGCGACCGCGCGCGCCGCGCGGCCGTCGGCGAAACGGGTGGAATAAAGCGCGGGCTTGTCGCTCACATGCGGCGGCAGCGGCAACTCGGGGATGCCCGCGAGCAGACGATGGCCGCTCGCCTCGACGCGATAGAAAACCGAGTCCTGTTCCGGCGATTCGAAGAGTTCCAGCGCGGCCGGCGGAATCTGGATCGACACCGAACCGTTGTCCCAGTCGATATCCTCGCCGATGATCCGCATCGACGACAGCAGCGCATTGTCTTGCACCAGGTCCGCGGTGTTCTGCGCGAACCGGTATGAAATGACGACTGAAATGGAGACGAATGCCGCCAGCGGCAACAGCAGCCACCACAACAAGCGTCCGCGCAAACTGCCTGAAAACACGATGTGCCGATCCTCTTGTGCTCGATGCGACCCACGCGGTCAGCCCGCTTTCAAGGCTTCACGTCAGAGACGAACTGGTTGGTGAAGGTGCGCGACAGATCGATATACCGCCCCTTCACCGCCGGATTGAAACTCGACAGTACCTTCAGCACCGTCTGCGGACCGTCGGCGGGCATCTTGCCGTCGACGGTGTACATCGGCAGCGAAGCCTGCAACGCGCTGATATACAGTGCCTTGTCGTTGCCGATGTCTTCTTTTGGCATCCGCGCGGCGATCTGTTCCGCGCTGTGGGTATGCATATAGCGCAGTGTCCTGACGAATGCGCGCGCGAGTTTCGCGGCTTCGTCGTGATGCGCGTCGAGCCACGTGCTTTGCACGTAGAGGCTCGACGCCGGATACATGCCGCCGAGCGCGGCGCGCGTGCCGTCGACGTTGCGCATATCGACGAGTACTTTGGCGTCGCCCGCCTTCAATAGCTGAGTGACGGTCGGCTCGGTCGTCATACCCGCGTGAATGCGTCCTTCCCGCATCGCCGCGATGAAACTGCTGTCCGCGCCGACCGGCAGCAGCGTGTATTGCGTGGACGGCACGCCCGCGCGCTGTGCGAGGTATTGCGTCAGAAAACTCGTCGAGGAACCGAGCCCGGTGACGCCGAGCGTCTTGCCGCGCACGTCCGCCATACTGCGGATCGAAGCGGCCGACTTCGCCGCGACCAGTTGCACTTCGCCCGGCACCTGGCTGAACACGACGATCGTCTTCACTTCCTTGCCGCGTGTCTGCAGATCGATCGTGTGATCGTAAAAGCCGACCACGCCCTGCACCGCGCCGGCGAGCATTTCATTCTCGCCCTCTATTCCAGTCGGCTGCGACAGCAGTTCGACGTCGAGCCCTTCCGCCTTGAAATAGCCGAGCTGTTCGGCAAGACGCGCCGGCAGATAGATGAGCTTGTTGGTGCCGCCCACCATGATCGCGAGTTTCTCCGGCTCGGCCGCTTGCGCAGGTGTCGCCACGCTCGCGAGCGCGCACCATGCGAGCGACGCCGCCACGACGGCATAGGCCGCGCGCGAAAGACGCGTCGGGGAAAGCTTCATTTGCGGGTGTCTCCGTTATCTTGCTCCAGGCGCCGCGCGGGTCGCCTGCCCGTGATTCTGAAGGGCCGAACCCTTCCCGATGCTTTCAGTGCTGTATTTGTTGCGCGAACCTCGGGTTTGTCCCGATCACTTCGGCGTCGCGCGCGGAAACGTCACCGCGATATCCACGCCCTTGCCGCCCTCGCCCGCCTTCAGCACGATCTCGCCGTGATGCGCGTCCGCGATTTCGCGCACGATCGCCAGACCGAGGCCCGTGCCTTCCGTATCCGTCGACGCGCGAAAGAACGGCTCGAACACGCGGCTGCGCGCCTCGGCCGGAATGCCGGGGCCGTTGTCGGTCACGCTGACCGTCACCGTATTGGCCTCGGTATCCGCGCTCACGGCGACCGTCACGTGGCCACCACTGCCCGTATAGCGAATCGCGTTCTCGGCGAGATTCGCGATCAGCGCCTGCAACATGCCGCGATGTCCGAGCACCGGCGCCGCGCCGTGCAATTCCGCGCCCAGATCGATTTCACGCGCCTGCGCGAGCAGCCCGAGATCTTCGACGACTTCCATTGCGAGGGGTACCAGATCGACGCGTTCCATCGCGAGTTGCGAGTTGTCGGCGGCCTCGGCCTGCGCGAGCAGCAGCAGCTTGTTGGTGAGACCGACCATCGAACGATTGCTTCGATGCATCGCGGCAAGCGCTTCGTCGAGCGCGGGATTCAGGCCTTCCTGCTGCCGCGCGAACTGCAGTTGCGTGCCGAGCAGCGTGAGCGGCGTGCGCAACTGATGCGCGGCATCCGCGATGAAGCGCCGCTGCGCCGCCACCTGCACGCCGAGCCGCGCGATGCACTGATTGATCGCATCGACGATAGGCCGCAGTTCCGAATGCAGACGCTCGACGCGGATCGGCTCGAGCTGCATCGGATCGCGGTCGGCTACCTCGTCTTTCACCTTCATCAATGGGCGCAACTCGAACGTGAGCCCGATGCAAACGAGTGCGACCGCCAGCGCGATCATTTCGAGCTGGCGCACGAGTTGCGGCCGCCACAGTTGTTGAGTCATCGCGTCGCGCGAGCGCACGGTCTTGCCGACCGTCACGCGCACGGGGCGCGTCGCGCCGTTGTCGTACATGAACCGCACGATGTCGACCGCGCGCACCTGCTGGCCGTGCAACTCGGTGTAGTACGAATCCGGCACGTCGGGCGCGCGCAGCGGACGCGGCGGGAAATCAGGCGTACCCGCGAGCAGCCGCCCATCGTCGACACGCACGCTGTAGAACACCTGGTCGCGATATGGCGACGCGAAAATCTCGAGGGCGGCGGGCGGCACATCGACCCGCAGAAAACCGTCGCTCCATTCGACCTCGCCCGCGATCATCCGCGCCGACGCGACCAGCTGGTTGTCCTGCACCAGATTCGCGGTGTGCCGCGCGTTGTCGTACTCGGTCTTACCGGTCACGAACACGTAGAGCGCGAGCGGCACGAGCAGCCACCACAGCAGACGGATGCGCAGGCTATTGGACATCGTTACTGGTCGTCTTCCCGCTTGCGCAGCAGATAGCCGAGCCCGCGCAGCGTGACGATCGCGGCCGAGCTGCCATCGAGCTTCTTGCGCAAACGCGAAATGTAGATCTCGACCGCGTCTTCGCTCGGCTCGTCCGCGAGCGTGAAGATCGCATCGACCAGCGCGGGCTTCGTCACCGTCTTGCCGAGGCGCAGGATCAGCGCTTCGAGCACCGAACGCTCGCGCGGCGTCACGTTCAGCGGCGCGCCTTTCAGCGTGAACTGGCGTGTGTCGATGTCGAACGACAGGTCGCCGCACACCACCTCGCTCGCTTTGGACGGCGACTGCCGCCGGATCGCCACCTTGATGCGCGCGATCAGCTCACGCACTTCGAACGGCTTCACCAGGTAGTCGTCGGCGCCGGCGCCGAGCAGTTCCACCTTCTCGTCGATCGAGCCGCTCGCGGTCAGGATCAGCACCGGCGTCGCGTCGCCGCGCTGACGCAGCCGGCGCAGCACGTTCTTGCCCGACAGCTTCGGCAGGTTCAGGTCGAGCAGGATCACGTCGTAGTGATTGGTGCGCAGCAGGCGGTCGGCTTCGTCGCCGTCCTGCACGGCGTCGAGCGCGAAGGCTTCTTGCTCCAGCATCTTCGCGAGCCAGTGCGCAAGCGTGGGGTTGTCTTCGATCAGCAGCAGCTTCATGGCAGGTACGGCAAAAGTCAGGTCGTCGATTGTGCCTTAAAACAAGGGGGCTGCGCGCGTGGAGTGTGGCGCGTCGTCGGCGCATCGTCGGGTTAACACCCATGTTTTGCGCCAAACCCCGAAAGCTGGCAGAAGGTTTCGCGTTTCTATAATCGCTGCCATTCACCCAGAAAGCGCCGCGCCTCGATCGCGGCGACCCACCTAAGGAGACTGCTTCATGCGTACCTTGCGCCAGCTTGCCGTTGTGTCAGGAGTTGCTTTCGCCCTTGCCGCCGCTTCGGCCGCCGCTCACGCCGACAAGATCACGATCATGGTCGGCGGCGCCACCAAGATCATCTATCTGCCGGCCAAGCTCACCGAGCAGCTCGGCTACTTCAAGGACGAAGGCCTCGACGTCGAAATCCTGTCGCAGCCGGCCGGTGTCGATGCGGAGAACGAACTGCTCGCGGGCGCGGTGCAAGGCGTGGTCGGCTTCTACGATCACACGATCGACCTGCAAAGCAAGGGCAAGGAAGTGCAGGCGCTCGTCGTCTTCGGCCAGGTCCCGGGCGAAGTCGAAATGGTCTCGACGAAGGCGGCCGATTCGCTGAAGAGCATGGCCGACGTCAAAGGCAAGACGCTCGGCGTGACCGGCCTCGGTTCGTCGACGAGCTTCCTCACGCAGTACCTCGCGCAGCGCGCCGGTGTGGCGTCGACGCAATACACGATGTTGCCGGTCGGCGCGGACAACAGCTTCATCGCCGCCATCAAGCAAAGCCGCATCGACGCCGGCATGACCACGGAGCCGACCGTCTCGCAACTGCTGAAGACCGGCGACGCGAAGGTGCTGGTCGATATGCGCACCGTGGAAGGCACGCGCGCCGCGCTCGGCGGCACCTACCCCGCGTCGAGCTTCTACGTGCAGCGCGCGTGGGCCGAATCGCACAAGGACGACGCGGCGAAGCTGTCGCACGCGTTCGCGAAGACGCTGAACTTCATCGCGACGCATAGCGCCGAGGACATCGCCGCGCAGATGCCGAAGGACTACTACGGCAACAACAAGGACCTGTACGTGGGCGCCCTGAAGGCGTCGCTGCCGATGTTCACGAAGGACGGCAAGATGCCCGCCGACGGCCCGGACACGGTGCTGAAGGTGCTGTCCGCATTCAATCCGTCGGTGAAGGGCAAGCATATCGACCTCGCCAAGACCTACACCAACGACTTCCTGTCGGCGCCGGTCAAGACCGCGTCTAAGTAACGCTTCTTTCATATTCACAGAACTGCGAGGCACCCGCCGATGAATCAAACTATGTCACGCGAGACGCCAGCGATCGAAATGCGCAACGTGTCGTGCCGTTTCATTTCCCCGGACGGCAAGGCCACGATCGCGCTGCGCGACTTCAGCATGTCGGTGGCACGCGGCGAATTCGTCGCGGTGGTCGGCCCGACCGGCTGCGGCAAGTCCACCACGCTCAGCATGATCACCGGCTTGCTGAAGCCGACCACCGGCGAAGTGCGCGTGATGGGCGCGCCAGTGGACGGCATCGATCCGCGCATCGGCTTCGTGTTCCAGGCCGATGCGGTGTTTCCGTGGCGCTCGGTGCTCGACAATGTCGCGGCGGGTCCGCTCTATCGCGGCCGTTCGAAATCGGCCGCCTACGACGAAGCAAACGAATGGCTGCGCCGCGTGGGCCTCGACAAGTTCGGCAAGCACTATCCGCATCAACTGTCCGGCGGCATGCGCAAGCGCGTCGCGCTTGCGCAGACCTTCATCAACAAGCCGGAAATCCTGCTGATGGACGAGCCGTTCTCGGCGCTCGACATGCAGACGCGCACGTTGATGCAGGACGAGCTGCTGCAATTGTGGGGCGGCGTCGGCTCGGTCGTGTTCGTCACGCACGACCTCGAGGAAGCGATTGCGCTCGCCGACCGCGTGTTCGTGCTGACCGCGCGCCCCGCCACGCTGAAGAAAGTCTACGAAATCGATCTGCCGCGACCGCGTGTCACGTCGGAGATCCGCTACGACTCACGTTTCATCGAAATTTCGCGCGATATCTGGCATGACCTGCGCGAAGAAGTGCAGATCGGTTAATCAAGGAACGGCAAACATGTCTACACCCTCTCAACAGATGATGCCCTCGGGCATCGACGCCGCGTCGCTCGCTCACGTCGAGCGTATCGCGCAGAAGAAGATCCGCCAGCGCCAGGTTCTGGTGGTTTCGCTGCGCATTCTGGTGCTCGTGGTCGTGCTCGGCGGCTGGGAACTGTCCGCGCGCCTGAAGTGGATCGACCCGTTCTTCTTCTCGATGCCGAGCGCGATCTTCGAACAGATCGTCGACTGGTTCGTGAACGGCACGTCGCAAGGTCCGCTGCTCACGCAGGTGTGGGTCACGCTCGAAGAGACAGGCCTCGGCTTCATCATCGGTTCGGTCGCGGGCATCGTCTGCGGCATCGTGCTCGGCCGCAACAAGCTGCTCTCCGACGTGTTCAGCCTCTACATCAAGATCGCCAACTCGATTCCGCGTGTCGTGCTCGGCTCGGTGTTCGTGATCGCGCTCGGGCTCGGCATGGCATCGAAAGTCGCGCTCGCGGTCGTGATGGTGTTCTTCGTGGTGTTCGCCAACGCGTTCCAGGGCGTGCGCGAAGCGGACCGCTACATGATCGCGAATGCGCAGATCCTCGGCGCGTCGCGCCGCCAGGTGACGACCTCGGTCGTGATTCCGTCGGCACTGAGCTGGATTCTCGCGAGCCTGCACGTGAGCTTCGGCTTCGCGCTGGTCGGCGCGGTGGTCGGCGAATTTCTCGGCTCGAAGCAGGGTATCGGTTTGCTGATCTCCACCGCGCAGGGCGCGTTCAATGCGAGCGGCGTGTTCGCGGCGATGATCGTGCTGGCGGTGGTCGCGCTTGCCGCCGACTACCTGTTGACAGCGGTGGAGCATCGATTGTTGAAGTGGCGGCCGAGTTCGGTTTAAGCCGCCGCAGCGCAAGTCCTCAAACAGTAGTTCGCTTCACCGATGCCGCTCAGTCTTCCGGACTGAGCGGCATTTTTATTTGCCAGCCCGCATTCTGTCTTCCGCCGGCGAACTGTTTTTCCCGATACGTTGGCCGGGCCGCAACACTTCCTGCTTTCAATCCCCTCACCGCAAGCCAACAGCGGCCTGCTAGCCCGTCCCGTGCGGCATGGCACGTTCGATGCGTACCCACCGCGCAAGTCGGGCGGTCGCCAACATCGGTCGCCGATCGAAGCGAGGTGGGTCATGTCGAGTGCACAGGGTCAACGTCGGTCGATGAACGGGTTCAGCGGTACGGTCATACGCGCCAACGCCGCGAATCGCCGCCATCGTCGTCATTCCAGCGGATTCGTGCTGTTCGGCTTGCATACCGCCAGTGTGATCGGCCGCGGGCCGAAGCGGCTCTGGCCATATGTGTTGCCGTGGCTGGTCATCTTGCTGACGATCGGTTCGATCTGCCTCGTCGCGCGCGGCGTGCTCACGCGTCAATTGCTGGTGCCGCCGGTGGAGACGCCGCAAGCGTTGACCGAGCGCGGCTACACATCGAACTTTGTCGCCGAGCGGATCATGTCGGCGATGAAGGAGATCGGGCGAGACGCCGAATCGATTCCGCACGACACGATGACCAGCAACGACGCGCAGCAGGACATCCAGATCCCGGGTCAGGAGATGTCGTATGCGACGACGGTGCGCTTCATCAAAGGCCTGCTCCAGCGCGAAGATGTCGCCGTGCACGTCGGCATCACGAAGACGAACAACAGCGCGGATTCGTATGTCGCACATGTGCAGATAGAACACGGCCCGTTCAACGGCCGCGAAAGCACGGTGCCGTTCGAAGGGCGCGACCTCGAAAAGTTCGTGCACGACATCGCAACCACGGCGATGCGCCTCGCCGAACCCAACATCCTCGCCAGTCATCTGTTCACCCAGGTGCAGAAGACCAAATGTTCGCTCGCGCAATGCGACTATCGCGAGATCGTCGGAATCTACGACGAAGTCCTCGCGCTGCCCTCGTCCGAACAGGCCCAATGGGCGGTCGCGGGCAAGGCGTGGTTGCTCGACAGTCAGCAGCGCTCGAAAGAAGCCGAGCAGCAGATCCGCGAAGCATTGACCCAGTACAAAGACTCGGCCGTGCTGCGCGCGAGTCTCGGCATCGCGCTCGAACAGCAGAACCGCATCGACGATGCGCTCGAGGAACTGCGGACCGGCGCGAACGAAACGTCGCGCACCGCTGAAAACCTGCGGCTGCTCGGCGATGTGCTGTTGCATACGAACCGGCACGACCGCGAAGCGCTCGACGCATTCAGACGGGCCGCCGAGATGAACCCGGAATCCGTCGACACGCTGCACGACTGGGCCGAGGCGCTCGTCAAGACCGGCCACTACGACGAAGCAATCGAAAAGCTCTCGCGCGCCGTCGCGTTGCGGCCCGATCTCGCGCCGTCCTATGCGGAATGGGGCCGCGCGCTGGAACACAAAGGCGCTCTGCGCGAGGCCGCGCGCAAGTACGCACAGGCATTGCAGCTCGACGCCGCCACGCTGTCGGCGCGCGAACGCGAGCTGGCGCTCTCGACGGACGCATCGCCCGACGAAGCCGACACCCGGACATCGAGGCCTGACCAGCGCGTCACGCCCGTTTCGAATCCGATGACGTCGTACCCGCTGCGGGCCTCGCTCGACACGGTACGCGACGCCGCAGGACAGGCGATGCGAGCGGCCTGAGCCGCGCGCATCGCCATTTGAGTTGGCAACACAGCCGAACAGGAGACAGTTCGATGGACAGCTTCGAAGATGCATTCAAAGCCTTGATCGGAAACGAAGGCGGGTACAGCTTCAATCCGGCCGATCCGGGCGGCGAAACGATGTGGGGTGTGACGGCGCGCGTCGCGCGCAGCGAGGGCTATAACGGCGCGATGAAAGACCTGCCGCTCGAAACCGCTCATCAGATCGCCAAGCGCAGGTACTGGGACCCGTTGCATCTCGACGAACTCGATCCGCGCGTGGCCTTTCAGATTTTCGATGCGAACTACAACGGCGGCCTCGTCGTGCTGTGGATGCAGAAAGCGTCCGGCGCGAAAGAAGACGGCAAGTTCGGCCCCGACACGCTCGATGCGGTCAAGAACGCCGACCCGATGAAGTTCGTGATGCGCTTCGCCGCGTATCGTCTGCGGTACCTGCGCAATCTGCATTCGTGGCCGAGTTTCAGCCGCGGCTGGACCGAACGGATGGCAGCCAATCTTCTCCTGGGAGCAGCATGATGGACTGGTCTAAAGTAGCGACGAACATCAGCAGCACCGCCCCGCTTCTCGCCGGGCTCGTGGGTGGTCCGGTCGGCCTCGGCGTGACCGCCGCCGCCGCGATCATCTCGCACGCGCTCGGCACGCCGAGCGACCCGGCCTTCGTGGAACCCGCGTTGAACGACCCCGGCGCACTCGAAAAACTTCGCCAGGCCGAGAGCGCTAACTCGCTGCAACTGCAACAGTTGATGGTGACGGCCGCGCAGTCGAGCCTCGCGCACGACGCCGAGATGGCCCGCATCGCCACGAGCCATACCGCGAATGCACGCGCGATGGGTGTCGCCAATCGCGACTGGGTCCCGAAGGTGCTCGCGATGGCCGTCACCACCGGCTTCTTCGGCATTCTGCTGCTGATGGCGTTTCAGCCTCTGCCGGGCACCAACAAGGATCTCGTCAACGTGATCGTCGGCGCGTTGGGAACCGCGTGGATCAGCATCATCGGCTATTACTTCGGCACGTCGGTCGGCTCGATGCGCAAGACCGAGCTGCTCGCGAAGCCGAGTGTACCGATCACGGCCGATAGCGCGTTGACGTTGCGCGAACCGGCGTCGCAGCCGGGAGCGCATGCACCGGCGGCGGTCGCGCCGTCCGGCGACCCCTTCCCGTCGTTCGCGCCGGGCGGGCAAGGTCCGATCTTCTCTGGCGGCAGTTGAATCCATGCCAGGTTGAGCGAATCATGCACGCGACGAGATACGCCGAGCGTCGCGTGCAGGTCCGTTTCAAAGCAGAGCTCTTTCGCCAGCACGCGTTTTGCGCTAAGTTGGCAAGCGCGAAATCCATCCCGTCCCGAGTGGAGCGATCAAGATGAGTGAGGTCAAGCCGAACGCGCAGAACGATCCGATCGAACACGTCGTGCTGCTGCTGATGGAGAATCACTCGTTCGACCAGATGCTCGGCTGCCTCGACGCCGTGCACGACAAACTGGACGGGGTGCGCAACGCGGCCGGCAAATCGAACGCCGACGGTCAAGGCAATACCTTCTATCCGCGTGCGACGCGCGAGCGGCAGATGAAGCACGATCCGAATCACGAGCACAAGGCCGTGATGGATCAGATCGCCGCCGACAACAGCGGCTTCGTGCGTTCGTTCGTCAACGACTACCCGAAGAGCAGCCTCGTCGCGCGGCAAGACGTGATGGGCTATTACCCGCTCGGCTTTCTGCCCGCGCTGCATACGCTCGGTTCGCAATTCACCGTGTGTGACCGGTGGTTCTGTTCATTGCCGGGGCCGACGTGGCCGAACCGCTTTTTCGCGCTGACGGGTACGTCGAAAGGCGAGATTGACATGCCTTCGGGGCTCGACGGACTCAATCCACGCTGGTACACCGAGCAGGATCAGGACACGATTTTCGATCGCTTGAACGCCGCGCGCAAAACATGGAGCGTCTATTTCTATGACTTCCCCGCGTCACTGCTGTTGAAGAACCAGCGACGCGCGGAAAACCTCGCGAATTACCGCTCTTTCGACAAGTTCTTCGAGGACGCAGCGGGACCCGCCAGCCAATTCCCGCAATTCGTGCTGATCGAGCCGAAGTACTTCGGCGAAGCGCAGAACGACGATCATCCGCCGCACAACATCATGAAGGCGGAGAAGCTGATCGCGGACACCTACAATGCGCTGCGCTCGAATCAGGCGCTATGGGAGCGCACGTTATTGGTGGTCCTCTACGATGAACACGGCGGCTTCTACGACCACGTATCGCCGCCGGCCGACGCAGTCGCACCCGACGGCCACACCACGAGCTTCGATTTCAAACGACTCGGCGTACGCGTTCCCGCGATCCTCGTGTCACCGTGGTGCGAAGCCGGCGTATGCAACGAACGATTCGATCATTGCAGCCTGTTGAAATACCTGTGCGACAAGTGGCAAATGCCACCGCTCGGCGAGCGCACCGCGGCATCCGCGAACCTCGGCGTGGCGATTCGCCGTGACGGCGTCGCGCGCGCGGATACGCCGCCGTTCATTCGCGTGCCCAATCAATCGCTGATTGCCGAGCACGTCGAACTGGAGCGCAAATCGTCGAATGGCAATCAGCAAGGCCTGCATCACTTCGCCGACTTTCTGCACGCGGAACTGGACCGGCTCGCCGCGGAGGCGGTCGAGGGGGCCGCACAACTGGCGCGCACCGGCAATGCGTGGGTGCGCTTCAAGAGCGCATTGGGCTCGCTGATGACGAGTCTCGGCCAGTGGCTCAGCAAGGACTTCTACGACGCACGCGACCAGCGTGATGCGCGCACGAGCCAGGCGTTCACGCGCTTGCGGCAATCGGTGCATGCCGCGACGCCGGGCATCGCGCGAAA
The DNA here is from genome assembly GCF_040965775.1 of Paraburkholderia sp. BR10954. NCBI lineage: Bacteria > Pseudomonadati > Pseudomonadota > Betaproteobacteria > Burkholderiales > Burkholderiaceae > Paraburkholderia > Paraburkholderia sp. BR10954. The sequence continues at coordinate 47,328 of NZ_JBFRCK010000037.1, forward strand.
CGACGCGCCGGCACCGGCACCGGCAACACCCTCGGCCGTCAGTCCGGTGTCGGAGAAGTAGCACTCCGCATTGCGCCGGCCGCGCAGAGAACATCTACGCGTTAACCCTGAAAAGTTCCGCGCTTTTATATCAACTTTCGCAACAAACATTAGCCGCATCACGACTTACTCCGCCAAGTTCACCAAATTACAATGCAATCACTGACTACGAACAAGCACGTTCGCAGCAAGACAAAAATCCTGAACTGGAGGTAAGTATCATGAAATCGCTGATTCAAGCTGTTGTCATCGCCGTCGCTGTCGCCGCTCCGGTCGCTGCTTTCGCACAAGCCAACCAGCCCGTGACCCGCGCTCAAGTGCGCGCCGAGCTGGTCCAACTGGAAAAGGCCGGCTATCAACCTGGTCACGCCGACCCGCACTACCCGGCTGACATCCAGGCTGCGCAAGCCCGCGTCGACGCGCAAAACGGCGGCGGCCAAGCCGCTACCGGCTTCGGTGGTGTGGTGAGCGGTACGACCCAAACGAGCCGTGCGGCTCCGATGAGTGGCCCGAAGTCGGTCTACTTCGGTCAGTAAGCGATGGCGCGTCCTTGCGACGCGCACCCCGATTCAAATGAACTGGCCCGCTGCTCGGGTAGCTCCGAGCGCGGGCCAGTTCATATGTGTTACCTCCGTCATCGGGCTCCCGATGACTTCGCCCGGGCCTTCACGGTCTGGGCGCTTTTTCGCGGCGCTATGCGTGCGCCGTGACGAATCCTCAGCTGCCGGCGCTCACTCGCGCGCGATCAGATCGCCGACCTGGCCACGCCCGGTCACGAGGCAACTCGACAGGAAGCTCTCGCTCTGCGCGCTCGCGCCAGCGTCACCAAAGCCCTTTTTCAACGCGTCCGATTTAACGAGCGCCGCGCCCTGGTGACACGTAATCGTGCCGACCTCGCCCGCCTGCGCACGCATCAACGCCCGATCCGCCATCAAATAGCCAAGCAAAAGCACCAACGCAATATTGAACGCTTGTCGCATGGTTCGTCTCCTTTTCGAAAAGACTAACGCGAAGCGCGAATGCAGTGGCCTAGGGCTTTCCCGATTGTTGACGTTTCAATGATCCAGAATAAATCGTTTATGCCTACAGCCGAGCCTCGATCCGCGCGATGCGGCTAACGATCGCATTGCGCACCAAGGCATTCGATGGCACCAGCAGCAGCGACGACGCGATGATCCGATAGACGTCACCGCGCGTCACCTTCGACACTTTCGCCGGATCGAGCCACGCATCGTTATCCGCGAGCAGCAGCAAAGTGTCGAGGCCGATCAGGATCGGCCACAGGCAGGCGAGCCGCAAGCGCACCGCGCTCGCCGGAATCGCAAGCGTATAGTCGAGCGCCGCGCGGAAATGATCGAGCGTCTTGCGCAGTAGTTGGACGAGCAGCGGCCGCGCGTGCATCGAATTGGCCGGTTGCAGCAGATCGCGCGCGCTTAGAGCGTGGCGCTCGAGCATGCTCTGTGGCAGATAGCAGCGGCCGATGCGCAAGTCTTTTCCGCAATCGCGCAGCACGTTGGTCATCTGCAATGCCTTGCCGAAACGCACGCCGCGCTGCTTCATCGTGTCGGGCTGCTCCTTCAGCGTGCCCGGCATGTGCGCGTAAGTCATCGTGGTCCAGAACTCGCCGACGCAGCCCGCGACCAGATACGTATAGCGATCGAGTTCGCCGTATTCGCGCAGCGCCGCGATCTGGCCGGAGCGTTCGTCGGGGAACGTGCGCAAATCGAATTCCATGCCTTCGGTCAGCGTCGTGACGATCGCGCGCACCGCGTGGCGGTCGGACTCGCTCAGTTGCGCGAGCACGTCGAGCGCGGGGTTCAACGATTCGAGCAGCAGCTTTTCATCCGACTGCGTCTGCTGACCCGCGACTTCGGCGGCGATGCGCTGGAACGGCGCACTATCGGCGGCCACGCCATTGACCTGATTGCGCAACGCAAGCAGCAATTGGAGGCGTTGGCCCGGCGCGATCAGCGAGGTGTCGGCGATGGTATCGGCGGCGCGCGCGAGCAAATATGCAAGGCCGATCGGATCGCGCATGCCGATGGGCAGCACGCGCAGCGTCAGATAGAAGGAGCGTGAAACGCCTTTCAGGAGCGGACCGAGAAGAAAGGCCCGGGTCGAATTCGGCATGAGTTGGACTGGTTGGCAAATAGGCGGGTGAAAGCCCGCGGGGATCAGGCGCTGCCGAATTGTATACGCGCTCTCCGTCATGTCGCCTGCAACGGGCTGCCGCGCCGTGCGATATCGCTAATCGCGAGCGGGAACGGGGATTGCTGCCACGACGGGGTTAACTAGAGGACGGTCACGACCAGGCCGTCGCTTGCACTTTGAAAGACACTTCAACCATGACTACCGAAGCATCGAACACCTCCCGCCTGTCTGACGCGGCCCGGCCTGACGCGGCGCGGCCTGACGCGGCCCGACGCAATGTCGAAACGGGCGTGCCCGGTTTCGACGAAATCCTCGGCGGCGGTCTGGTAAGCGGCGGCGTCTATCTTTTGGAGGGCATGGCTGGCGCCGGCAAGACGATCCTGTCCAGCCAGATCGGCTTTCATCGGGTACGGCAAGGCGAGAAAGTGCTGTACATGACGCTGATCGCCGAATCGCACGACAAACTGCTCGGTCACCTGAAAGGCCTGAGCTTCTTCGACGAAACCGCGGTCGCGCAGCAGATGCTGTTCGTGTCCGGCTATCACGAGCTGATGCAGGACGGCCTCGACGGTTTCCTGAAGCTGATCGCGTCGAGCATCTACGACCACCGGCCGAGCCTGATGATCGTCGACGGCTTTCGCAGCGCGCGCGAATTCAGCGAAACCGAGCTGTCGCTGTCGAAGTTCATCCACGAGCTGAACGCGCTGGTCGCCGCGATGGACTGCACGACGCTGCTGCTCGCGCCGCTGTCGGGCAACGAGCCGCATCCCGAGCACACGCTGGTGGATGGTCTGATCGAGCTGAACCGCTATCACGACGGCATGCGCCGCGCGCGCGAAATCGAAGTGCACAAGATGCGTGCGCGCGATCATCGGATGGGCAAGCACTTCTTCCGCATCGCCGGCAGCGGGCTGCTGATGTTCCCGCGCCTCGAAGCGCAGTGCGCGCAGCAACCGGGCCCCGTCGATCTGAAAGCACGGCTCGGCTTCGGCTTGCCGCATCTGGACAATCTGCTCGGCGGCGGCTTCGCGCAAGGCTCGACGACCACGCTGATCGGCCCGTCCGGCGTCGGCAAGACGCTGCTGTGCCTGCAGTTCCTCGCGGCCGGCCTCGCACGCAGCGAACGATGCGTGTATCTCGGCTTCTACGAGGGGCCGCAGCGCCTGATCGGCAAAGCCGAAGCGGTGTCGATCCCGCTTGCCGATGCGTGGCAGGACGGCCGTCTGGTCGTGCTTTGGCAGCCGGCGATCGAACTCGCCATCGACGAAATCGCGGCGAAAGCGCTCGCCACCGTGAAGCAGATCGGCGCGACGCGCATCGTGATCGACGGCGTCGAGGGCTTTCGCGATTCGGCGTTGCGCACCGAGCGCTTCGGCCTGTTCCTCAATGCACTGCTGCATCAGTTGCGCGAAGCGGCCGTCACGACGCTCGTCACCGAAGAGCTGCCGCTGTACAGCGAGCCGAGCCACGCGAAGGCCGTGCGCGTGTCGGCGCTGACCGAGAACCTCGTGCTGCTGCGCTACGCCGAGACCGAAGGAGGACTGCGGCGCATGATTTCGGTGGTCAAGCAACGCGAAAGCGCGCACGACACCTCACTGCGCGAACTGTCGATTTCGTCGCAAGGACTCGACGTGATCGAGGGCTCGCCCGGCGCCGCCGGCATCCAATCGACGCCGGGCCTGTCGGCCACGCTGCAATCGCGGCGAAAAACCTAGCCGCCATGAAAACCATTCTGGTGGTGGACGACGAGTTCGACATCCTCACGGTGTGGCGGCTGCTGCTGGAACGACACGGCTATGCGGTGCGGACCGCGTCGAACGGCGCCGTCGCGCTCGAACTGGTCCGCTCGAGCCGGCCCGGCATCATCGTGTCCGATTGCATGATGCCGGTCATGTCGGGCCTCCAGCTGTGCGCGGCGCTGTACGAGGACCCGGAGCTGCGCGATATTCCGATCATCCTGTGCAGTGCCGCATCGGACATTCCGGTGCAGCCCAATCCGCACATCGCGTACGCGCGCAAGCCGCTGTCGTTCGACCAGCTGCTGGCGATGCTGGTGCGCATGGGCGGTTGACGCTGGGCTCCCTCCCGGCCTTCTCTGCCTCTTTTTCCCGCTAAAAGCACAGCTTGAGACGCTCGCGCCATTTGTCGAGCGTTTGCAGCGTTCTGCGATTCTCCGCGGCCTTTTACAGTACGCCATCGATCGCGCATCGACAGCAACCCGCAGCGCGACGCAACTTTCGGAGGTCGTCATGAACAGCAATCGTGGTGCGGTTCCCGCTGGCTTCTTCAGTATCGCGGTGGGCTCGTTGGCGCTTGCCAACCTGTGGCGCGTGGCAATCCGCCTGTGGCATTTGCCGGCCGTCGCGGGCAGCGTAGTGACGGTCGCGGCGCTCGCTGTCTGGGTCGTGATTCTGTTCGCGTACGCGCACAAGTGGTTCGCGCAGACCGCCGACTCGCGCGCCGAACTGGACCACCCGGTGCAGTCGTCGTTCGTCGCGCTCGCGCCGATCTCGACGCTGCTCGCCGCGCAACTGCTGCAGCCGTACGCGCACATCATCGCGCTGACGCTATACGGCATCGCGGCGCTCGCGCAGCTTGGGCTCGGGGTCTATCTACATGGCCGGCTGTGGCAAGGCGGCCGCAAGCCCGAACTGACCACGCCGGCGATCTATCTGCCGACGGTCGGAGCGGGTTTCGTCGCCGCGGCGAGCTCGGCCGCATTCGGCTTCCATCAACTGGGCGAGCTGTTTTTCGGCGGCGGCGTGCTGGCGTGGCTCGCGCTCGAATCGATGATCCTGCATCGCGCCGCCGTGCATGAACCGCTGCCCGAAGCGCTGCGCCCGACCCTCGGCGTGCAGCTCGCGCCGCCGGTCGTCGGGGGTGTCGCGTATCTGAGCCTCACGAGCGGCATGCCCGATCTGTTCGCCTTCGCGCTGCTCGGCTACGGCCTGTTTCAAGCGCTGTTGCTGCTGCGTTTGCTGCCGTGGATTCGCCAACAGGCGTTCGTGCCCGGCTACTGGGCGTTTAGCTTCGGCGTAGCGGCATTGCCGACGATGGCGCTGCGTCTCGTCGAACGCGGCGCAACGGGTCCAATCGAATTCGCGGCGCCGGTTCTATTCGTGGTGGCGAACGCGATCATCGCGATTCTGGTGGTGAAGACGCTTCAGCTGCTCGTGCAAGGCAAGCTGATTCCGCCGGTGGCGGCGGGTTCGACGGCGGCGACCGCGCCGGTCAAGCAAGTCGCGACAGCCGCGCGAAGCGCCCGGGTTCAATAAGCGGCAGGCAGCGACCGAACGCGGCGGCGACGCGCAAAGCGTGCCGCCGCGTTCGCGTTTGTGTTTGCGTTCGTATCAGAAGCCGTGCATCGACACGACGATCAACGCGGCCGCGACGATCGCCACCACGTCCTCGATCAGCGCCGCAGGCGCATCGCGTCCGAACATGCTCGCGAGCGAACTGCGCACTTTCGCGCCGCCGAGCGTGCCGATCACCGCGCCTACCGCACCGACCACCGCGCCCAGCACCCCGACGATCGCGCCGCCCGCGAGGCCCCCATGCGCGCCGCTGATCGCAGCGCCGCTCAGCGCACCGAGCACGACGCGCGCGCCGAACTGCAGCGGCACCTTGCGGCTCGGCGTTTCGGGCAATTGATCCGTGATCAGTTCGATGACCGCCAGCACGGTGAAGATATATGGCGTGGCCGCGGCGCCGAGGAACGCGAGCGACGTGCCTTGCAGCGGCAGCCATCCCAGGCGCGTTGCCCAGCTGACGGCGGTGGGGGCGATCATCGCGCGAAGGCCGGCGACGACGCCGATGAGCAAGGCCAGAACATACACGGACATAGCGGACTCCGATCGAGGGCACTGATGCAAGGTTGCACGAGCCGACGGCTTACCTGGACGAACGTCGGCAGGACATGTCGAGCATTCCATCTGGACAGTCAACTTCTCACTACCTACATCGAGGCAATCCGCGGCGGCCATTCACCGTTGCTCACAATTGCCGGCCCTTGATTGCCGACTCGCCGCCGCGCGCCTCGCGCGGCGCCGGGCCTGCGATTGCCCCCGTCGATGTGGCCCTAGTGTCGCACAATTCGACTGGCGAATAACAGCCAGGGAGTCGGTGAAGCGGGCTGATGGTGATAAGTTAGCCCACTCACAAGAAAATCTTGTATCTGCACCATGAGACCGTATCTCCCGCTGAACGCGCTGCGCGCGTTCGAATCGTCCGCGCGGCATCTGAGCTTCACGCGCGCCGCGCAAGAGCTGAACGTGACCCAGGCCGCGGTCAGCCAGCAGGTCCGCTCGCTGGAGGAGCGGCTCGGCACCGCGCTATTCAAGCGTTTGCCGCGCGGCCTCGCGATGACCGACGAAGGGCTCGCGCTGCGGCCGGTGCTGTCCGACGCGTTCGATCGTATCGAGGCGGTGCTCAAGCAGTTCGACGGCGGGCATTTCCACGAGGTGCTGACGGTGGGTGTGGTCGGCACGTTCGCGGTCGGCTGGCTGATGCCGCGCCTGAAGTCGTTTCGCGACGCGCATCCGTTCGTCGAACTGCGGCTCCTGACCAATAACAACCTCGTCGATCTCGCGACCGAAGGCCTCGATTTCGCGATCCGTTTCGGCGACGGCACCTGGCCCGGCTCGCTCGCCACCAAGCTGCTCGACGCGCCGCTCGCGCTGCTCTGCACGCCCGAGATCGCCACGCGCCTCACGCGGCCCGACGATCTCGCCAATGAAACGCTGCTGCGCTCGTACCGGATGGACGACTGGATGAACTGGTTCGCGGCCGCGGGCATCGCGCCGCGGCCGGTGCGCGGGCCGGTGTTCGATTCGTCGCGGCTGATGGTGGAGGCGGCGATACAATGCGCGGGCATCGCGCTCGCGCCTGCGTTGATGTTCGAACGGGAGATCAATACCGGGCGTCTGGTGCGCCCGTTCGACGTCGAGGTGAAGGCGGGCAGCTACTGGCTGACCTGCCTGAAGGGCAAGCCCATGACGCCGGCGATGTTGCTGTTCAGTCAGTGGCTCGCCAGGGAAGCGGCCACCGCGGGTCACGCCTGAGTTGCTACGCGGCCGTACGGCCGTACCCGTTCATCGCGGGCCGCTCGGCTTGCGGCGGGAACACGTTCCACGAACCGTCGCCGTGGCGGAAGAAGAAGATCGACAGCAATCCTTCCGGCTTCAACGCCTGCACGCATACATAGCGTTGCTGTTGCGACGCGCGATGGCAGAACCGCACGACGCGCGCGGGCGTCGACGGCGTGGGCGCGAGCCATTTGTCGACGGCCCAGTGCAAGCTCTTTTCCGCGGCAACCATGATGTTCTCCTCGAATCGCCCCGTTCCCGGCGCGCTGCGTTCATGCGAATTGCGCGAGTTGCGCCGCGCGGTGATCGTTCCTCGCCCCGCTCTCGACAAACGCCTTCACGAGGCACAGCAGTGCGCGCACGCCCGTGCTCGGATGGCGCAGGCAGCAATCCACCTGATCGCTGCGGCTTTCGCCGAGCAGGCACCACGCGCAGAAGTGTTCGCAGTTGTTGGTCAGCAGGCGATAGCGGTTTTCGCCGAGGCGGGAGCGCGCGCGGCTCACTGCTTCGGCACCGACGTAGATCGCGCTCGGCGTCGCCCGAACCGACATCGAATGGCCAGCGGCGAAGCGCGCTAGTTCGACTTCCTCGACCGGGCCGCGATGCGCGGAACCCGCAAAGCCCGAGTAGTGCACGACGCGGCCGTTGCCGACATAGATGCCGTGATGTTCGTAGCCATTGCGTTGCGTAACCAGATGCGCGCCGATCGGCAGATCGATCGTCGATGATGTGGTGTCACGAGCGGCTGCGGATTGCTGTTCGTCGTCGCGGGTATCGAGCGTTTGGGTGTTCATGGCTGGCCTCGTTCGCATTTCCAACAGTGTTGCGACAGCTTTTGCATCATCCGGGCCAGTTGCCGGAAAGCCCGTGTTTACGGGCTTGACGGCCGATCGAGCGGTTTTCTGAAGAGGCAGATGTCAGTACTAGACCAACAGCAATCGCGCTGATCTGTTGGCGCCCGACGCTCATTTGCGAGCCGTGTCGCGCGCTGCTTCAGGTGAACGGAAAACGTAAGAGGACCCGCCTGAATGTGTTGGGTCCTACACCTGTTCGAAGGCGGGCTTGTTGGCCACGAACCGACCGATTGCGTCGGCCGTGTTTCGAGGTAGAGCCGCGAAACGCACGCCAGTCAAAGCGTTGCGAGCTTCGCGCCTAATCCGCCCCCGATTGGCATGGCCTTTGCACCATTGGGTGCAGGGTCCATTCAGCCGCGCACATTGCACACGCGGCCAACCGGAGAACGATATGTCCTGCATCAAATTGAACGACCTCTCGCTGAACCTCGCGCTCGATCGCAAAGCGATGGCGGCGATTCGCGGTGGCGGCGGCGCGCCATGGATCTATGGCTGGATTCAGCCGTACGTGCCGCAAACGCCTAGCATTGGGCCGGTGGTCAATCTGTACGAGGTCTCCAACAACTTCTATGCTAACCAGATGATCAACCAGTTCCAGTCGGTCGACGTACGCAACACCGGCGCGAACGCGACCCTCACCGTGTCTCCAGACGCACGCAACCGAAACCAGATGGTGTAGCCGTTGTGACCTGCGAGAGCCAATTTCGCTGGACGTCGTCCGCGCGTTCCGACACGGGACGGGTCCGCGAAATCAACGAAGATGCCTGCCTCAACGAGCCCGAGGCGGGACGCTGGGCTGTCGCCGATGGGATGGGCGGTCACGCGGTCGGCGACGTTGCGAGCCGCACCGTGATCGACGCGTTGACTCAACTGGCGGCGCCGCACGGCCTCAGAATGCTGATCGCCGATGTACGCGCGCGTCTGCAATTCGCGAACCGTCAATTGCGCGATGAAGCCGCGCGCCGCCAGGTGCAGCGCATCGGCAGCACCGTGGTCGTGCTGCTTGCCTGCGATCGCTTCTGCGGCTACGTGTGGGCCGGCGACAGCCGCATCTACCTGTACCGTGACGGACAGTTGCGGCAACTGACGCGCGATCACAGCCAGGTCGAGGAGCTGCGCTCGCTCGGCGTCATCACCGACGAAGAGGCACGCAATCATCCGGCGCAACACATGATCACGCGCGCGGTCGGCGCAACGGATCTGCTCGAACTCGACGACGACGCGATCGAAGTCGCCGACGGCGACGTGTTCCTGTTGTGCAGCGACGGTCTGAGCAACGAACTGAGCGACGACGAAATCGCCGGCGTGCTGACCTCGGCGGAGCGCGAAAACGCTTGTTGCGAACTGGTCGACCTCGCGCTCGCGCGCGGCGGACGCGACAACATCACGGCAGTGGTCGTCGAAGCGCAAGACCCGAACGCGGCGGACAAGACCTTGCTGAATCCGGCGCCTTGATAGTCTTCAGGCACGCGTTTGAGCGAGCCTTCAGTGGTTCTTCAGTGGTCCCTTCAGTGGTCCCTTCAGTGGTCCTTCCATCAGCCTTCGTCGTCTTCCTCATCGCGCTCGTTCGTGCCGTTTTTCGTGGGCGGCGCATTGCGATTGCGGAAATCCTTCGAGTGCAGGCCATGCTTTTTCAGCAGCATCTGCAAGTGCGAGCGATTCATATCGATGCGCCGCGCCAGCTCGGCGACCGTTCCGCTGACTTCACGCAGTCCGCGTTCGAGAAAGGCTTTCTCGGCGTCGTCGCTGGCCGCCCGCTTCGCGTCGCTCAACGACATCAGATTCGCGACACTGATCGGCTGCTCGCCGCTCGCCTGCCCGCCCTCCGCCTGCGCCGCCGCTGAACCGGGTGCGGCCGGTCGCATATCGAGCGGCAAGTGCTCGACGTCGGCCATATCAGCAGCCAGACATGAGATGCGATACATCACGTTGCGCAATTCGCGGATATTGCCCGGATACGCGTAGCTCAACAGAAAGTCGCGCAAGCGCGGCGTCAATCTCACCGGCCGGCGTTTCAGCGTGCCCGCCGCCTCGTCGCCGAACCACGCAATCAGCAACGGAATTTCGTCGCGCCGTTCGCGCAGCGGCGGCAGCGTCACGTGAATCACGCTGAGCCGGTAGAACAGATCCTCGCGAAAACGTCCTTCCTCGCTGAGCTTGCGCAGATTGCGATTGGTCGCCGCGACGATGCGCGTATCGACCGCGATCGTTTCGTCGGAACCGACGCGTTGAATCTCGTGCGCTTCGAGCACGCGCAGCAGCTTGACCTGGCCCGCGAGCGGCAACTCGCCGATTTCGTCGAGAAAGATCGTGCCCGTGTGCGCGCTTTCGAATTTGCCCTTGCGGTCGTTCGACGCGCCGGTAAATGCGCCCTTGCGATGCCCGAAAAGCTCCGATTCCAGCAGATTGTCGGGAATCGCGCCGCAGTTCACCGAAATGAACGGCTTGTCCGCACGCGCGCCATTCGCGTGAATCACTTTCGCCATCAGCTCCTTGCCGGTGCCGCTCTCCCCATCGATCAACACCGGCAAATCGGTCGGCGCGGCTTTTTCCGCGATTTCGAGCGATTCGAGCAGCCGCGGATTGTCGCCGAACGTGCCCTCGAAAATAAAGCTCCGTTCGAGCAGCGCCTTGCGGCGCGCTCCACGCGATTGCTCCGCGCTCGTCTGCGGCTCGCCCGCGGTGGCCGCCTGCACGAAGCGCTCCTTATGCGAAAGCTGCATCACTTCGTCGCGCAACGAGGTGGCCTGCCTGAGCAGCTTGTCGATATCGGCGCGTTCGAGCCGCGACGACCAGCGCAACGTGGAGCGAAGGATCTCGATCCGCTCGATCAGTCCCGCGTACGATATCGCAGGACTCGCCTCTTCAATCTGGTCGAGTATCTTCATCATGATGCACTCAACTGTTTCTGCACGAGCTGATAGTACATGCCGCCGCGCTGAATCAGCTCCTCGTGACGGCCCTGTTCGACGATCGCGCCTTCATACAGCACGAGAATCTTGTCCGCGCGCATGATCGTGCTGAGCCGATGCGCAATGATCACCGCCGTGCGGCCCTTCAGGATGTCGTGCATATTGCCGAGAATATTGCTTTCCGATTGCGAATCGAGCGCCGATGTCGCCTCGTCGAATACCAGCAGACGCGGATCGTGATAAAGCGCACGCGCAATGCACAGCCGCTGGATCTGACCACCCGACAAGCCGATGCCGCGCTCGCCGACCACCTGCTCGTAGCCGAGCGGCATCTTGCTGATGAAGCCATGCGCGTCGGCCATTTTCGCGACCTCCTCGATGCGCCGGCGGTCCGGCGCGTCGTCGCCGCTCGCGATGTTCTCGGCTATCGTGCCCGAGAACAGCAGGTTGGTCTGCATCACGTAGCCGATTTGCGCGCGGAAATAAGCCTTGTCGATCACACCGGAGTCGTAACCGTCTATGGTCATTTTCCCTTCGCTCGGCTGATAGAACCCGACCAGCAGCTTCGCGAGCGTGGTCTTGCCCGAGCCACTGCGCCCGACGATCGCGACCAGTTCACCGGGCTTGATATCGAAGCTGATGTTCTCGAGCACATAAGCGGAATCATCTTCGCCATAGCGGAAATACACGCCTTGCAGGCTGATTTCGCCTTGCAGCTCCGGCAGCATGACGCGGGAAGGCAGATCCTGGGGCTTCTGTTCAGGCTCGATATCGAGCACATCGCCAAGCCGTTCCATCGCGACACCCGCATCGTTGAGCATGCTCCACAAGCCGACTAGACCCATCAGCGGACTCAATACGCTGCCCATGAATGCATTGAACGCGATCAGCTGCCCGATCGTCAATTCGCGCGCGAGTACCAGATTCGCGCCGACCCAAAGAATCGCGATCGTCGTGGCCGCATTCAGCAATTGGCTGCCAAAGCTGACCAAAATATTGAATGCATGTGCGCGATACTGCAATTCGAGCGCCTTCGCGTATTTCTTTTCCCAGCGCAAGCGCACCGGCCGCTCGATGCCCATGCCCTTGACCGTCTCGACGCCGGAGAGCGCCTCCATCAGGAACGACTTCGCCTCGGTCGATGCCGTAAACACCTCGCGCGCGTAGCCCTTTATCTTCGGTGTCGCGATCACCGTGAGTCCCATGATCGGAATCACGAATGCGATCAACACCAGCGTCATCTTCACGTTGTACACGAACATGATCGTGAAGTAGATGAAGACCATCAGCAGATTCAGCGCGGTCGTCACGGTGGATTCGGTCAGGAACGCGCGGATCGTCTGGTTCTCCTGAAAGCGCGCGAAGATATCGCCAGTCTTGCGCTTTGCGAAGAATGAGAACGGCAGCGACAACGTATGCTTGAAGAACTGCGACATCATCGCGAAGTCCATGTTGCGGACCATGAAGTTCGCCAAGTACGCGCGTATCGTCGACATCAGCTGCGTAAAGACGTTGGAAATGATGAGCCCGCCGATCAGCATATGCAGCAGGCTGACGTTCTGATGCACGATCACGCCGTCGAGAATGTTCTGAATGATCAGCGGTGGAATCACGCCAAGCACCTGGATCACGAAGGTCGCCAGAAACAGATAGCCGAGTATCTTTCGGTACGGCTTCAGGTATCCGACAAAACGAATCCACGGCGAGCGCTCGGCCGACATCTGCAGCAGTTGCGATCCGCCGGTAAACAATAGGCAGGTGCCGCTCCAGCCGCGTTCGAAATCTTCGACGCTCAGCTTTCTGAAACCGAGTGCCGGGTCCGCCACCCAGACATACTCTTTCGACAGCCCGTACACGATCACATAGTGGTAGCCCTCCCAATGCACGATGAACGGCAGATCGAAGCCGCGCAGCGAATCGAACGTGCATTGCACGCCGCGCGTCGTGAAGCCGAGCGACTCGCCCGCGCGCGCGAGGCTGTCGAGCGTCGCACCCTGCGTCGTCACGTTTGCGAGTTCGCGCAGTTTGCCGAGCGTCATCGGGATGCCGTAGTGACGGCAGATCATCGCGAGACACGCGGCGCCGCAATCCATTTCCTCGGCCTGCTCGACGAGCGCGAAACGCCGGATGATCTTCTCGCCGAGTTCCGGCCTGCTCTGCAGGTCGAGCATCAACGGCAGCTTGCGCCGCTGTTCGAGCCGCTTTTGGCGCTGCAATTCCCGGTCGCCGTAGCGGATGCGCTCGTCGAGTACTTCGCGCAGTTTCGGATTGCGTTCGAGAATGAAATGAACGGTGCGCTCGGGGATCACCAACAACCGCGTGTCGGTGGTCGCAATTACCGATGCCATCTGCTCCTGGCGCATCAGGCAGGCCTTCTCGCCGAAGATCTCGCCTTCGCCGAGCGTCGCGAGCGTGTAGTCGTGACCTTCCTCGTGCCGCACGATGCGCACCTGGCCTTGCCGCACCACATACAGCCGCCGGTCCTCGCGGCCGTCCTGTTTCAGAATCTCCTTGCCGGCCGCCACCCGTTTTGCGCCGACGCTGCGCACGTACTCTTCGAGTTCCGCCTTGTTGAGCTTGCCGCGCAGATCGAACAGTTGCGCGACGAAGCCGCCGGCCGAATTGATCGCAACATAGCTGGCGACGAACGCCAGCGCGGCGGCGTTGGCCGCCATCACCGGTTCGATCGCGCTGCGCGGAATGAACAGCACTTCGGTCTTGCCGGACGACCGTACCGACGCTTCGTGAACGTACGAGCGCAACATCGCAATGTCGGCAAAGATCTCCCCCGACTTGCGCACGCCCATGCTGGTTTCCTTGCCGTGCTCCTCGGTAAAGATGCGCACCGTGCCCGAGCGGATCACATAGAGACCATCGGCCACTTCGCCAGCCGAGCACACCGTTTCGCCGAACGAATAGAACTTTGCCTGCGCGTATTCGGCAAGCCGCTCCAATTCGTCGCGCGAGAATGGCGACAGGATCTCCACCGAAGCGAGAAATTCGGCGGTGGAGGGCGCGGATGGCGCGGTCTGGGGGGCGTCCATGTATCGGTGAACCTCGCTTTATCGGGCGCTAGTCGGGTACTAGCGCGCTTCGATCACGTGTTCCTGGGCGCGGGCGATCAGCCAGCTTTCGCGCAGCAAACGGCGGATTTCGGTCGCCACGTCGGCATCGAGCGTGGCCGGATATTTGGCCGTCACCGCGAAGATCTCGAAACACGAACGGTCGGCCGACGGAAACGGACCAAGCAGATCGCCGACCGCCGCATTGAAGATCTTCGCCTCGATATCGGGCTTCAGCGAACCGCGCAGCACCTTGCCGATCACGCCGCCCGACTCGCGCGTATCGGCAATCGAATGCTCGCGCGCCATCTCGGCGAAGGCGTCGGGGTCGTCGCGCAGGTACGAGATCATTTCCTTCGCCTTGCCTTCGCTATCGAGCACGATATGGCTGACTTCGATCGCGTCGAACTTCGGTGAATTCAACGCGAAGTAGTCACGGATCGCCGCGTCGTTCCCGATGTCGTCGAGCATCTTCTCCTGATAGAGCCCGTCGGTAATGAACGCCTCGAATTCGTCGAGGCTCACGTGCAGCGCGTCGAGATAATGATTCATGTCAGCCGCGCGATGCAGCCCGCGCACGCGGCGAAACTGGTCCGCGCGCTGCTGGATCTCATCGGCACTGACAGTGATGCCCTGCTTTTTCGCAGCATGGACGGTAAGCTTGTCGCGCACGATCTGCTCGATCAGGCTCTCGAACTGGCCGGTCAGTTTCAGAAGACGAATGAACTCGTCCACGTTCACGACTTCATCATCGATACGCACTATCGCGGTCATTTGTTCTGCTCCTTGCTGGGATGTTTGATTCGCGCGCTCAACCCGCCACCTCTCTGAACGGATCGAGACCGAGGTCGATCAGGCGCCGCTCGCGCACGACGATTTCCGCATTGGCGGTCATGCCGTAACGCAGTGGGTAACGCGTGCCGGCCACCTGGTAGTAATCCTTGTCGAGCGTGACGCGGCCCTCGTAGACCGGTTGCTTGTCCTGCGCGGACGGCTTCGTGGCCGGTGAGATATACGCGAGCGTGCCGCTGATCAATCCGTAGCGCTGGTAAGGAAATGCATTGAACTTCAATTTGACCGGCAGGCCCACGTGCAGAAAGGCGCGGTCGTGTTCGGAAATTTCGATCTTCAGCACGGGCCGCGCGTCTTTTGGCGCAATACCGCCGAGCGGTGCATTCGCCTGAATCTTGTCGCCGCGCTGCGTCGACGTGACGTCGGTAATCACGCCGGAAACCGGCGCCAGAATCAGCAGAAAATTGTCTTTATCGATGTTCTCGAAGCGCACGCGCGCGGCGGCATCGGCTTCCAGACGCGCGCTTTGCAATTGCACGCGCAGTTTGTCTTCCGCATCGGTGACGTCGCGCACCGCCTGATCGTATTGCAGCTGCAGATCGGTGCTTTGCTGCCCGCTCGTCGCGAGTTGCGCATTCGCCTGCGCGTATTCATGGCTCAGGCGAAAGTCCAGCTCGGCCAGCTTCGACTGCGCGACACGGAAGGCGTTATCCGCTTCGAGCGCGGCCGTGCGTTTCTGCTCGACCTGCAATTCGGCGATGCCGCCGCCGCCCGGCTGCGCGAACAGCCGCGAATAGCGATCGAGTTCCTGGTTCGCCGCTTCGCGCGCGCGGCGCGCATTATCGAGCGAGCTGCGCGCTTCGTCGAGTTCGGCCTTCTGCCCTTCGGCAAGTTTGGTCGTGCCTTCCGAAACGCGATTCTCGTGCAGACGCTCCTCGACTTCGAGTTGCGCCTTCAACGACGCGGCCTTGCGTTCCATCAACGCCTTTTTCTCCGGAAACTGCTTCCATTCGCGTTCGGCGTCTTCGAGTTTCAGTTGCGCCTGTAACGCGTTGCTCGCAGCTTCGATCGCGCCGCGCGCATTGAGCCGCGCGAGCACGTCGCCTTTCGACACCGGCTGCCCCTCGGCGATATACAGATCCGCGAGCTCGCCGTCGATCGGCGTATAGATGCGTCGCACCTCCGATTCCGGCGACAACGTGCCGGGCGCACTGACGATCACATCGGCGCGGCCGACGAACGACCACAGCAGGCCCGACACGACGAGCGCAACCATCGCCCAGATCAGCGCGCGCGCAATCCGCACCGGCTCGGACGTGAGGATCGCGATGCCTTCGACGCTATGATCTTCGAGCGCCTCCGACAACGGTCTAGGGTGAGGATCGCGTTTCACTCTGATCGCCTCCAATCAACGCGAGCTTCGCTTTCAGGAGCCCAGGGTCCAGCACCATGCGCAACTCGGTCAACGAGCGGCGCTGCAAACTCGCTTCGGCGTCGATATCCGTTAGCAGCTGATCGAAGTCGGCGGGATGATCGGCCTTCAGCTGCGTATAGATGCGCATGCCCTGCCGTGCCGCCGTCTGCGCGTCGCTAAGCAGGCGCGCCTCGCTGCGAAAGCCCGGCGATATGCCGGCTTCGAGCCGCTGCGTGCCGCCGATCGGGCCGTTCGCGCGGTACTCTTTCCACAGGCTTTGCGCGCGCAGCAACAGATCCTGCGCACGCGCGAGGGCATTGTCATGCAACGCGGCGACGTCTTTCTGGATCGCCTGCACGAACCACGCGTCGGTTCGCGGATCGAGGCTCGCGTAGAACGACAGCAGACGCTGGTCGTAGCCTTTGCCGCCACGCGTTTTCTGCAGATCGTTGTATTGGTCGGCTAGCGCCTTCTTGTGCGCCGCTTCGGCAGCGAGCACGTCGGACCATGGGCTCGCCGGCATCGACTGCAATTCGCTGAGCGCCTGCTGCGCGTCACCGCGCTGCCACGCGGCATCAACCGCGTCCTGACGTTGAACGATGTCCGCCGACGGCAAACGCGTCGCCGCAAGCTGCTGGTATTGCGCCTGGAAAGGCGGCGTGTTGAAGCGCGCCGTTTTCATCATCGCGAGCAACGACGTCAATTGGCGGCTCAATGCGGCATTCAGCAACGCGGTGTATTGGCGCAAATCGTCGCGCACTCTGTCGAGCCCCGCGAGCCGTGGGTAGCGCTGTGCGTAATCGTCGAATACCGGCGGCAGCGCGTCGGGTTTGTCGCGCGAGAGTTCGGTTTGGATCACGCCATTGAGCCGATCTATCGCGGCGACGTACACGGAATCGTCGCTTTCGAGCTTGCGCAGATGGCTCAGCGTGTGCGCGTAGGGCTCCGCGAAGGCCGGCACGTAGCTCGCAATCCGGTCGAGCGCGCGCTGATGACTCGTCGCGTCGTCGTCCCAGCGGTGCAGCAGACCGTTGATCGTCGCCTCGTCCGCATACATGCGGATCGGCGCGTCGACGCCGCCGCGCGCCGCGACGAAGCGTTCGAGATCGCCGACCCACTGCAATTCGCCGACCAGCGACGCGGCATCGGAGTCCGTCGCGCTCAACGCCCTCATGTTCTTCAGCAGCGCGTCGGCCTGGTCGAACTGCGCTTTTTGCACGGCTTCGATCCAGCCCGGCAAGTTCGCTTTCAGCAACGCCTCGCTGGCGAGCGCGCTGATCCTGGTGTCCGCCGGGTGCGTGGCCAGATAGCCGCGCGCCATCGTGAAGGCGTTCGAGTAGTCACCGTTCGCGAGCAGGCTTTTCAGCTCGCGTTCCGATGAACCGTGCAGATAGAGGCCCACGCCAAGCGCAACCACGAGCGCAACACCCGCGCCGCCCCATGCCGCCGCGCGCCGCACATTGGTGCGCTCGCCGTCCGCTAACGCCTTGTGTAGTTCGCCGGCGACCATCTTCCAGCGACGCGGCTTGCTTCGTCCCGCGGGTTTGCCTTTGCCGCTTCTTTCATTCGCGCCGTCTTTCGTGTCGGCAGGGTGTACTGCCTGCGCGGCCTTTGCGGCTTGCGCGCCGCTTGCCGCCCCCGCTCCATCGCGCTTCGCGCGCGCGGAGCCCGATTGCGCCGCCTCGTTCACTTCGTCTTCGCGTTGCAGTGCCGGATCGACGCAAAAGATGTCGAGAAACGAATGCGCCGCGCCGACGAAGGTCGTCTTGTCGGCATCGGCGGCACTGTCGGCGGCGGGGCGAAGAGAGAACTGGGTCACGGTGGGTTCGGTGTCGGCGGAGTTCTGTAGCGACACCCTGTAGACGAAGTGGTCGCCGCCAAATGCAACGACATCTCCGTCCACCAGCGCAAGCGCCGATTCGCCGATCCGCTGGCCATTCACGAACGTGCCGTTGGTGCTGCCGAGGTCCTCGACATAGAGCTGGCCGCCCTTCAGAAACAGGTGCGCATGGCGCCGCGAAATGTAATTGACCTGGTGCGGATAACGGTCTTTGTAGCGCGAGAAGATCTCGTCCGTTTTGCTGACCAGGAACGGAAAAGCCAGCACGTCGACCGGTTGCAGACCCAGATCGTCGCGCTGCGGCACCAGCAATAGATGAGTGAGGGGCGAAGCGCTTCGGCCCGTGACGACGCGCGCGCGCGGCTCGATGCCGACGCGATAGCACAGTTCACCGCCAAAGCAGAGTTCATCGCCGCCGCGCACGCGCGCGGGAGTTTGCCGCACCGCGATGCCGTTGACCGTCGTGCCGTTCTTGCTGCCGAGATCGGCGACGTAAATCGCGCCATGCTCGATGAAAAGACGCGCATGCCGGCGCGACAGACCGGCGGTCAATTGTGCCGGATAGTCGTTGAACGGCGCTTCGCTGCGGCCGACCGCGAACAGGTTGTCGACGATGCGAATGGCGTCGAGCGCGGGGCGCTGCGCGCACGCAACCGGCGACAACACCACGTCGAAAGCAGCGTCCGCTGTCGTGCGCATTTCAGCAATCGGAGCTTCGCCGGTGGCCATTTTCTCTGGATCGCTTAAGCGTTTACCTGCCGCGGCAGGAACGCGGGGCGAACTGGACAAAGAACGACGGCCCAACGATATTGTCGCGAAGAGCCACGCAAACGCTGACCCCTAAAGGATTTTAAGTCACGCATCGAGAGTGTCAATTTGGATCGCCGGATGAGAAGACAGCGGATAAGTCGTCACCCGACGAAATACCCGCGTGGTACGCCAACTCGTGGATTAGCTCAATGCTTCGTTACTTTTCTTTGGCCTGCGCCTGCACGTCGATACTGGGCCATCCACCGCCGAGCGCCTTATAAAGCGTTACCGTATCGGACAGAATCAATTGGTGGTTTTCCAGCAACGCCTGTTGCGCCTGCAGCAGGGTCCGCTCGTCTTCGAACACCTCGAGTTGCGACACCACGCCAAGGTGCAGTTGCGACTGGATCTGATCCGCCACGATCTGCAAGCGCGCCACCTGCTGCTGCAATTCCTCATGCTGCGCCTTATGCGCACTCAGATTGACGAGCGCGTTCTCCACTTCCTCGAACGCTCCCATCACGGCCACCCGATATTGCTGTTCGGCGACTTTCGATTGCGCCTCGGTCACCTTCACATGAGCGCGCACACCCGGATCGAACAGCGGAAAGTTGATGCTCGGCATCAGGCCGAACGTGAACGACTTCAGCAGCTGGTTGAGCGCATAGCTTGCCGTGCCGCCCTGAGCGGTCAGGCCGATGCTCGGCAATTGCGCGAGCTTCGACTGACCGACGAGGTCATAGGCTTCGAGCACCCTGAATTCGGCTGCCACCACGTCGGGGCGGCGCGACAGCAATTGCGCGGGCAAACCGTCGGGCACGCCCGGCAATTTCACGCGCTCCTGCAAATGGCCCTGCGGCACATGGAATTCGCCGGCCGGCACCCCGAGCAACGTGCACAGTGCGTTGTCCGAGACTGCCCGCGAGCGGCGCAGATCGTAGAGATCGTTGGTCAGGCGGTTGATCTCCGCCTGCTGGCGCAACACCTGCGTTTGCGGCACGATCCCGTTGCGCGCCTGGCCTTCGTAGATCGTCAGGATTTGCTTGTTGGTGGCGATGGTCTTTTGCTGCTGGGCGATCTGGTCGTCGAATTGCAGGATCTGGAAATAGGTACTGGCCACGTTCGCGACGAGTTCGAGATACCCCGCGCGCCAATCCGCTTCGGTCGCGTGGAATTCGGCCTTTTGCGCCTGCACGCCTTTTTCGACCTTGCCCCAGATGTCGATGTCCCAGTTCACCTGCAGCGCGAGGTTGTAGGTCCTCGTCAAAGGCTGGCCGGTCGTCTTCGAATAGTCGGCGCCCGCACCGAGGTCCGCCGTCGGTAATGCGGCCGCGCCCGTCTCGCTGATCTGCATGTGCGCGACTTCGATACGCGCGGCTAGCACCCGGATATCGAAGTTGCCGTCGATAGCCTTGTCGATCAGCGTATCCAGATACGGGTCCTGGAAGCCCTTCCACCAGTCGCGCTCGATCGTCTCCGCGGCCGATACCGGCGCGCCCTGTCGATCCGACCATGATGTCTTGGCCGGCGTGTCCGGGCGTTGATAAGCCGGCATCCTGACGTCGACGCAGGCACTCAACGCCAATGCGCACATCGTCGCGGCGCCGAGGCCGCGCAGCATCCGGCCGATGCGGCGCGGCGCCGTGGCCGCGGCGCAAACCCGCTGATGGTCCGGCGAATCACACGACAAACCGAACGATGAATCCGGCGATGCTGACACGGTTGTCTCCAGTTGCACCCGCCTGTTTCGCGCGAGACGGCCGGTTTTTCGAGGCCGAGCCGCATCCGCGCGGCTTCAGCGATGAAGCGGCGGAAATCTCGATGCGGGGAGCGGCGGATACGCGAAGGATGCGTGGAAAGGACGATTGAATGAATGGTCTTTTTGAGCAACGCGGCTACGGCGGCGCGCCCACGCGGCCGCACGGGCCGCGCGTGCGAGCGCCGCTCACTTCACGTTGTTGACGTTGCTCGAGTACACGGTCGGTTCGATGTAGGTCGTCGTACCGCTGACCAGCGCCGAGTTGTTGCCATTCGCGCTCTGGATGTTCATTTCCGTGTTGATCGACTGCGTCGTGCAGATGTTCTTGATGCTGGTCGGCGCATAGACGGGCGCATAGCTGAGGTATGACGGCATCGGGCAGTAGTAGCTGTTGCCGCCGCGCACGGCGCTCATCGCCTTGCTGTCGAGTTGTTCGGTGTTGGACAGGTCCTTGATCATCAGCGTGTTCATCGCAAAACTCCTGGGAAAGGGAAAGCGCATCGTGGTGCGTCGGGTTCGAGCAACTTGTCTGCTCGGGCGCTACTGATGCATGGGCTATGCCAGGAGTGCTGCGCTTTCGTTATCCGGGTGATGACGGCCTTGCAGTAAAGGCCTGGAAGAACGCACCCGCCGTGGCGTCGCTACCAACCGGCGGAGCGGGGCTCGCGAATGGTGGATCGCAGCCAACAGCGCACGCGGCATTGTTGGCTGCATGATGACAGTCAGCGCGCGATCACCGTGATCTTCTTCGAATACACCGGCGGGTTATGCGGCATATGCATGTCGTCGCCCATCAACAGCTGCAACGTATGCCTGCCCGGCGGCAATGAAATCATCGTTTCCGTTTCGCCCGCGCCGAAATGCAGATGGTGGCGATCCGAGGGTATCTCCTGATCCAGCGGCGGCAGCTCGCTATCGATCAGAAGATGGTGGTGGCCGGTGTTCGGGTACTTCACGCCTTTCGGCGCGACGCCCATGAAGCGCAGGCCGAACCACACGCGAAACGGCTTATTGGCGGGCACCACCTGGCCATCGTTCGGATAGCCGATATACGCGTATGCGCTGGGCGGCGACGGCGTCGCTGCCCACCCACCCTGCGGCGCTGTCGATGCCGTCAGCGCCGCCGTGACGAATGCCGCGGCCGCAATGATCTTGTTCATCAGGACTCTCCGTTCCGGCTTGACCAGTTCGAACCAACGAATCGCGTTAGTCTTTTAGCACAGTGATGGTGATCTTCTTCGAATACACCGGCGGGTTGTGCGGCACGTGATGATGGTCGCCGAGAATCAGCTGAAGCGTGTGCTTGCCGGGCGGCAACTCGATGCGCGCGTCGGTTTCGCCCGCGCCGAAATGCAGGTGCTGGCGGTCCGATGGAATCTCCTGGTCGAGCGCGGGCAAATCCGTGTCGATCAGCAGATGATGGTGGCCGGTATTCGGAAACGCGATGCCCTTCGGACACACGCCCATATTGCGCAGCCCCATGCGCACCCACAGCTTGCCGCCGTGAATCACCGCGCCATCCGACGGCCAGATGATGTACTCCTCGGCCCCCGGCGGTGACGCCGTCTGCTCGGCGCGCGCGACGCCGCCCGTTCCTATGCCGATGCACACCGCGACGAGCGTCGCGCACACCGCCGCGCGCAATCCGCCGCAATGCGCTTGTGCCGGATCACGTCTGCCGAAAAGAGAGGAAACACGGGTTCTTCGCATAGCGCACTCTCCCGAACAGGAGTCATGGCTGGGCCCGGCTATCGATGGCCATCCGGGTGTTCGAGCGGCTTGTCGCGGATTGAAACCGGTAGACCGCCACCTAGTTAAAACGGCCGTGTGAGGTGACTTTGTGAATCAGCTTAGAACGTAACTTGCCAAAAAGATACGCAATGCTCGTTAACCGTATGACGCGTTCAGGACTCCCGGACAGTTGTGACGCGAAGCGCGTGCTATCGTTAATAATGAGCGCGGACAGCGCGATCGTGGTGCGCGAATGCCTGAATTCTGTCCGGTACAAACAGGATAAAACGATGTGGCGACGATTCCTGCTGGTGTGCGTGGTTGGGGCAATCCAGGCGCAGTGGGATAGCGCCGGTGCCGCGACGCAACGCGAATTCATCGAGCCGAGTGCGGCTTCGGTGACGAGTGAACCGGGGCGGCCGGCGGATACCGCTCTGCTTCTTTCACCCTTTGCTTCGTCACGCGACGACACCCATTCGCGGCGTATCGCGCTCGTGATAGGAAATGGCGAATACGGCGACGCCGCTAACCCGATCCGCGCCAACGCGCCGCGCGACGCCGAATCGATCGGCGCTGCACTCCGGGCGCGTGGCTTCGAAGTCATCACGCGCACGAATGCGACGCCGCCGCAAATGCGCGCGGCGATCGACGAATTTCAACGACGTTTGAAGACAGGCGATATCGGGCTGTTCTATTTCGCCGGACACGGCATGCAGGTAGCCGGACAAACGCTGCTGTTGCCGGCGGGACTCGATGCTCGAGCCGATAACCGCGCACCGGTGTCGCTGCTGAATAACGGCGTCGAACTGAATACCGTCTTGCATGCGATGCAATCCGCTCGCGCCGGCCGGCTCAATCTGCTGATTCTCGATACCTGCCTCGACGATCCATTTAGGCCCGCCGAGATTGCGATCGACCAACCGAAGCTCGCTGCCAACACCGTGATTGCCTACGCAACCGCGCCGGGTGGTTTCGCGGCGGACGGTCCACGGCATGGCGTCTACACCGGTGCGTTGCTGCAAGCGCTCGATGATGCCTACGCATCGTCCCAATCGCTCGCCGCGCTGTTCCGCCAAGTCGCCATCCAAGTGCGCGCCGCCACTCGCGGAGCGCAGCAGCCGTGGCTCTCCGTAGCGCGTACTTCCATTCCCACCAGTGGCGAACGCACTATCGCGTCGTCGATTACGTCGGACGATCGCGCCGCAATACCGCGCAGTCGCGGCATCATGCCGAAGGAAAGCGG
This sequence comes from Paraburkholderia sp. BR10954, assembly GCF_040965775.1. Taxonomy (NCBI): domain Bacteria; kingdom Pseudomonadati; phylum Pseudomonadota; class Betaproteobacteria; order Burkholderiales; family Burkholderiaceae; genus Paraburkholderia; species Paraburkholderia sp. BR10954. The sequence continues at coordinate 70,959 of NZ_JBFRCK010000037.1, forward strand.
CGAACAATACGAAATCACGTTCTGGGAGTCGATCAAGGACAGCAACTACCCAGCCGATTACGAGGCTTATCTGAAGGCCTATCCGAATGGGCGCTTCGCCACACTCGCGCATGCGCGTATCGATCGATTGCGCGCGGCGGCATCGACTCCGGCGGTGAGTGCTGCGCCGCCCGCTGCGCCCGCGGCGCAGAGCGGTCACGTCGCGCCACCCGCACCGCCTGCCCAGCTCGCGCATCCCGCGGCGCAAGCGAGCGCGGCCGCGCCGCCACCACCGCGCCCCGCTGCCGCGCCAGCGCCGACGCCGCCCGCCACGGCCGCCGCTGCGCCCTTCGCCGAAAAGACCGTCGCCCATCCGCCGACCGCCGGTGAAATCCGCGACTGCGCCGCCTGTCCGATCATGGTCGCCGTACCCGCCGGCTCGTTCGCAATGGGCAGCAATACCGACGACCCTTCGGAAAAGCCCGTGCATCACGTGAGCATCGGCGCACCCTTCGCGATCGGCAAATTCCCGGTGACGGTCGAGCAATGGAATGCGTGCGTCGCCGCCGGCGCATGCCAGAAGCTGACCCCGGAGAGCAATAGCATCAAGACCGCACCCGCGCGCGATCTGAGTTGGGACGACGCGCAGCAGTACGTCAAATGGCTCGCAAAAACGACCGGCAAACCGTACCGTCTGCCGACCGAAGCCGAATGGGAATACGCGGATCGCGCCGGCACCACGACCGCGTACTGGTGGGGCGATCAGATGCGCAAGGGCAACGCCAATTGCAAGGACTGCGGCGACCCGTGGCACAAGGAAGGACCGGAAAACGTCGGCACGTTCGCCGCGAATCCGCTGGGTCTGTACGACATGAACGGCGGCGTCTGGGAGTGGACCGCCGACTGCTGGCACAACTCCTATCAGGGCGCACCCGCCGACGGCCATGCATGGGACGCGCCCGGCTGCGAGATGCGCACGATTCGCGGCGGCTCATGGCGCGAAGGCGGCGACTACATGCTCAGCGCGACGCGCTTCAAATACAGCGCGGGCGTGCGTCAATCGCAGAACGGTTTTCGCGTCGTCAAGGATTTGCGCTGAGGGCCGTTTCGATTGGCTCTCTGACGGATCATGGCTTGGCGGGTTTGGTCGTAATCGGCGCGAAGTCCGCCAATAGACGATCCTGCCCGTATTGGCCGCCGATCTGCTTCAACCGCGTCTCGAGCGCGCGCAGATAATCGGCGCGCGCTTCGCTTTCCGGGCGCAGCTTGTCGAACAGCGGCACCGGGGTCACCACGAGCACCACCATCTCCGAGCCGAACGGCTTCGATACGGTCCAATCGCCCGCATTGCTGCCGATCGTGTACGGACCGCCGCTGGCCTGCATCTGGTTGTCCGGCCACAGACGGCTCGGCACCATGTGCACGACGTGGCCGTCTAACTGGTAGTAGTCGACGGTCGCGAAGGAATCGAACGGAGGCGCTTTCAGGTCGACCACCAGCGAGTCGTTCTCGGTCAGCAAACCGCTTGGCGGTCGCATGTGCAGCGACGCTGCCCGTCCCGCCTGCCAGTTGCGCACCAGAAACGGCGCAAGCGTTTTGACGAAGTCGCATTTGTCGTCGGCGAGCGGCCGCACGTCGAGCGAAACCGTATCGACGCCAGGCAGCGCCGCCAAGGTCTCCTTCAGACGCGCGGCGCCGTACCGCTGCGACAGGAAACCGCGCACCGTCAGTGCGTGGTCCTGCACCGCGCCCGATAAAGCCGAGCACGGTACCCGGGCAAGCGTGGGCGTGATCGCGGCAAGCGTCAACGCGGGCTTGGGCGCGGGCGCCGGCGTCGCGGTTGCGGCCGCACCACCCGTGGTAGTACTGCGTTCATTCGCGCCAGCCGAAGGCGCTGTCTGTGCGGCATTCGTTGCAGGCGCGACAGCGGACGCCGCAGCCGCCCGGTCGACCTGATCGCCCAGCGGTCCCGCCGCCTCGGAACGCGCGGCCTGCTGCCGGTTGGACCCCGAGCGAACAGCGAACACGCCCACCGTAACCGCGCACACGACGGCCAGCGTAGCGAGCCCGGCCCATGCGAGCGACCCGGACTTCTCCGCGCGCGCTTCATTGTCGAACTCGGCAATAAAGCGCACGACGCTCGGCATCCGCGTATTGCGGTCGAACGACAACGCGGCACGCAACGCGCGCCATTGGCGCGCATCGAGATTCGGCGGACGCTGCGGCTTGAACTCGGCATTGCGCGCCTGCGTGGCCGACAGGCGGTCGAACGGATGATGTCCGGTCAGCAGCTCGTAGGTGATGCAGCCAAGCGCGTAGATGTCGTCGCGCGGGTCAGGCTCGCGATGCTCGATCATCTCCGGGCTCGCATAGGCCGGCGTCAACGCGCCGAGACTGCCGGGATCGAACACGGTCGCGTCGCTCTCCTCTTCCGGCCGTTGGAATACGCGCGCGATGCCGAAGTCGATCACTTTCACTTCGGCATTGGTGGTCAGAAACACGTTCGCGGGTTTGAAATCGCAATGGACGAAGCCGCGCTCGTGCGCGTACGCGAGCGCCGCGCACATGCCGCGCACGATCGGCAGCGCGGCCCGCACCGGCATCCCCTGATATCCAGGCGTGCGCAGCAGCTGGCTGAGCGGCTTACCGCTCAGGTACTCCATCGTCAGATAGACGATCGGCCCGTCGCGGTCGAAGTCGTACACGGTGATGATGTTGCGATGCGCGAGCACCTGCGCCTTGCGTGCTTCGCGCTGCAACGCGACCAGCGAATTCGGATTGCCGCGAAACTGGACGTTCAGAACCTTGATCGCGAGATAGGGCTTGCGGTCCGACGCTTCGAGCTTGCGCAGATCGAGCGCCTTGTACACGGTGCCCATGCCGCCCACGCCGAGGCACTCTTCGAGCACGAAGCGGTTGTTCAGGGTATCGCCGATGCCTTTGATGGTTTCGTGCGCGGTGCTTCCAGTGGTACTTGCGCTGCCCGCGCTGCCAGCGCCGCCCGCGCTCGACGAACGCGGCGACGGTAGATCGACCGTGGTCTGTATGCCGGTTTCCTCGCCACCCGCCGCGACGTTCGACACGCGCAGCAGCTCGATGCGCCGCCGCACTTCCAGATAGAGATCCTCGGGCAACGGTGACTTGTGATGCGCGGCGTACAGCGTCTCCAGCAGCCGCGTCGGACCGAGTTGCTCGGTCGCCAACGCGCTGTCGAGCTGCGCGACGAACTCGTCGCGCGACAGCTCGCCGCTCTGGAAGTCGAGAATCACACGCGCAAGGCTAGCCATTTTTGCGAAGCACCGCCGTTGCCGCTGGACCGTGTCGCATGCGACCGACGCCACGCGGGTCGATAGAGAAGCTGTCGTATCCAGTTACATGTGCCGTTTCGATACTAGCTCCCGGTCCGCGCTTTCGCAAACCAGGCAAACCAGGCATGAGCCGCGCGCCGCGCCGCATGGGGTCGCGTGCAATGTCGTGTGCGAGCCAACAGGGTCCGCCGCGATGTCGGACTGCCGCCACCGCCCGGAGCGCGTCAACGCGGTTCGAGAGGACCGGCACGGCGGCCGGACCTCGCGCAAAACCCTTATACGACAAGGCTTCGTCGATTTCCTCAGGATACGTGGCCACCACTGGCACAGCCTGTGCATTAGTGATGTCCGAGCAAACGAATTGCTCGAAACCACTCGCGACACTGCGAAAACTTCCTTCAGGAGACTCACCATGAAAACGCTGATGATCAAAGACCTGTCCGTTACCGAACAACTCGACAGCAAGGCCATGAAAGCCGTACGCGGTGGCTATGGCCCCAGCCAGTACTACAGCTTCGCCCCGGTCTATGCGCCGACGCGCATCAAGAACAGCACCACCTCGCAATTCATCAACACGGAACTGAACTTCCAGAACGCCAACGGCAACAACGTTGCGTTCTCCGAAGGCATCGACTCGACGCTCAGCCCGTATGTCGTGTCGAGCAACTCTAACGGCCACTAATGCATGGCGCGGCGAGGCGCCCGCTGTCGCGGGCCGCTTCGCCGCAAGCCATGCATGTCCGCCTTCCATACGTTTTAGGAGAAACGCCATGTCATCCCTCATGATTCGCGATCTGCCCGGCGCGCGCGAACTCGATCGCCGGACCATGTCCGGGATCGCCGGCGGCACCGGCAGCAACGTGCCCATGCCCTCGGGCCCTGGTGGTCTCGGCAGCCTTGCCGGCATCGCCAACGTCAACGTCAATGTCAACGTCACTCAGAATCTGGCTCAACAGCAAATCGTCAATGTCGCAGCGCTCAATGACATCGGCTATATCGGCTCGGACGTCGTGCTGCCGAAGCTGAAAGTCGATCCGATCCTGGCGGGCGCGAACCTCTCCGCCGTGTAAGCCGCGGGGGACCGGGGGTTCCTTCACTGCCGCGACAGCACCACGACCGCGCACGCCGCGAACGGATTTCCTATACTGATAGTGCGTTGAGACCGCAGTAAAACGAATAGCACACTGAACACATTCCGAGCCCGGCGGCCGGAACCCGAACGGGTCTGGCCGCCGGCGCGTTTTTCTGGAGCCGTCATGGCCAAGCTGAGCATCAAGGATCTGACCGAAAGCGTCGAACTCGACCGCGAGGCGATGGCCGCGATCGTCGGCGGCGCTCGCGTCGGCGCGCGTTCGAGTCTCGCCGCGCCGCTGGTGCCGGCCGCGACTCGCGTCGTCGAATACCCGCCGGGCTTTCCGGACGCGCATCTGCGTATCGCGGAAGCCGCTGCGCCGCGCAAAGGGCGACGCCGCTAGCATTGCTCGCGGGGGCGTTTCAGCATCACGGCACGCGCACAGGGCGCGTGCCGTTTCCGTTTGGGCTTGCGATAGAGCGTTGCACGCCTCGGTTCGCCACGCGCGACGCTGCGCTGCGCCCCAACCATTCACACGCGACCCGTGCGACGCGCGCAAACACTTCGACTCGAGATCGCGGTCGTTTCCGGTGTGATTCAATGCGGCTATCGCGCGGATCCTTGCCAGGTTTCGCATCGCGGCCCCCGCTCCATTTTGCGGCTCACTTCCCCTACGTTGGCATAGGCCTTGCAGAAATCGAGGCGGGCGCCGCACTGTGCTCGCCTTTTGACGTCAAGGAGAAATGTTGCGCGGCGGCCGATCGGTAGTCGTCAAGGTGGACGGTGGCGGCACGGGCACCGTCGACGATTGGGACATCAACACCGCGATCTTCGAAGGCCGCATCAACGGACCCTACCTTCTATAGGACGCGCGACGTGTCCGCAATTGGAAAAACGGCACCCTGCTCATGTTTTGAGCGCAATGGGTGCCGTTTTAATTGACTCGCGAATCTCCGCACCGGCGTGCGCTGCCACTGTGATCCTCTTAAAGGATCGGCCTTGGGTACACGGTTTGCTCTCTAGGGATGACCCTGCGGCCCTGTGGGCAACCTGGGTACAGCAGGTCCCCTTCAACCAGGCGGAGGTCATAACATGCTAGGAACCATTCTTCTCATCGTGCTGATTCTGCTGCTGATCGGCGCTTTTCCGGCGTGGCCGCACAGCCGGGCGTGGGGCTATGGTCCGACCGGCGGACTCGGCATCGTATTGATCGTGGTGATCGTTCTGCTAGTTGCCGGCGTGATATAGGCCACGCGTCGTGGACTGCAACACCAGAGGCGGGCCGCCGTCTATCCGCGCGATGTCGCGCGCCGGTAGGTGGCGGCTTCGCCTTTCGTCGTTGCCGGAGCACTCAAATGGAAAAGTTACTGGCCAATCAGGTCGCGCTGATTACCGGCGCGAGTTCGGGAATCGGCTATGGCGTCGCCAAAGCACTCGCGGATGCTGGCGCGGCGGTCGTGCTCAATTATCATTCGCACGCGCAACCTGATGAAAAGCTCGCCGACGAAATAGAAGAATCCGGTGGATCGGCAATCGCGATCCAGGCAGACGTATCCAATCCCGCTCAGGTAGCGAACCTCTTCGACGCGAGTCGCGCGCGCTTTGGCGGCATCGATATCGTGGTCGCGAATGCCGGACTGCAGAAGGACAGCGCATTCGCCGACATGACGCTCGACGATTGGCAACTCGTGCTGTCGACGAATCTGACCGGCCAGTTTCTAACCTGCCAGGCCGCAGTAAAAGAATTCCGCCGCCGCGGCCTGACGACCGTATCGAAAGCACTCGGCAAGATCATTTGCATGAGTTCCGTTCACGAGGTCATTCCGTGGGCGGGGCGCGTAAATTACGCCGCGTCGAAAGGCGGCGTTCAGATGTTCATGAAATCGTTGGCGCAGGAAGTGGCTCCCGAGCGCATTCGCGTCAATTCGATTGCGCCGGGCGCGATCCGTACGCGGATCAATCAGGACGCGTGGGATTCGCAAGCGGCACTCGACAAACTATTGCAGTTGATTCCCTATGGACGCGTCGGCGCCGTGGAAGATATCGGCAAGGCGGCGGTGTGGCTTGCTTCCGATGAAAGCGATTACGTCGTCGGCACGACGCTGTTCGTCGATGGCGGGATGACGCTGTATCCGGGCTTCTCGAATAACGGCTAAAGAACGATACGGGCACGAGATACGACACCCCTATGCATCGCAGCCTGGTGCCGTTTCGACTCAGGCACGCGGCCTGCTGACACTCCTGCGTATTCGAACTTATATACGAAAGGAGATGACATCATGCCTTACCTGATTGGCTGGCTACTCGGCGTTCCGTTGATCGTACTGATCATCCTGTACCTCATTTTCCATTGATATCGCGCGGTACAGACGATAAGGGTGACGTTGTCCCCGCGGCGGCGGTATGCGGCTCGTTTCGCAGTCAGCGTACCGCCGCCATCAGCGCGCCCATTCCAACCAGCAAGCTACCCATCAGGCGGTTCACGACGCGCAGCCGCGCGGGCCGCTGCAGAACCGTGCGCAGACGGTGTGAGAAGATTGCCGTCGATGCGACGCCCAACGCGAACATCAGCGCAAAAGTACTGGCCAGCAAAAAGTACTGATGATTGGCCGACCAATGCGCTTCATTCGACGAAGTACTGATGAACTGTGGAAAGAAAGACGGAAAGAACAATAGCGTTTTCGGATTCAGGCCCGACGTCGCAAAGCCGCGCCAAAACAAGCCGCGTTGTCCGGCTCTCTTGGCCAGAAGCGGCGAAGCCGCGCATGTGCCGCTTCGCCATTGTTTGAAACCAAGATAAACCAGATAAATCGCGCCGGCCCAGCGCATCATGATTAGCGCGCGCTCATCGATCAGCAATAGCGAGTTCAGACACAACGCGGTAAATGCGAGTTGCAGCAATACCGCGCAGGTGCCACCCCATACACAGGGCAATGCCGCGCGCCATCCAGCCCTTAGCGCCTGACTCATCGTAAGAACATTGACCGGACCGGGCGACTAAACGAGTACGCGGACGCGAGAAGAAACGAAACATACAACTGGATCGGCATTGGCGAATCAGCAGGCAAAAGAGAGTTGCGATAGACACATGCGGCGACATGCGTCCATGCCCGGCGAGCGCGCCTTCCGGCGTGGGTAACGCCGGAATTCGCCCGCGTGCCGCCTTACCGTGAAGGCGGCGGGACACCGAAAAAGCGGCTTTTGGCCGCGGAGGATCGCCGGCGCGAGGCCTGCGGTCCGGGCGGATGTACCGGGCATGAATGCACGTTGAAAATATACCCCAAGCCCGGCTGGATAGGCTTCTTAAACGCATCCGCTGATGCCGCCTATTCGGAACGATCTTCACCTATAATATTGTTCAGCAAAATATTCTTCCGCCATCGTTGATGAACACCCGAAACCGCCCGCTCGACGCCCTCGATCGCAAGATCATGCGCGAGCTTCAGAAGAACGCCCGGCTCAGCAATGCGGATCTTGCCGAACTGGTCGGCATGTCGACCACCGCGTGCTGGAATCGCACGCGGCAGCTCGAAAACGAAGGGTATATCCGCGGCTATGTTGCCTTGCTCGATCAGCAGAAGCTCGGTTTCGCGGACGTCGTGCTGCTCGAAGTCACGCTGGACCGCCACGACGAAGACGCACTCGCGCGCTTCGGCGCCGAGCTCGCCACGCTCAGCGAAGTACTCGAAGCGTACCTGGTGTCCGGCGATTACGACTACCTGGTCAAGGTCGCGGTAGACGGCACCGCCGGCTACGAACGCTTCCTGCGCGAAAAGCTCTACAAGATCGCAGGCATTCGCCATAGCCGCTCGATGTTCGCGCTGCGCTGCATGAAGAGCATTCCATCGATCGCAATCTGATTGGCGATCAGACTGCGCGGTTCAATGCGCGGCCCGCGACGCGGCAATGATCGCGTCGGCCACCGCTTGCGGCTGACTCAGCATCGCGACATGGCTCGTGTCGACGCGCGTGATCTTCGCTTCGATGTGCTTCGCCATCTCCAGTTGCAAGGCCGGATCGATCATGCGGTCGCGGCCCGACACCACGAAATACGACGGCTTGTCATGCCAGGCGGCGTTCGTCACCTTGTCGTCGATACAGCCAGCGGCCCACGGCTGCTGCGTCGCCGCGATCAGGCGTTTCTGCGGCAGCGGCAGATCTTGCGCGAAGTCGTCGAGCACCGCGTGGGTCGATAGAGTCAGATAGCCGGCCGAGTCCTTGCGCAACTCGCTAGCCCAGACCGGAGCGGGTTTGTCTTTCGTGATGTCGGCGATGGACTGGCGGTTGTCCGGCGCAAATGCCGCGACGTATACGAGGCTCTTCACCTTGTCGTCGTTGCCGGCTTCGCTAACCACCACGCCGCCCCATGAATGGCCGACCAGAATCACAGGTCCGTTTTGCTGCGCGATCACGCGCCGGGTTGCGGCCACGTCGTCGGCGAGCGAACTCAGTGGATTCTGCACGGCCACGACATGCAGGCCGCGCGCTTCGAGCAACGGGATCACTTTGTCCCAGCTCGACCCGTCAGCGAAGGCGCCATGAACGAGCACGACGTTCTTGCCCTTCAGGTCGTCGGACGGCGCAGCCTGCGCGAACTCCGTGGCCTGCAATGCGAACAGTCCGCCCAGCAACAGAACGGAACCGAGAATTTTTTTCAGCAGCGTGGTCATCGTTTTTTCTCATCAGGTGGGTAAAACAAGGCGTCCGCGCGTCGACACGAATCGATGCGCGCGGACGGCTTGCTCATTTGTGTCGATCACGAATGCGCGTAGATGGAACCGAGGCCGACGACGTTGGAGCCGTCATATACGCGATCCGCCGCCGCATGCTTCATCGGCACCTGCGAGCCCGAAGCCGAACTGCCGTTCGCGACGCCGCCGTAGGCGGTAGCGTCATGGCCCGCACTGATGCGCGCCTCGGCCGCCTCGATGTTCTGCGGATATTGCGTGTTGTCGCTGGCGGGGTTGTAGCCGGCCTTTTGCAATTGAACCAGCTCCGCGCGAACTTCAGCGCGAGTGAGCGCGTGTTGCGGTTGCGATTGCGC
>NZ_JBFRCK010000038.1:0-78141 GCF_040965775.1 Paraburkholderia sp. BR10954
CAGGAGCTGAGATGAGACCGACTGTGACCGACGCCCAGCGCGACATGGCCTTCAGGATATTGACCACCGCAATGGCGATCCTGCGGGACGACCAGCCCTTCGATCCCGCGCACACGATATTCGGCCAAATTCTTGCGGCGCGGCCTGAGCGCGGTGTAGTAGGTGTTACGGAGTATTCCTTCGTGAATCCGGTTTTGCCGGAGACGCAAATCATCGTAGTTGCGATACCCGATCCGCTCGACCCCTCCGCCGACCGCACGAAAGTCAAGCAAGTCGTCACCGACTTCACGATCCGTTTCAGTCCACTATTGACAGACATTAGCCGCTCGACGCTGGAAGACCTCTTTCCTCTCGATATCGGCTACTGGATCGATGGGGACGGCATCCGGCGGTCCGGCAATGATATGGGAGTGTTGCCGCCGCAGGTCCGTCTGCATGGCTATCGCTATCGTGCTTCGAATCTGCCAACGAGCCGGTTCCCGGTGGATGTAGATTTGGCTTTCGGAGACCCAGACCCAAACAATCCGACGCCTGGCGAATCCAAAACGCCGGTCCTAATGGACGTTCTCCTGAATCGTGACTATTCCGCGCTGAAACCGCGACACCATGGACAGAGCCCTTCTTGAGTGACCTGCTGAATGTCTCTGCTGAAACAGCTCAAAAAATGGCGCAATTCGAAACCGGCTACAGGAGCCAACTTCGTGAAGAAGATGCCTACGCCTGCGCGGAAGTGGTTCAGGCCTACTGGCGCAATCCTGATGATCCTCTCGTTCGCAATCCCGGTACATGCACAGCTCAGTACGCCGACGCCCTCAGGATCGTCGGGGCCAGGAGCTGAGATGAGACCGACTGTGACCGACGCCCAGCGCGACATGGCCTTCAGGATATTGACCACCGCAATGGCGATCCTGCGGGACGACCAGCCCTTCGATCCCGCGCACACGATATTCGGCCAGATTCTTGCGGCTGATTCTCTGCGTGGTCAAGTAGGTGCTACGGAGTATTCCTTCGTGAATCCGGCTTTCCCGCGGACGCAAATTATTCTATTTGTGGCGCCGGATCCTGCCTCCCCCTCTGCCGATCGAACGAAAGTCACGCAAGTCGTGACCCACTTCACAGTCCGCTTCAGTCCGCTATTGAGAGACATTAGCCGCTCGACGCTGGAAGATCTCCTCCAGGACGATATCGGCTACTGGATCGACGGCAACGGCGAGCGGCGCCCGGGCAATGATATGGGCACGGTGCCGCCGCAGGTTCGTCTGCATCACTATCGCTATCGCGCTTCGACTCTGCCAACGAGCCGGTTCCCAGTGGACGTCGAATTTACTTTCGGCGACCCAGATCCAAACGATCCGACGCCTGACGAATCCAAAACGCCGGTCCTGATGGACGTGCACCTTGATCGTGACTATTCCGCGCTGCGCCCGCGACATCATGATTAGAGGCCGTCTTGGTGTGACCTGCTAAACGTTTCTGCTCCCACACAAAAAATGGCGCAATTCGAAACCGGCTATAGGAGCCAACTTCATGAAGAAGGTGCCGACGCTTGCGCGGAGGTGGTCCAGGCGTACTGGCAGAATCCTCGTGATCCTCTCGCTCGCAATCCCGGTACCTGCCCAGCTCAGTACGCCGACGCCCTCAGCACTGTCGGGGGCAGGAGCTGAGATGAGACAGACTGTGACTGACGCCCAGCGCGACGTGGCCTTCAGGATATTGACCACTGCAATGGCGATCCTGCGGGACGACCAGCCCTTCGATCCCGCACATACGATATTCGGCCGACTTCTTGCGGCTGACCCTCTGCGCGGCAAAGGAGGCGGTACAGAGTATTCCTTCGTGAATCCGGCCTTCCCGCGGACGCAAATCATTGTCTTAGCGGTACCCGATCCGCTCGACCCCTTCGCCGACCGCACAAAAGTGAAGAAAGTCGCGGCGCACTTCACGATCCGCTTCAGTCCACTATTGACCGACATTAACCGCTCGACACTGGAAGATCTCCTGCAGGTCGATATCGGTTACTGGGTCGACGGCAATGGCGAGCCGCGGCCCGGCAATGATATGGGCACGGCTCCGCCACAGATTCGGCTGCATAGCTATCGCTATCGTGCTTCGAATCTGCCGACGAGCCGGTATCCGGTGAATGTCGAATTAGCTTTCGGCGACCCAGACCCAAACAATCCAGCGCCTGATGAACCCAAAACGCCGGTCCTGATGGACGTTCTCCTGAATCGTGACTATTCCGCGCTGAAACCGCGACGCCGTGGACAGAGCCCGTCTTGAGCGGCCTGTTGAACGTCTGCGGAAACAGCACAAAAGATGGCGCAATTCGAAGCTAACTATAGGAGCCAACTTCATGAAGAAGATGCCGACGCTTGCGCGGAGGTGGTTAAGACCGATTGGCAGAATCCTGATGATCCTCACGTTCGCAAACTCAGTACCTGCACAGCCCAGTACGTCGACGCTCACAGGACCGTCAGCGCCAGAAACTGAGACGAGGGACACTGTGACCGACGAGCAGCGCGACATGGCCTTCAGAATATTGACCACGGCAATGGCGATCCTGCGGGACGACCAGCCCTTCGATCCCGCGCATACGATATTCGGCCAAATTCTTGCGGCGCGGCCTGAGCGCGGTGTAGTAGGTGTTACGGAGTATTCCTTCGTGAATCCGGTCTTGCCGGATACGCAAATCATCGTAGTTGCGATACCCGATCCGCTCGTCCCCTCCCCCGACCGCGCAAAAGTGAAGCAAGTCGCGACGCACTTCACGATCCGCTTCAGTCCACTATTGACCGACGTTAACCGCTCGACACTGGAAGATCTCCTCCAGGTCGATATCGGTTACTGGATCGACGGCAATGGCGAGCGGCGGCCCGGCAACGATATGGGAACAGTACCGCCGCAGGTTCGTCTGCATCACTATCGCTATCGTGCCTCAGACCTGCCAACCAGCCGATTTCCGGTGGACGTCGAGTTTGCTTTCGGGGACCCCGACCCAAAGGACCCGGCGCCCGACGAATCCAAAACGCCGGTCCTGATGGACGTTCATCTTGATCGTGACTATTCCGCGCTGCGACCGCGCCACCGTGAACAGAATCCGTCGTGAACAGATGGTGGCAAAGGGCGTCGCGGGATGACCAAGAACAGGAGTGAACTGGCGCGGTCCCAAACCGTTTTCACAGCCATTTCTAAAGCAAACGCCAGGCGCAAACCCGTTCCCCGGTGATCTAGCCTCAGCTCCGAAAACTATTCCTCCCCAACCGTCTCGACATAGTTATCAACCGCGCTACTGACCGTCGGATGAAAGCGCGCATCGCCGATCAGATCGGTCAGCTCGAAGCGCCTGAGCTTATCGCGAACCGGATCTTTCATCTCCGCAAAGTGCAGTGCAATTCCGCGCTCGTCGAGCGAGCGCGTCAGCTCCCGCAGCATGTCGGCCGAGGTGACGTCCACGCTCGTCACCGGTTCGGCCGCCACCACCACGCGCTTGACGGGTGCCGGCGAGTCGGCGACGGCTTCGAGCAGGCGCTCCTGAAACTGCTCGGCATTCGCAAAGAACAGCGGTGCATCCCAGCGAAACAGCACGAGTCCGGGGATTCGCTCCGCGTGCGGATAACGCTCCAGGTCGTGATAGCCGCGCAAACCCTCGACGCGACCGAGCACCGCGTAGTGTGGTCGCCAGCCGTCCCACAGAAACTCGATGATCGCGATCACCACCGCGAAGCCGATGCCTGGAATCGCGCCGAACACCGCGACGCCGGCAAAGCAGGCCATCGACAGCCAGAACTCCCATTGCTGGATGCGGAAAATCCGCTTCAGGTCCGTGATCTCGAACAGGCCGATCGCCGCCGCGATGACAACCGCGGCGAGCGCGCTGTTGGGCAGGTAGTGCATCAGGTTGGGCGCGACCAGCAGCAGCGCCGCGACCGCCAGCGCGCCGACCACGCCCGTCAGTTGCGTCTTCGCGCCCGCCGCCTCGGCGACCGGCGTGCGCGACGAACTGCTGCTGATCGGGAAACCGTGGAACAGGCCCGCCGCCAGATTGGCCACGCCGAGCCCGACCATCTCCTGATTGGGGTCGACGCGGCTGCGAAAACGTGCCGCGAAAGTCCGCGACAGTACGCTGGTATCCGCGAACGAAATCAGCGCGACCGCGCAGCCGCCGAGCAGTATCTTCACCAGATCGGCATCGGTGAGCCACGGTAGTGCAAAGGTCGGCAGGCCTTGAGGGATCTTGCCGAGCACTCTCACGCCGACGTTATCGAGGTGCAATGCGCTCACGCACAACGTCGCGACGATCACGGCGATCAGGATGCCCGGCAGTTTCTCGAAGCGCTTGAGAAACAGGATCAGCACGAGGCTTCCCGCGCCCACCGCGAAGCTGTACCAGTTGGATTTGCCATCGGCGATGGCCTGCACGAGGCTCACGATGTCCCGCAATGGCCCGCGCTCTTCGATCGAAATGGCAAACAATTTGGGTAACTGACTGATCAGCACGGCGAGCGCGATGCCGTTCATATAGCCGTATCGAATGGGCTTAGACAGCAATTCTGTGATGAATCCCAGCCGCAGCAAGCCCATCACGATACAGAACACCCCGGACACGATCGCCATCATGCTGGCCGCCGCAATCGCGCGCGACGGGTCGCCCGCCGCCACTTGCACGACGACCGCCAGAATCGGAGCCGCAAGCGCGGAGTCGGGGCCGAGCACGAGAATCCGGCTCGGGCCGAACAGCGCGTACGCCAGCAACGGGACGATCGTCGCGTAGAGGCCGAACACGCCGGGGACCCCCGATGCCTCCGCGTAAGCGATCCCGACTGGCACCAGCATCGTGGTCAGTACCAGTCCGGCCGTCAGATCACTCGGCAGCCAGCTCAAGCGGTACGCCTTGAGCACTGTCAGTCCCGGCAGCCAGCGCATCCAGCGGTGCGCGCTGCTTGCAATGGTCTGCTCTTTGTGAGGAACGGGCCTGTCCGCTTCCATTTTTGGAATGTGCGCAGTTGAGGACGCCGCGGCACGGATTGTGTGCGGCACTGTCATTCGTAGGATAGTCCAGGCCTTTCATCGGCGACAGGGAGGAGGCACACCGATTGCGTATCAAGGCCGCTTGCGCCTCAGCAGCCACCCGACGGCCCCTGCCAGCGCCAGCACCGCCGCGCCATACACCGCGTTGCGATGCCGATCGGTAAACAGCTCCCAGCAGTACGCGCGCGCTTCATCGTCAAAGCGGCCATGCGCGGTGTAGTGGCCGGGCACCGGCTCGTAGAGATTCGCGGGCGCATCGGCGGGCAATGGTTCATCGGTCAGTTGCCCGTCGTAACCCGCACGCGCGAGATAGTGGTCGAGCAGCGTCGGCGCGATCCGGTTCGCGAGGATCGCCTTGACCGTCGACCACCCGACCCACACCTGCCGCCGCCGATGAGTGGCCGCAAAGTAGATCGCCCGCGCCGCCACTTCCGGCTGAAACACCGGCGCCACCGGCCGCGCCCTGCGCCCCGTGCGATTGAGCGCCCAGTCGAATTGCGGGGTATTGACCGCGGGCAGATCGACCATCGTCAGATGGATATCGACCCCGTCGTGCAGCAACTCGGAACGCAATGAATCGGTAAAGCCGCGCACGGCGAACTTCGCGCCGCAATAGATCGACTGCAACGGCACCGACCGGTACCCGAGCGCCGAGCCGACATTGACGATCGTCCCGTGCCCGCGCGCGCGCATCACGGGGAGCGCCGCCAGCATGCCGTTGACCTGCCCCAGATAGGTCACCTGCGTGCCGCGTTCGACATCGCGCGCACTGAGCGCGGACACCGGCGCAAACGCGGTCGCCATCGCGACGTTGACCCACACGTCGATGCCGCCCAGCTCGCGATTCACGCGCTGCGCGGCGCGCTCGATCGCATCTGCATCGGCGACGTCGGCGGGCAACGCGAGTGCGCGCACGCCATAGGTCGCGGCGATCTCCTCGGCGGCACGCGCGAGCCGTCGCGGCTCGCGCGCGATCAGCCCAACGTCATAGCCCTGCCGCGCGAACTCGGACGCGGTGGCGCGCCCCACGCCGGCACTTGCCCCTGTAATGACGACGACGCCCTTGCGCTCGACGTCGCCGCTGCGGGTGTCGGTTTGCACCGTCATAGCGTCGCTGGCCACTTTGAACACCTCCTAGGTTGCGCATCCGGTGAGGTGTGAAGCAAAGCGCAGTCCCGCCGATTCGAGCCGGACAGCGGCGCCGGAAAAACAAATGGCCGCAGCACGAGGCTGCGGCCATCCGGTAGCGGCTAAAGAGGCTTAACTCACGTCACGTTCATCGCCAACGCACTCTCGCGATAGTGCTCGCTCGCCTTGTCGGTATCTCCAAGCTGCTCGTGCAGACGCGCGAGCGCGCGATGCGAACGGATCTTCAGCGTCTCGTTGTCGGCGAGCTTCAGCGCGCGTTCGAGGAACGACTGCGCCTTGCCCCACAACTGCTGATGCAGGCACAGACGCCCCAGCGCGAACATCAGGTCCGCGTCTTCCGGCCGATCCTTCTGCCACGCCTCGGCCTTCTGGATCAGCGGCAACGCATCGCCGCCGGCCGTGTCCGGATAGCGCCGCAACAGCCGCGCATCCCAGTTCTGCGCAAGCGCTTCCTCGACGATCTTGCGCGCCTCCTGCGGACGATTCAGCGCGACCAGCAGTTCGGCGGCTGTATCGGCGAGGCGCGGCGAATGACGCTCGGTCGCCGACAGCGAATGCCACAATTCGAGCAGCGCCTCAGCGTTGTGGCGACGATCGCGGAGCAAATTTTCCGCCGCCAGCTGACGCAGCCGCACCGCGACCGCCGGATGGATCGCCTCGCGCTTCTCCAGCGTCTTCACGAGCTTCAGCACTTCGCCCCAGTTCTTCAATTGCTGCTGCGCGCGCAGCATGATCTGCTGCGCGTGGATGCGCCGCGCCCCTTGCGATTGCATCTCGGTCAGCGCATGGAGCGCGCCGTCGGCGTCGCGGCCGTCGGCGCGCATGTCGGCGGTGGCCATCAGGCGCGCGTCCTGCCACTCGGCCTCGTCGATCTGCGCGAGCCATTCGTCGCGCCGCCCGTACTCATGCATGCGATGCGCGGCGGTCGCCGCGATCAAACCGGCCGCGCCCTTGTTGTCGCCATTCGTGAGCGCGTCCTTGGCAGCCTTTTCCGCGCGCGAGAAACGTCCCGCGTACAGGTTGCCGATCGCGTCGCGCAACGCCGCGTGCGCCTTCGCGACACGCGCGCGCGCCCGGTACGCGGCGACGCGCTGCGGCATGCGCCAGATATTGCGGATGATGCGCAACAGCGCGTAGAGAAGGATGAACAGCACCACCAGCCCGACGATGAACAGATTCAGCGACATGTCGACGCGGTACGGCGGATAGATCAGCAGCACCTGCCCCGCGTCGAAGCGCCCGCCCACCGCGAGCATGACCGCGACGGCGAACAGCGCCGCGAGCCACAGAAGTCCCCGGATCGCCATGATTAACCCCGGTTCCGGTATTGATTGACGGCCTGCAGGCTCGTATCGAGGTTCGGCAGCTCGACCGCGGCCGAACCGGCGTCCACCTGCTTGACGAGATCGACGACCATCTGCGTGTCTTTCGACGAAGTGTCGAAGTAGCGCGTCAACGCGGACTGCGCCGCCTGCAGGTCGGACTTCAGCGTGGTCTGGTTGCGCGACAGCAGCGCGAGACGCGCCGATAGCAGACGCAGCTTCAGGTTCTGGCGCACGAAGTAGCCTTGATCCGGCGTGACCAGCATCGCGTCGGCGTTATCGATACGGCGCACCTGCACGAGGCTCGACAGCTGTTCGCCGATGCCGTGCGTGACCTCGTCGATCCACACTTCCCAGCGCGGCTTGCCGGTGGCCGCCGCCACCTTCGCGGTGTCGGCCCACGTGGCCGCGTGCGGCGTGGCACGCGGAATCGGTGCTTCACCCGAGAGCGGCAGGCCGCTCACGTGATCGATCGCGTTGTCGAGTTTGATCGCGAGGCCGGTCAGATCGGTGGACGGTGCGGCCTTCAGCTTGTCGATGTCTTGCGCGATCGCCTTGCGCACGGCGAGCGCCTGCGGGCTATCGGACGCCGCGAGGCGCGTATCGGCGCTTTGCAATGCGAACAGCGCGAGCTGGGTATTGCCGGTCAGCTGCAACTGCTGGCTGGCCGCCGACAGCATCTGCCCGACTTCGGCGAGCGTCCAGTCGTCGCGATTGCGCGCGAGATCCGCGTACTGCTGTTGCAGCGCCTGCTGCGCGGCCTGCGCATCGGCGAGCTTGCCTTCGAGCTGCGCGACCTGCGCGTCCGATTGATGCACGGTGGCGAGCGCCTGGTCGATCTTGATGCGCAGCTCGTTGGTCTGCGTGTCGTTGGCCTGCTGACGCTGCGCGAGCTCCTGCTCGGTGCGCACCAGCTTGCGGTTCATCGCGAAGCCGCCCACGCCCACCGCGCATGCGATCACCACGATGACAAACCACAGCAGCGGTCCGCTCGTGCTGCGGCGCTTTTGCGCTTCGTACGGCGTGAAGGGTTGATTCGGCGGCAAGGCGGTGCTTGCCGGCGGCTGAGGTGAGGCGTTCGTGGATGCGTTCGTTTCAGTCATGCGTGGTTGAGCCGGGTTGGAGGGTACCGGTTGGACGACGGGAGGCACGGCGGCCGCGGCCACGAGGGCGCGGACCATGCGCTCGTCGCCCGCGCCGGACACCGTAATCCTATCAAAACCCAATGCCCGCGCGGTCTGTGCGATGCGGGGATGCGGGGTGACGAGCGGCGCGTGTTTGAGCTGCTCGATCTCGCCGGCGGTCAGATGCTCGTGCGCGAGTTCCTGCAGATTGCGCACGCCTTCGGAGCTGGTCAGAAGCCATGCGTGCGGCGCGCCCGCGAGCAGTTCGTGCACGCGCGCCCAGGCGCCGATCGACGGCTCCGGCACGATGCGCCGGTACGCGGCGACCGTGTCGACTTCGGCGCCAGCTTCACGCAGGCGCTCGCTGAGCCATTCGCGGCCGCCGTCGCCGCGCACGATCAGCACGCGCTTGCCTTCGAGGCCCGCGGCGCCGAATTGCGCCTCGATCGCCGCAAACAGGCCCTCGGAGTCGAAGCTCGTCGATTCGTCGTCGGCACCCGCCGCGGGGCTGATCACGCGATGCTCCGGCGCGCTGACGCCGTGGCGCGCGAGCGCATGCACGCTGCCCGGACCGACCACGCCGACCGGCAGCGCGTGCGGCCAGATATCGTGATGGCGCGCGAACGCGTGATCGACCGCGTTCGGCGACACGAACACGACCAGCGCGTAGCGTTCGAGCGACGCGAGCGCGGCGCACAACGGCGCGTCGTCGATGACGGGCGCGATATCGATCAGCGGGAAGTCGAGCGACGCTAGTCCGGCTGCTTCGAGCCGTTCGACGAGTTCGCTCGACTGGCCGGCCGGCCGCGTCATCACGACCGTGAACGGCGCCTTCCCGGGCGTGCCGGCGGCCATCACTCGCTGGCCGCCGCGCCGGGCGCGGCCGCGGGACCGCTCGCGGTGCTGAGCGCGCGGACGATCTCGAGTGCGCCTTGCTGCGCGAGCGACTGCGCCACTTCCTCGCCGAGCGCGAGCGCGCGTTCGATGGTGGGCGCCGGCGCCGACGCCTGCGCGCTCAGTACGCGCTGGCCGTCCGGCGTCGCGACGATGCCGCGCAGATGCAGCGCGCCGTCGCCCCAGGTTGCGTAGGCGGCGAGCGGCACCTCGCAGCTGCCGCCGAGCGCGCGCGACACCATCCGCTCCGCTTCGACGGCCGCCGCCGTGTGCTGATGATGCAGCGGCGCGAGCCATGCGGCGAGGTCCGCGCGATCGGCGCGAATCTCGATGCCGAGCGCGCCTTGGCCCGCCGCGGGCAGACTATCCTCGGGATCGAGCAGCGCGCGGATGCGCTCGGCGAGACCGAGCCGCTTCAGCCCGGCCGCAGCCAGAATGATCGCCGCGTAATCGCCGCGATCGAGCTTGGCGAGTCGGGTATCGAGATTGCCGCGCAACGGCCGCACGTCGAGATGCGGATAGCGCATGCGCAGCATCGCTTCACGGCGCAGGCTCGAGGTGCCGACCACGGCACCGGCCGGCAGCGCGGCGAGCGAGTCGTACCGATTGGATACGAGCGCGTCGCGCGGGTCCTCGCGCTCCATGATGGTGGACAGCGCGAAACCGGCGGGCAACTCCATCGGCACGTCTTTCAGCGAATGCACCGCAAGGTCGGCGCGGCCATCGGCGAGCGCGGCTTCGAGCTCTTTCACGAAGAGCCCCTTACCACCAACCTTCGACAGCGTGCGATCGAGAATCTGATCACCACGTGTCGTCATTCCGAGGATTTTTACGTCACAAGATGGATATAATTTGTGCAGCGCACATCGCACGTGCTCGGCTTGCCACATGGCAAGGCGGCTCTCTCGCGACGCAATCACAAGCGTGTGGGGTGGCGTGGAAAACGTCTCGGTGTTCATTAGCTTGCTGCTTGATGTCGGGATGGAATAACAATCAATGTTAGCACGCGCCCTTATTTGTGCCCTTGGGTTCCAAGGCACCGCGGGGCGCCGTGCGCAAGCGCTATCGATGGAGGAGACGGGCTTCGCGCCGCGCGCGACGGCCCCCATTCAGCGTAGTCACGCACGGTCGTTCGCGCGCCGCGCGGCGGCATGCGGGATGATGCAATGCGGCGAACACGCTGCGGCAATGCGTGCCGCGTGTTCAGTCTCTTCGCGGGCTGGCAGCCCGTGGCTCCCTTCTCCCTCGTCGGCGTCGCGCGATCGGCAGCGCTTGCGCGGTTCGTCGCACGCGGTGCGGCACGCGCGGCTCGCTTCATAGCGGGTCGGCAGTCGCCGTTTGCAGTCCGCCGTCGCAAGTCTTTGTTGCAGTCGCATTAGCAGTCTGTCTTGTAGTCCGTTGCGCAGTCCCTGTTGCACGCAGTTCACGTTGTACTTGCTGGTTGCAGTTCGCAGTCGCAGTTCATCAATCAACAGACCCTGGCTTCCCCGAGGAAACTCATCGTGACGTCTTCCGGATCGGCGCGCCCCGCCCGCCGCAACACTGCCTCGCCCACCGCTCGCCCGGCCGACGCCGCGGCGCCCGACGTCCTGTCCAACGCTGCCGCGCAAGCCGCCAAGGCCTCGAAGGCCTCGCAAACCTCTGTGCCCGTCGATCAGGACAAGGCGCCCAAAGCAACGAAATCCGGCAAGGCCGAAAAAGCCGCGACTTCGGCCACCGCCAGCAAGCCGGCCAAGGTCAAGATCAAGATCGAAGGAGACGCGACACCCCAGCGCGCCGCTAAAACGGAAAAGCTCGAGGCCGTGTCGCAAGCTGAGCCCGCCGCCGCGCCCACCGTGAAGAACGGCGGCCGCACGCGCGAGGACAAGGACCACCCGCTGTTCCAGGACATCCGCTATCTCGGCCGGCTGCTCGGCGACGTGCTGCGCGAGCAGGAAGGCGACGCCGTATTCGACGTCGTCGAAACGATCCGGCAGAACGCGGTGCGCTTCCGTCGCGAGGACGATAGCGCCGCCGCGCAGACGCTCGACAAGAAGCTGCGCTCGCTGACGCCGGAGCAGACCGTGAGCGTCGTGCGCGCGTTCAGCTATTTTTCGCATCTCGCGAACATCGCCGAGGACCGCCACCGCAACCGTCGTCACCGCATTCACGCTCTCGCGGGCTCGGCCTCGCAGCCGGGCACGATCGCGCATGCGCTCGAGCGGCTCGTCGCGGCCGGTGCCGCCGCGACGCCGGTGCTGCAGCGGTTTTTCGACGACGCGCTGATCATGCCGGTGCTGACCGCGCACCCGACCGAGGTGCAGCGCAAGAGCATTCTCGACGCGCAGCACGACATCGCGCGGCTGCTCGCCGAGCGCGACCAGCCGCTGACGAATCGCGAGCGCGCGCACAACGAAGCGATGCTGCGCGCGCGCGTCACGTCGCTATGGCAAACGCGGATGCTGCGCGACGCGCGTCTGACGGTCGCCGACGAAATCGAGAACGCGCTGTCGTACTACCGCAGCACCTTCCTCGAAGAAGTGCCGGCGCTGTACGCCGACATCGAGGAGGCGCTGAAGGAGCATGGCCTCGAAGCGCGCCTGCCGCCGTTCTTCCAGATGGGCAGCTGGATAGGCGGCGATCGCGACGGCAATCCGAACGTCACCGCCGAAACGCTCGAAAACGCGATCACCCGTCAGGCCGCGGTGATCTTCGAGCACTACCTGGTGCAGGTGCACAAGCTCGGCGAGGAGCTGTCGATGTCGAATGTGCTCGTCGGCGTGAGCGATGCGCTCAATGAGCTCGCGGCCATCTCGCCCGACCACTCGCCGCATCGCACCGACGAGCCGTATCGTCGCGCGCTGATCGGGATCTACACGCGGCTCGCGGCGAGCGCGCGCGTACGTCTCGGCGAAGGCAGCGTGCCGCTGCGCAGCGCCGGCCGCGGCGTCGCGCCGATTCGCGCGACCCCTTACGACGACGCCGCCGACTTCGTGCGCGACTTGCACGTGCTGATCGATTCGCTCGCCGAGCATCACGGTGCGCCGCTCGCCGCGCCGCGTCTCGCACCGCTCGCTCGCGCGGCCGAAGTGTTCGGCTTCCATCTCGCGAGCATCGATCTGCGGCAAAGCTCCGACATCCACGAAGCGGTGATCGCCGAGCTGCTGAAGCGCGCCGGTGTCGAGGACGACTACGCGGGGTTGTCGGAAACGGACAAGCTGAACGTGCTGCTCGCCGAACTCGCGCAGCCGCGCGCGCTGCGCGTGCCCTACGCCGAGTACTCCGACCTCGTGAAGAGCGAGCTCGCGGTGCTCGAGGAAGCGCGCGTCACGCGCGAGAAATTCGGCGCGCGCGCGGTGCGCAACTACATCATTTCGCACACGGAGACCGTTTCCGATCTGGTCGAGGTGATGCTACTGCAGAAGGAAACCGGCCTGTTGCGCGGGCGTCTGGGCGACGAGCACGACCCCGCGCGCGCGGGCCTGATGGTGATCCCGCTGTTCGAGACGATCCCCGATCTGCGCAATGCGCCGCACATCATGCGCGATCTGTTCGCGCTGCCGGGCATCGGCACGCTGATCGAACATCAGGGCAACGAGCAGGAAGTGATGCTCGGCTACTCGGACAGCAACAAGGACGGCGGCTTCCTGACGTCGAACTGGGAGCTGTATCGCGCGGAGTTGGCGCTCTTGTCGCTGTTCAACGAACGCGGCGTGACGCTGCGTCTGTTCCATGGACGCGGCGGCACCGTCGGCCGCGGCGGCGGCCCGACCTATCAGGCGATCCTGTCGCAGCCGCCGGGCACCGTCGACGGTCAGATCCGATTGACCGAGCAGGGCGAAGTGATCGCGAGCAAGTTCGCGAATCCGGAAATCGGCCGGCGCAATCTGGAAACCGTCGTGGCCGCGACGCTCGAAGCGTCGTTGCTGCCGCACGACCACACGTTGGCCGAGTTGCCGGTGTACGAGGAAACGATGCAGCAGTTGTCCGATACGGCGATGGCCACGTATCGCGCGCTCGTCTACGAAACCCCGGGCTTCAAGGAGTATTTCTTCGAGTCGACGCCGATCGCGGAGATCGCCGAGCTGAACATCGGCAGCCGCCCCGCGTCGCGCAAGCTGCAGGACCCCAAGCAGCGCAAGATCGAGGATCTGCGCGCGATCCCTTGGGGCTTCTCGTGGGGCCAATGCCGGCTGCTGCTGACCGGCTGGTACGGCTTCGGCAGCGCGGTCACCGAGCATCTGGACAGCGCGCCGTCGGACGCGGAACGCGCGCGCCGCCTCGCGCTGCTGAAGAAGATGCACAAGAGCTGGCCGTTCTTTGCGAACCTGATGTCGAACATGGACATGGTCATCGCGAAGACCGACCTCGCAGTCGCGTCGCGTTATGCGGCGCTCGTGACCGACAAGAAGCTGCGCAAGCACGTGTTCGAGCGCATCGTTGCCGAGTGGGAACGCACGTCGAAGGTGTTGTCGGAGATCACCGGCAAGAGCGAGCGGCTCGCCGAGAATCCGCTGCTCGCGCGCTCGATCAAGAACCGCTTCCCGTACCTCGACCCGCTCAATCACCTGCAGGTCGAACTGCTCAAACGCTATCGCGCGGGCGACACCAATGCGCGCGTGCGGCGCGGCATTCATTTGTGCATCAACGGGATCGCGGCGGGGTTACGCAATACCGGTTGAGCTCGACGCTGAAGCAGGCAAAAGCCGGGTGCGGCCGACGCAGGCCACACCCGGCTTTTTTCATTGCGCGTCGACACCGCGAACAACGCGTTGCGCGAATCCAGCCGCTACAATAGAGCCCGCCATGTACCAGTACAAGTCCGGCAATTATTCTGGTATCTCTATTACTCCCCTCCACGCTCAGCCGATAGCATGACGACGCCGTCCTCCGCCGACCACCCGCCGCCGCTCGACGCCACGCCGGCCCGCGCACTCGGCGACTTCATCCGCGCCCATCGCGAGCGGCTGTCGCCGCAGGCGGTCGGTCTGCCGCCAGGGCCGCGCCGCCGCACGCCCGGTCTGCGGCGCGAGGAAGTCGCGCAGTTATGCGGCGTGAGCCCGACCTGGTACACGTGGATCGAGCAGGGCCGGCCGGTGTCCGCTTCCGCCGATGCGCTCGCGCGCATCGCGGTCGCGTTGCAGCTGTCGCGCGCCGAGCGCGCGTATCTGTTCGAGCTGGCCGCGCAGCGCGATCCGGCCGAGCCCGATCCGGCCGCCGCCGATGCACCCGCCACGCTGCTGCAAACCGTGCAGCTCATCGACACGCCGGCCTACGTGCTCGACCGGCAATGGAATGCGCTCGGGTGGAACGAGCGCGCGGCCGATCTGTTCGTCGGCTGGCTCGACGGCGCGCACGACCGCAACCTGCTGCGCTACACGTTCACCGAGCCGGCCGCGCGCGCGTTGATCGTCGATTGGGAAACGCGCGCGCGACGGCTCGCCGCCGAGTTCCGCGCCGACTCGATCCGCCATCTGAACGATGCGCCCACGCGTGGGCTGATCGATTCGCTTTCAGCCGCGAGCGACGAGTTCGCGCGCTACTGGGCCTCGCAGGACGTCGGCGGGCGCGAGGGCGGCAGGCGCGAGTTCAACCATCCGCGCGACGGGCGCATCGTTTATGACCAGATCACGTTCAAGCCCGCGCATCGCGAAGATCTGAAGCTGGTGGTGCTGGTGCGCGAATAGGCACGCGAATGGGTCCGCGATGGGCGGCAGCGCCTTGGCCGCCCTCGCCCGGTGTTAAAATCTCCGTCTTTCTTCGCTGCGGCGGCGCTTCTGCACGACTCGCGCACTCGCGTCGCCAGCCTCTTCACCGCTCGTTTTTACCGCTCAACACCATGACGTCCCAACTGCACAAAAAAGGCGAAGCCTGGTCGGCACGCTTCTCGGAGCCGATGTCGGAGCTCGTCAAACGCTATACGTCGTCGGTCTTCTTCGACAAGCGTCTGGCGTTCGTCGACATCGAAGGGTCGCTCGCGCACGCGTCGATGCTCGCCGCGCAGAAGATCATTTCCGCCGACGACCTCGCCGCGATCGAGCGCGGCATGGCGCAGATCAAGGGTGAAATCGAGCGCGGCGAGTTCGAATGGCAGCTCGATCTCGAAGACGTGCACCTGAACATCGAAGCGCGCCTGACTGCGCTGATCGGCGACGCCGGCAAGCGCCTGCATACCGGCCGCTCGCGCAACGACCAGGTCGCGACCGACATCCGCCTGTGGCTGCGCGGCGAGATCGACCGCATCGGCGGGCTGCTCACCGAACTTCGCATAGCGCTGCTCGACATCGCTGAGCAGAACGCCGCGACCATCATGCCGGGCTTCACGCACCTGCAGGTCGCGCAGCCGGTCACGTTCGGCCATCACCTGCTCGCCTACGTCGAGATGTTCTCGCGCGATGCCGAGCGCATGGTCGACTGCCGCAAGCGCGTGAACCGTCTGCCGCTCGGCGCGGCTGCGCTCGCCGGCACCAGCTATCCGATCGATCGTCACGCCGTGGCGAAGACGCTCGGCTTCGACGGCATCTGCGCGAATTCGCTGGATGCGGTTTCCGACCGCGACTTCGCGATCGAATTCACAGCCGCATCCGCGCTCGTGATGACACACGTGTCGCGCTTCTCCGAAGAGCTGGTGCTGTGGATGAGCCCGCGCGTCGGCTTCATCGATCTGGCCGACCGTTTCTGCACCGGCTCGTCGATCATGCCGCAGAAGAAGAACCCGGACGTGCCCGAGCTCGCGCGCGGCAAGACCGGCCGCGTGAACGGTCATCTGATGGCGCTGCTCACGCTGATGAAGGGCCAGCCGCTCGCGTACAACAAGGACAACCAGGAAGACAAGGAGCCGCTGTTCGACACCGTCGATACGGTCGCAGACACGCTGCGCATCTTCGCTGAAATGGTCGCCGGCATCACGGTCAAGCCGCAGGCGATGCGCGACGCCGCGCTGCAAGGCTTCTCGACCGCGACGGACCTCGCCGACTATCTGGTCAAGCGCGGCCTGCCGTTCCGCGACGCGCACGAAGCCGTCGCGCTCGCGGTGCGCGTATGCGCCGACCGCGGCTGCGACCTCGCGGACCTGACGCTCGACGAAATGCGCAGCGAACTGCCGAACGTCGCGCATCTGATCGGCGACGACGTGTTCTCGTATCTGACGCTCGAGGGCTCGGTGGCGAGCCGCAATCATCCGGGCGGCACCGCGCCTGAGCAGGTGCGGGCCGCGGTGAAGGCAGCGCGTGCGGCGTTGAAGTAATCGATGATTGGGCAGCGCCGTGAGCCTGGGCTTGCGGCGTGGCTGGTTGAACCGAGAGCGAAAAGGCGGACCCGTTTGGCGGGTTCGCCTTTTTTGTTGCCGCGTGTAATTGGCGAATCGCAGGTAAAAGAAAGCCCGCGAGAAGCGGGCTGAAAAAAGGCTTTCACCGATGCCTCAGCATGAGGCCGCCAGAGTGTAGGCGGGTTCCGCCCGGCGACCAACGCGCGCATATTTCCGGCCATTACATCGGCAAGCAAGGCGCGTCATCGCGTCACGCGCAATCACATTCAGCGGGCGAACGCCAATTGAATCCCGCCGGTTTTTGACTACCATTCAATCAGGTTCTCCTCGCGGTTGGTCGACGATGCTCTCACGCACTTCTCCCCGTTCTGTTCCCCGTGTGGCCCCCCACTTCTTCACCGCAGCACCCAGGCATCGGCTGTTGCTCGCCGCGCTTGGTCTCGTCGCTGTGGCCGGTTGCACGATCACTCCGCTCGCGCCGCACGAAACCGTCAGCACACCGGTCGCCGCGATCAACAGCGCGACACTCGATCAATATCGCGACGCGGTCGCACGACGAATCGTCGAGCGCAATCCGTCGTATGTGCTCCAGGGCAGGCCTCAGCCGATGCTGCGCTCGCTGGTGGTGGTGTCGTTCACGGTCGATCGTGATGGACGCATCGTCCAGTCGTCGGTGTATCGCACCAACGGGGACGACGAAGCCGAAAGCACCGCGCTCGCGTCGCTGCGCCGCTCCGCGCCGCTGCCGCTACCGCCTGGCAAGCTGCTGAACGGCCGCGGCCAGCTCGAGCTGTTCGAAGACTGGCTGTTCAACGACAACGGCAAGTTCCAGTTGCGCGAACTCGCCTCGCCGCAAGCGGAAACGTACGAATGAGCGTGCCTGGCGGGTGCGCTGACACGCGCCATCTCGCGCATCACCGCATCGGGCAGGCCACAGGTGACCTGCTCGAGTCATTGCGCATAGCTCTCAACGCACCCCTCGTTGCCGCGCAAGCTTACGCCGCCATTGCTGCGCGACGAGCGCGCTCGCTATAATTTTCCGATTCCCCGCGCCGGAGCCTTCCGGCATGGCTCACGCCGCCCGCACACCCGTCGGCGCGGCGCATGAGCCGACTGCAGTGCCGCGGCGCCACCCGCGTGCGGCGCCCAAACCTATACCTCAACGAGGATGCCGACCTCGCGCGCCGCCTTG
Organism: Paraburkholderia sp. BR10954; assembly: GCF_040965775.1. NCBI lineage: Bacteria > Pseudomonadati > Pseudomonadota > Betaproteobacteria > Burkholderiales > Burkholderiaceae > Paraburkholderia > Paraburkholderia sp. BR10954. The sequence continues at coordinate 17,956 of NZ_JBFRCK010000038.1, forward strand.
CGAAGCAAGGCTCGGCGCGCCGCGGCCTCACTACAATTGGAGACCCCTGCATGTCCACTTCGCCGATTTCCGCGGCTCAGCCCGCAAGCGGGCAAAATAGTAGCGCGCGGATCATCTTCGCGAGCTTCATCGGCACCGCGATCGAGTTCTACGATTTCTATGTCTACGCGACCGCCGCGGCGCTCGTGATCGGACCGGTGTTCTTCCCGCATGGCTCGGCCACCGCGCAAGCGCTGTCCGCGTTCGTCACGTTCGGCATCGCGTTCGTCGCGCGACCGATCGGCTCGTTCCTGTTCGGCCACTTCGGCGATCGCATCGGCCGCAAGTCGACTCTGGTTGCGTCGCTGCTCGTGATGGGCCTGTCGACCACGCTGATCGGCTTCGTGCCGGGCTACGACGCGATCGGCAGCCTTGCACCGATCCTGCTGTGCGTGCTGCGTTTCGGCCAGGGTATCGGCCTCGGCGGCGAATGGGGCGGCGCCGCGCTGCTCGCCACCGAAAACGCGCCGGCCGGCAAACGCGGCTGGTTCGGCATGTTTCCGCAGCTTGGACCGTCGATCGGCTTTCTCGCGTCCAACGGCCTGTTCTTCGCGCTCGCCATGTCGCTCTCCGACGAGCAGTTCCGTAGCTGGGGATGGCGCGTGCCGTTCCTCGTCAGCTCGGTGCTGGTCGCGCTCGGCCTGTACGTGCGGCTGAAGATCGCCGAGACGCCCGCGTTCCAGGCAGCGATCGAGCGCAAGGAACGCGTGCGCGTGCCGATCGCGACGCTGTTCTCGCAGCACTGGGTGCCGACCGTGCTCGGCGCGCTCGCGATGGTGGTCTGCTACACGCTGTTCTACAACGCGACGACGTTCTCGCTGTCGTACGGCGTCGGCTCGCTGCATATTCCGCGGCAGACGTTCCTCGGCCTGCTGTGCATCGCGGTCGTGTTCATGGCGATCGCGACGCCGCTGTCGGCCCGCGCGAGCGACCGCTTCGGGCGCAAGCCGGTGCTGATCGTCGGCATCATCGCGGCGATCCTGTCGGGCTTCACGATGGCGCCGCTGCTCGGCAGCGGTGAGCCGTTGCTGGTACTGCTGTTCCTCGTAATCCAGCTGTTCCTGATGGGCGTAACGTTCGCGCCGATGGGCGCGCTGCTGCCAGAGCTATTTCCGACCAATGTGCGCTACACGGGTGCCGGCGTCGCATACAACCTCGGCGGGATTCTCGGTGCGTCGGTCGCGCCGTATATCGCGCAGGTGCTGGCCGCGCATGGCGGCTTGCCATGGGTCGGCGCGTACGTGTCGGTCGCGGCGGCCGTGAGTCTCGTCGGCGTGCTTTGCATGCGCGAGACGCGTGACGCGAGTCTGATGAAGTGATGCAATGCGAATCGACGCAACCACGCTTGCGTCGATTCGCGTTTGCCGAAGTTCGACCGATGCCGCTCACGCGCAGTTTTTACGCGTCTGCGCCAGTATGCAACGGGCATTATTGCTTCGACGTTTCCGCTCGGCGGCCCGGGTAATCCCCCGCCTTGCGCGTCTTTTTGACTTCCCTATACTCCCTGACATAACCCTATAAAAAACAGGGAGACTCGCATGAACGTCCATCTTCACAATGCCGATATCGTGATGATCATCGCGCTGGCCTTGCTCGGCTCGCTGCTGCTCGCGCTGCGCTTCCGTCCGGCGTCATGGAAATCCATCGTCGTCGAGGCGCTGGCCGCGAACGCCGCGGCTATTGCCGCGGTGGTCGCATTCGAAATGCTGGTCGCCTGAGACCAGTGGCTCGAGGAGCTCGAGCGCGGCTTAGTGGTAGTAGCCGTGATGGTAGTAGCCACCGCCGCCGTAGTAGTAGCCCGGCGCCGGCGCAATGACGCAGCCGCCGAGCGCCGATGCCAGCAGTGCGCCGGCCACGAGAGTCAGGATCAAGCGTTTCATGTTGTTCTCCATCGAGTCGGATTGATTCGAGCGCAAACCCCGAATGACCCGATTGGACACGACGCGCGCCCCGGCGAACGTTGCGATTTGTAAGGGAAGATCACCGGGCTGTTACAGGATCGGCGCGTTGGACCGGCGTGTTCGAACGACCTGCCCCGCTATCACCTGATCACGCCGCCCTGGCGAAAAACACCGCCTATACTCCGTTGAGCGCACTGTCGCGATAGAAGCCTTGCTGGCCGCGCCAGCGTCGCCGCAATCGAGCGGTTCAACGCGCGCCGCGCGAGCCTCGATGCACCGCGACCTACCAGCTGGCCGCCTTGTCGTGCGCGCATCGGACGCTGCGGCGTCCAACGAAAAGCGACAGTTTTAACAGACGTGTAATCGATTCCTCTCCGCCCGCTGTTCCCCGACACGGGCGTTCTTCGAGGCGCGACGATGCAGTCCCCGCCCGCAGGGGTGGACTACGCGTCGCGCCTCTTTTTCTTTTGCGCAAACGATTGCGTGAACTCAGGCGGCGGCCGATCCGTGCTGCATAGCGAGGACTGGCTCCGCCGCGTGTACATAGTCGATCGCTTCGAGCGCCGCGCTAATGGGCGGTACCGAGCGACCGTCACCGATCGAGGTCGAGCGATACGGCGTCTCGACGCCGCAATGCGATGGCGACGTCGCGACGAAGATCATCACGGTGCGCTTCTGCAGCGCATGCGCGAGGTGCACGAAGCCCGTATCGGTACCGACCACGAGCGCGCACGCGTCGATCATCTGCGCGACTTCGGTCACGCTCATTTGCGGCAGCACGGTCGCGCCCGGCACCTGTGCGGAAATCTGCAAGGCTTCAGCAAGCTCACCGTCCGAACCCCACGGCAGAACCACACGAAACCCGCGCTCGCTCAACTCGCGCCCGACAGCCACCCAATGGGTGAGCGGCCATTTCTTCTCGGCTTTCGAGGTGGCATGAAAGAGCGCCGCGACAGGCGCGTCCTGCGTCGCGAACGGCTGCGGCACGACTGCAGGAAGCCGCAGGTCGTAGATGGGCGGGCCTTCCACTTCGTAGCCGAGCGCCTCGCTAGCGCTGATGCGCATGCCGTGCCACGCGCTGCCTTGCGGGCGTGGACCGAAACGCCCGGTATAGGCGAACGAGGCGCCCCGCTCGCCCAGATCCTGAGACTGATAGCCGAAGCGCCGCGACGAGCGCGCGAGGAAGGCGATGATCGCGCTCTTGTAGACGCCGTGGATATCGATGATGTAGTCGTAGTGATACGCGCGCAGCTCGCCGATCGATGCCCAGATCGCCTTCAGATCGCTCCAGCGACGCGACTTCTTGAAGCGGCGCAGCGGCGCGCATAGCACGCGATCGACGCCCTGGCTCCACTGCACGACTGGTGCAAATGCTTCGTCCGCCGCCCAATCCACCTGAACACCAGGAAATGCGCGTTTGATATCGGCGACGACTGGCAGCGCCTGCACGATATCGCCTAGTGAAGTGACCTTGACGATTAGGATTCGCTTCATTGAGGGTCTCTTCGTTTTCCGAAGTGGAAACTATTCTAGCCGACGTTATTACCGCCCCCTGCCAAATGGGCATTGTGCCCGGTCCGGTTTTCAATACGGCGAATTACAACAAAAGATATACGCAACAAAAGATATACGCCTGACAATCCATCGTAGTTCATTTTTTCAAAAGTCTTTCACGCATTCTGGCCTGTCCCGCACGTTTTATACTGGGCCCTTTGCACGAATCCAATTCATGTCCCGGCCCTTCCCTTCCCGTTCGCACGCTGTCATGCGTCGCACGAAACGCCTGTGGCGGCAATACGGCATCTTCTGGCTCGGTGCCATCGCCGTCGGTCTGGTCGCGGTGCTCTATGCGCGTCTGATCGACTGGGGTTATGACGCGTTTCTCGATGTCCGGCAGCGATATCCGTGGGCACCGCTCGTGATCACACCCCTGGTCGCGGCGCTCGCGGTCTGGCTCACGCGCAAGTTCTTTCGCGGCTCCGAGGGCAGCGGCATCCCGCAGGTCATCGCGACGCTGCACACGAAGCAGCGCGGGTACGGCGCGAGGCTGCTCTCGCTGCGGATTCTGCTCGGCAAGATCGGAGTATCGTTTATCGCGATTCTCGGCGGCCTGACGATCGGCCGTGAAGGACCGACCGTGCAGGTCGGCGCCGCGCTGATGTTCAATCTGCGCCGCTTCTACCCGCGCTCGAATGCGCAAATCGAACGGCAGCTCGCGCTTGCGGGCGCGGCAGCGGGTTTATCGGCGGCGTTCAATACGCCGCTCGCGGGCGTCGTGTTCGCAATCGAGGAATTGACGCGCAGCTTCGAGGCCCGCACGAGCGGTGTGCTGATCACCGCGATCGTCGTTGCGGGTGTAGTCGCGCTGGGCCTGAACGGCAACTACACGTATTTCGGCACGATCAGAATCGGCGCGCATTTCCCCGATCTGCTCGCCGTCGCGGTAGTGCTCACCGCAATCGTCACGGGCATCGCGGGCGGCATTTTCGGCTGGCTGCTGCTCAACACCGCGCGCTGGATTCCGGCGCCGCTGCGTCAGTTGCACGGCGAGCGGCCGGTCGTGTTCGCCGCGCTGTGCGGCTTCGCAATCGCCGTGGTCGGCGTGATCGCGGGCGGCACGACGTTCGGCAGCGGCTATACCGAAGCGCGTGGCCTGCTGGAGGGACACGGGCAGTTGTCGGTGTTCTATCCGTTCCTGAAGATGATCGCGATGGTCGGCTCGTACCTGCCCGGCATTCCGGGTGGCATCTTCGCGCCGTCGCTGTCGATCGGCGCGGGCTTCGGCAATCTGCTGCACATGGTGTTCGATTCGATGCAGTTGCCGATGCTGATCGCGCTCGCGATGGTCGGCTATCTGGCCGCGGTCACGCAGTCGCCGATCACGTCGTTCGTGATCGTGATGGAGATGATCGACGGTCACGCGCTCGTGATTTCGCTGATGGCCACCGCGCTGATCGCGAGCCGCGTGTCGCGCCTGTTCGCACCGCCGCTTTATGAGTCGCTCGCCGAGCGCTACATGGCGCCGCTGCCGCAACCGACGCCCGCGCCGGTGCCGGAAGTGCCCGAGGTCGAGGTGCCGGAAGCGGGAAGCGTCGACGGCGAGCCGCCCGCCGGTGATGCCGCAGACGACATCACGACGGATGCTTCCGGCTCGCCGCGTCAGTAGACGACCACGCGCGGCGCGTCGCAAGCGCGATCGACGGCCGCATCAAGCCCAGTGTCCCGGTACCCAGCGATAGTTCGGACCATGCTCGATCCAGTGGCCGGGCATCCAGTGATAGCCGACGCGCTCGGCCTGCCAGTGCCCGGCGACCCACACGTAGCGGCCGTGATCCCAGCGCCAGTGACCGTGATCCCACACATAGCCGGCGCGCGCCGCGGGCACCGCTTCGAAGCGTTCGACGGGCGGCGCGGACGGCGCGACGAGGATGACTTCCGCAGCCGAAGCCGAGGCCATCGCGGCGGCACCCGCGGCAATCAGAACGATGTTGGCAAGCAGCAGGCGAAAGATTCGGTTCATGATTTCCCTCTTAGGTTGAACACCGGATGCGGCGTTACCGGTTTAATGCGCGAGGGCGACACGAGGCTGACGATGCGCGTGTAACGGCACCCGCTGAAGTGCAACGGTTTATTTCGACCGGGAAATGACGAGCGCCGTGCAGGCGCGAAGAGACGGCTTCAGACAGAAGCCAGAGGAACAGCCGAACGCCGCACGCCATCGCGTCGATCCAACACGATGCAATGCGACGTCCTGCACATGATGCGAGATGGACCGCGGTCCATCGGAAGCTCAGGCCTGCGGTATTTCGATCTTGACTTCGAGCACTTCGAGATCGTCCTGACGCTCGAGACTCACGCGTATGTCGTCATCGGAAATCTTCACGTACTTCGAGATCACGGCCACCAGTTCGCGTTGCAACGCAGGCAGATAATCGGCGGGCGCATGGCCGCCGGCGCGCTCGTGCGCGATGATCAACTGCAGGCGTTCCTTCGCTACCGACGCGGACTTCTTTTTCTCGCCCAGCAAAAACGAAAGAATCGACATTACGTGCGCTCCCCTTACTTGGTGCCGAAGAGGCGCTGCAGCAGCCCGGGCTTCTGGTAATCGACAAAGCGAAGCGATTTCTGCTCGCCGAGGAAACGCGACACCACGTCTTTATAGGCTTCGGCCACATCGGTGCCGTCCAGATGCACGGCCGGCAGACCCTGGTTCGACGCGTGCAGCACCGCTTCCGACTCCGGAATCACGCCGATCAGATCGATGCGCAGAATTTCCTGGATGTCGGTGAGCGACAGCATTTCGCCTTCGCTGACGCGCTTCGGGTTGTAGCGGGTGATCAGCAGATGCTCCTTGATCGGCTCCTTGCCTTCGATCGCACGCTTGGTCTTCGACGACAGGATGCCGAGAATGCGATCGGAGTCGCGCACCGACGACACTTCCGGGTTCGTCACGATCAGCGCTTCATCGGCGAAGTGCATCGCAAGCAGCGCGCCCGACTCGATACCGGCCGGCGAATCGCAGACGATGTATTCGAAGTCCATCGTGATCAGATCGTTGATGACCTTCTCGACGCCTTCCATCGTCAGCGCGTCCTTATCGCGCGTCTGCGAGGCCGGCAGGATGAACAGGTTCTCGCACTTCTTGTCTTTGATCAGCGCCTGGTTCAGATTCGCTTCGCCCTGGATCACGTTGATCAGGTCGTACACGACGCGGCGCTCGCAGCCCATGATGAGGTCGAGGTTGCGCAGGCCGACGTCGAAGTCGATCACGGCGGTCTTGCTGCCGCGCAACGCGAGGGCCGACGCAAAGCTCGCGCTCGTGGTCGTCTTGCCCACGCCACCCTTGCCCGAAGTCACCACAATGATTTTTGCCATTACCCTTACCTTGTGTTCGTCAAATGCGTCAATTGATGCGCGGCGCGCGTCGCCCTGAAACGCCGCATGCCGAAATCGCTCGGGCAGCGCGCGTTTCTCGGCGCTTTACGTGAGCCGCAGCGGTTCGATCATCAGTTTTTCGTCTTCGAGCCAGATCTGCACCGGCTTGCCGAGCACGTCGGCCGGCAGCGGGTTCTCGGTCGTTCGATAGATGCCCGCGATCGAGATCAGTTCCGGTTCGAGACACGTACAGAAGATGCGCGCGTCGTGATTGCCCTGCACGCCGGCCAATGCCCGGCCGCGCAGCGGCGCGTAAATATGGATGTTGCCTTCCGCGATCACCTCGGCGCCATAACTGACGAGACCGAGCACCACCAGATCGCCTTTCGCGTAGATGCGCTGGCCGGAGCGCAGCGGCTTGTCGACCACCATCGTTTGCGGCGACGTGGCGAGGCGCACCGGCTCGGCGGCGGAGGTGAGTTCGACGGCGGCGGAAGCCGTGCTGGCGGTTGCGGATGCGGTGCTGGTGGCCGCGCTCGTGCCGGCGCTTGCCGCCGCGCTTGCCGCGCTCGCCGTGCTGTCCTCATCGGCCTGTCTGGCCGGCGCGCCGCGTCGGTCGCGCGCTTCGAGCAGCGGCAATCCCGACTCCGTCGCCCACTGTTGCTCCGCATTCGCGACCACACCGACCGGACGCATGCGCACGCTGTCGAGCAGTTGCGCGATATCGGCGAGCGGCACGCGTTCGCTGTCGGCGAGACGCCGTACGTCGATCGCGACGACATCGTTAGCGAAGAATTCGGGGGTCGCCTCGAAGCGTCGCGTCAGCTCGGCACGCATCGCATCGAGGTCGGTCGTTTTGACCACGAACATCAGCGTGTCGACAGAGCCGCTGCGCAGTTCGAAAAAGGGCGATTTCTTGGGCGACATAGCGTTCGGCAAAAAATTTTGCGTATTTTACAGGCGTACGTGCGCGCGGCCACTATTTTTCCCGGGAGAATCGGTGCTCGCGCGCGTGGGCGCGACGCGTGTCGTCGATGCTATCGACGCGCGACGGTGCGCAAGAAAAATGCTGGCCGGAAAAAGACCGTGATGAACGGACGGCGAAGACGAGCGGCACGCGCAACGCGCCGCTCGGGTGATCACTGTTGAAGCACCTGCGAGGTAGTCGGCACGTGACGCACCAGCAGACTTTCGACCTGCTCGGGCGCGCGCTCGACGCGCCGGTGCTCGCCGGTCGGGCCAAAGCCGAGCGCCTCGTAGAAGCGCATCGCGTTGCGGTTAGTGTCGGCGACCCACGCGTAGATTTCCGTGGCGCCCGCATTCGCGAGCCAGCTGCTCGCGGTGTCGACCAGCAGTTCGCCGCCGCGCAGATGACGCACGGCCGGCGCCACCCATAATTCGCAGACGAACGCGCGGCGCGCCGCGGTGTCGTCGAAATGCGCCTCGACGAGGCCGGCCGGATGGCCCTCGGTGTAGAGCAGGAAGGTGCCGACGGACTGCGAAACCGCGTGATTCGCCGCGGTCGCGTCGAAACTGGCGGCATCGGCCGACAACGCATCCTCGAGCGTCGCGCCGAACGCATATGGCGCCTCCCGCAGCGAGGCGGTGCGGAGTTCGCGAAAAACGGCGCCCTGATCAGCAGTGATGCGGCGAACGGTCAATGACGGACTCATGCAGACGAAAACCCCTGGAAACCCTAACGCGTAGCTTTAACCGAACCGGCCGGCGAGTCAAATTTATTATTGACCAGAATATGCGATCCCGCTCACGGTGCGTCGTAGTCGCCGGTGCCGTCCGGCCACGGCGTCAACAGTTCATAGCCGTCGTCGGTCACGGCGACCATGTGTTCCCATTGCGCCGACAGCGAGCGGTCCTTCGTGATCACGGTCCAGCCGTCGCGCTGCACCGATGTGCCGGCGCGGCCCGCGTTGATCATCGGCTCGATCGTGAAGACCATGCCCGGCTTCAGGCGAACGCCCTGCCCCGGCTGGCCGTAGTGCAGCACCTGCGGGTCCTCGTGATAGATCTTGCCGATGCCGTGCCCGCAGTAGTCGCGCACGATCGAGAAGCCCTCGCGCTGCGCAACCTTCTGGATCGCGTGGCCGACGTCGCCGAGCGTCGCGCCCGGTTTCACCTCGCGGATGCCGGCCACCATCGCCTCGTAGGTCGTGTCGATCAGCGCACGCGCGACCGTGCTCGGCTGGCCGACGCAGTACATGCGGCTGGTGTCGCCGAAATAACCGTCCTTGATGATCGCGACATCGATGTTGATGATGTCGCCGTCCTTCAGGATCTCGCCGCGATTCGGAATGCCGTGGCACACGACATGGTTCACCGACGTGCAGACGGTCTTCGGAAAGCCCAGATAGCCGACGTTGGCCGGAATCGCCTTCTGCGTATGGACGATGTAGTCGTTGCACAGCGCGTCGAGGTCGTCGGTCGAGACGCCTGCCTTGACGTGCTCGCCGATCATTGCCAGCACATCGGCCGCGAGGCGGCCTGCAATGCGCAGCTTCGCGATATCGTCGGGAGTCTTGTAGGTAATGGCCATGAATTCAGTCGATGTGAGTCGCGGGTCAAACGCGAGATGACCCGCCGCGCCCGAAAGCCCGGCGGCCCGCAACCGCCGCTCGATGGGCGATTTCGGGCAATTGTACAGAGGATCGCGGAGGGACCCCGAGCAAACCGGCTGAAAAGATGCTCGGAAGGCGGCGGCGCTAGCGGGGCGATTTCGGGCTCGCGCCCGAATCAGAGTGACTCCGTTCGTGGGTGGTGGGGCTTGCCCGGCCTGCGGGTTCACATGGACTTGCGGCGAAAAGGCTCGAATCTTTGTCGAGCCATGCAACGCCCATCGTTCGGTTTCCCGAACTAAATGGTGGGTCCGCTCGGCTTCGCGGTCGTCGCCGGGCGCGTTGAGGAAGGTGATGGAGGGTTTCGAGTCGGATGAGGCGCCCACCCCTTCGCCTCGATACGCTGAGGCAAGGGGTCGGGCGCGATTCTTACCGACGCTCAGGCTGGCTTGCGTCGATATCTGCGGCTTAGTTGTCGGGATTCGCCGCCGTGAAGCTTTGGAACGCACTGTACGCCGGATTCAACGGTGTGCCGTTTTTCATGATGCCGAACGTCTCGTCGCCGCTATCGAGCACGTAATACATGACGCCCTGGATATTGTGCGTCTTGCGATTCTGATAGAACTCGCCGAGCTTGGTCGTGATGTAGTTCCCGCGATAGGTCTCGTCTCGTTCCGGTCCGGTGTTCCACTCGGTGATGAGGAACGGCACGCCGTAACGGGCCTTGCAATAGGTCGGCAGATCGAAGCCAGGTTGAGCGCCGTCCGCACCGAGGGAGAACACGTCGCCATACACCTCGTAGTTGTGCCACGTGGTGATATCCCAGCGCACGGTCGGGTGGCCGCCGCTACCATCGGGCTGCATACCTTCCCACAGCGCGTCCGCTGCGCCGACATCGTTCACGCAGAAGTTGATGCCGCATTTCGCGTTGGACTGAACCGACTTCACGCCGTCGATCATGCCGCGCATCACGCCGCGCATCGCCGGCCAGTTCGCGTTGTTGAAGTCCGACGCCTTCGTGCCCGCACTGGTGAAGTCCAATACGGTGGCGTTCGTGCGCGTCAACTCGTTGCCGCATTCGTATATGGTCACGCCATACGGCTTCAGTGCGTTCGCGATGCCTTGGGCGACCGAGTAACCCTGGTTGTAAGCGGCACTCTCGTTGGCGAACACGTTGCCATTGGAGTCGTAGACGCCCTGATTGATCAGCACGATCAACGTCATGCCCGCCGACTGGAAAGCCTGCGCAAGCCCGATCAGTGCGTTCAGCTGGTTCGAAGTGTTGGTGCAGCCCACGCGATAGCTGGTGCAGCCCATGCCCTTCAGGATCGACACGACCTGTTGAGGCGTGTAGGTGTAGTCGAAGTGGCCGTTCATGCCGTAGAACATGCCCGCGGCCGGTGCGATCGCGGTGCGCGGATCGCTACATGGCAGCCAATGACCGGCGGTCTCGTTGTTCACGTAGAACTGGCCACCCGTGCCGCAATGCCAGATCTTGCCGCCGTACCACAATAGCAGCGAGACGTTGTACGTGTTGCCTACGGGCGCCCCATTGCAGAGAATGACACCGTTGTTCACCGTCCAGATGTTGTTGGATTTGTCGATGATGTACGACGAACCGGGGATCGTGGTGCCATCAGCCGAGGTGCCACCGAGGCGCGGGTCGATGCAACCTTTCCAGCCCGAGCCCGTCCATTGGTAGAACTGACCACCCGTGCCCTCGTGATAGATCACGCCGGCGTAAAACAGGACCATCTGCACGTTGTAGGTGTTGCTTGCCGGCGAACCGTTGCAGTAGACCGAGCCACCGACACCTCCGGACAGCGTCCAGACGTTGCCGGAGTTGTCCGTGATGGACGAGGCGGGCGGAATCGAGACACTGTTCGGATCGCTCGTCTTTGCGACGGCCGTTTTGGAAGCCGCGGTACCGGAAGCGCCGGTTGCGGCGGCAGCAGCAGCAGTCTTGTCGTCCGCGGTGCCGGATCCGCCGCCACCACATGCGGCCAAAAGATAACTTGCGCTCAGGGCCGTGAGACCCCCAATGAATTGACGTCGTTTTATCATCGCAGAGTAATTCCAAATGTCGGGAAAATTCCCGATAAAAAGACCAAAGGTGAATTCGCTGTGATTCGGACGGACAATGCATAAGGATTCGATGCAAATGAATTTGCATTCCTTAAAAACATTTGTCCTGAGGTGCCGTGGAACGCACGTCTGTGATGTCCGATTGAACCGATGCTCGCGAAGAGGCTCCTCGCGGTGGTCCAGATTGACAAAGCTGGTGCGCGTCAGTCCGCAAACGTTTGCCTTGCGAACCTTTTACCGATTGCTGCCGCAACTCTTGACTTGTAGGAAAATTCTTCCCGTAAAAGCTGCTGACGGCGTAAATCGTACCCTGAACGAATGACCGAGCCCAGCCAAAAATCGTATTTATTTGTAAAAAAAGGCAGATCTTGCGGAGATGTGTTGGGTCCGCGAAGATTCGCACTTTAAGAAGTCGATCGGGGGGCGGGTCGCCCGCAAATTTTCTTACTTCGACCCCTTATAGCGCGCGACGGCCATATCCCGAATATGTCCCCGCAAATGAATGAGAAGACAGCGCAGCAGGTATCGCTTAAGGTATTTGTATGGAAATCGAATGAAAAAGACCCACGAGCAACGAATAGCTCATGTACAAAAAATTGAAACAATGGATTTCGCCAATAGAAATGATGCTTGAACAACATCGGATTGCCTTGGCAACACAATTCGAAAAGCCAAAACAAAAAACCCCTTGATCTCGGTGAAATCAAGGGGTTTCAGAATTTGGCGGAAAGGGTGGGATTCGAACCCACGGTACGGGGAAACCGTACGCCTGATTTCGAGTCAGGTACATTCGACCACTCTGCCACCTTTCCGGGTATTCCAACTCGCTGCTGCTTCGTCGGATCCAAGCGGGCCGTTGCTTGGGAGAAAAAGATTATAAAACAGCTTGAATCAGTTTTCCAAGCCCCTCGACGAAAAAACTTCCAAATTTTTTCGAGAGGCCTGGGTGCCGGCAGCGGCACCGTCAGACACGCGACGATACCGCGCCTGCGCACATGCCGGTGACGCTCAGGCCGCCGGCACGTCCAGCCGCTCCACGCCGCCGAGGTAAGGCCGCAGTGTCGCCGGCACCGTCACCGAGCCATCGGCGTTCTGGAAGTTCTCTAGCACCGCGACGAGCGTGCGGCCAACCGCGAGACCCGAGCCGTTCAGCGTATGCACCAGCTCCGGCTTGCCCTGCGCGTTTCGGAAACGCGCCTGCATGCGTCGCGCCTGGAACGACTCGGTATTCGAGCAGCTCGAAATCTCACGATAGGTGTTCTGCGCGGGCAGCCATACTTCGAGGTCATAGGTTTTCGCTGCGGAGAAACCCATGTCGCCGGTGCACAGCGTGATCACGCGATACGGCAGTTCGAGCTTCTGCAGAATCGCCTCGGCATGGCCGACCATCTGCTCGAGCGCGTCGTACGATGCGTCAGGAGCGACGACCTGCACCATCTCGACCTTGTCGAACTGATGCTGGCGGATCATGCCGCGCGTGTCGCGGCCGTACGAGCCCGCCTCCGAGCGGAAGCACGGCGAGTGCGCAGTCAACTTGATCGGCAGTGCGTCCGCTTCGACGATGCTCTCACGCACCGTGTTGGTCAGCGAAATTTCCGAGGTCGAGATCAGATACTGGGTGACCGTGCTTTCACCGCCGCCCTTCTCGACGCGGAACATATCGTCCGCGAACTTCGGCAGCTGGCCGGTGCCGTACAGGATGTCCGGATTCACGATGTACGGCGTGTATATCTCGGTATAGCCGTGTTGCTGCGTGTGCGTGTCGATCATGAACTGTGCGAGCGCGCGATGCAGCCGCGCAATCTGGCCGCGCAGCATCGTGAAGCGCGCGCCCGACAGCTTCGCGCCTGTCTCGAAGTCGAGGCCAAGCGGCGTGCCGACGTCCACGTGATCCTTGACTTCGAAGTCGAACTGTCGCGGCGTGCCCCAGCGGCGCACTTCGACGTTATGGGCTTCGTCGTTGCCGACCGGCACGCTTTCGTGCGCGAGATTCGGCACGCCGAGCAGCAGATCGGACAGACGCTTCTGGATGTCTTCGAGCTTGACCGCCGACGCCTTCATCTCGTCGCCGATGCCGCTCACTTCGGCCATTACCGCCGACGTATCTTCGCCACGCCCTTTCATCGCGCCGATCTGCTTCGACAGGCTGTTGCGGCGCGCCTGCAGTTCTTCGGTACGGGCCTGGGTATCGCGGCGTTCCGCTTCGAGCGCGGTGAAGGCCGCGACGTCGAGGGTATAGCCGCGGTCGGCGAGGCGTTTGGCGACGCCGTCGAGGTCTTTGCGCAGCAACTGGATGTCGAGCATGAGATGGGACGGATGTTCGTTGTATGAAACCGCGATTTTAACGCACCGGCCAAGGCGAAACGCCTCAAGCCTTCTTCGGCTTGTTCTCGGCGCGCCACCGCGCATCGAGCTCGCCAAGCCGCGCGAGCTTTTCGCCGATCTTGCCTTCGAGGCCACGCGGCGTCGGCTCGTACCAATGCGGCTCGCGCATGCCGTCCGGAAGATAGGTCTCGCCGGCCGCGTACGCATCGGGTTCGTCGTGCGCATAGCGATAGTCGTGGCCGTAGCCGAGTTCCTTCATCAGCTTCGTCGGCGCGTTGCGCAGATGCACCGGTACCGCGCGCGACTGGTCCTTGCCGACGAAACGCCGCGCCTCGTTGTACGCGTTGTATCCGGCATTCGATTTCGGCGCGACCGCCAGATAGATGATCGCCTGCGCGAGCGCGAGTTCGCCTTCGGGCGAGCCGAGACGCTCGTAGGTTTCGGCGGCGTCGAGCGTGATGCGCGCGGCGCGTGGGTCCGCGAGGCCGATGTCTTCCCACGCCATACGCACGATGCGACGCGCCAGATAGCGCGGGTCGGCGCCGCCGTCGAGCATGCGGCAGAACCAGTACAGCGCGCCGTCCGGGTTGCTGCCGCGCACCGATTTATGCAGCGCGCTGATCTGATCGTAGAATGCGTCGCCGCCCTTGTCGAAGCGGCGCAGATTTTCCGCGAGCGCGCTGCCCAATAACGCGCCGTCGATTTCGGTGGTCTTCTGCTGGGCGGCCGCGCGCGCGACGATCTCGAGGTTGTTCAACAGCTTGCGGCCGTCGCCGTCGGCGGAGCCGATCAGCGCGGCGCGCGCTTCGTCGGTGAACGCGAGGCCGCCGAGTTCTTTTTGCGCGCGCTCGAGCAACTCGCGCTGTTCGTCGTCTGTCAGGCTCTTCAGCACGTAGACGGCGGCGCGCGACAGCAGCGCGCTGTTGACCTCGAACGATGGATTCTCGGTCGTCGCACCGACGAACACGAACAGGCCCGACTCGACGTGCGGCAAGAACGCGTCTTGCTGGCTCTTGTTGAAGCGATGCACTTCGTCGACGAACACCAGCGTCTGATGGCCGTTCGCGCGATGGATCTGCGCGGTCTCGACCGCCTCGCGGATATCCTTCACGCCCGACAGCACCGCGGACAACGCGATGAACTGCGCGTCGAACGCATCGGCCATCAGCCGCGCGAGCGTGGTCTTGCCGACGCCGGGCGGGCCCCACAGGATCATCGAATGGGCCTCGCCCGATTCGAACGCGACCCTGAGCGGCTTGTTCGGACCGAGCAGATGGGACTGGCCGATCACTTCGTCGATATTGCGTGGCCGCAGGCGTTCGGCGAGCGGAACATTTGCACGGGTTTCTTCAAACATGACGTTTTGGGGATAATCTCGGCTTTCCGGGTACGCACCGCGTTCGAGCGGCGCCGCGCCGGACAAGCGCAAAGCCCGCGCACGGCCGCAAGCAGAGGCAACAACACGGGCAACTCCTGCATTATGACAGTGACGGCGACCGCGCGATGGCCGACCCGGCGCGCCGACAGCGCATAAATTCACAGCAGAGCTTCACCGCACCACCAGGAGGAACACACATCAGATGGCTCAAGATTCTGTCGCCGGCCAAGCCGGCTCCACCTACGCGCCGCTCTCGCCGGTGCCCGACGCGCGCCGCGCGTTCCGTACCGGCGACGCGTTCGCGCTGTGGTTCTCGCTCGGCATCGGCCTGCTCGTCGCCCAGGCGGGCGCGCTGCTGGTGCCTGGGCTGTCGCTGCCGCATGCGCTCGTCGCGATCGCGCTCGGCAGCGTGATCGGCGTCGTGCTGCTCGCGCTCGCGGGCGTGATCGGCACGGACACCGGGCTCGCGGCGATGTCGTCGCTGCGTCCGACGCTCGGCGTGCGCGGCGCGTCGGTGCCGGCCGTGCTGAACATGGTGCAACTGGTCGGCTGGGGCTCGTTCGAGGTGATCGTGATGCGCGATTCCGCCGATGCGCTCGCGAAGCAGGCTTTCGGCCTGTCGATGCCGCTCGTGTGGACCGTGATCTTCGGCCTGCTCGCAACCTTGCTCGCAATCAGCGGCCCGCTGTCTTTCGTGCGGCGCTTTCTGCGCAAGTGGGGGATCTGGCTGCTGCTCGCGGGCGCCGCGTGGCTCACGTGGAACCTGCTCGCGCGCCACAATCTCGCCGATCTGATGCAGCGTCCCGGCACCGGCGAGATGTCGTTCGGCGGCGCGGTCGACCTCGTAGTCGCGATGCCGCTTTCGTGGCTGCCGCTGATCGCCGACTACACGCGCTTCGGCCGCCGTGCCGGCGAGACGTTCCGCGGCACGCTGTACGGGTACGGCATCGCGAACATCTGGTTCTATGCGCTCGGCGCGGTCTATGGCCTCGCGGCCGGCGGCGGCGATGCATTGCTGACCGGCGCGCTCGCGCAAGCAGGCGGCGGGTTTGCGCTGCTGCTGATCCTGATCGACGAAATCGACAATGCGTTCGCCGATATCCACTCGGCCGCGGTGTCGACCGGCACGTTCTGGACACGCGCGAGCGTGCCGTTGCTGTCGGCCGCGTTCGGCGCGCTGTGCACGCTGATCGCGCTGCTCGTGCCGATGGCGAAGTACCAGAATTTCCTGCTGTTGATCGGCTCGGTATTCGCGCCTCTGTTCGGCGTCGTGCTGATGGATCACTTCATCGTGCGCAAGCGTCGCATCGATGCCGCGGTGCTCGCCGATGTGCGCGGCCGCTACGGCTTCTCGGGCGGCTGGCACCTGAGCGCGTTCGTCGCATGGGCGATCGGCATCGCGTCGTACCAGGTGATCAATCAATGGCTGCCGAATCTTGGCGCGACGCTGCCGTCGCTCGCGATCGGTGCGGCGTGCTACTACGTCTTCGTATCGGCGCGCAAGATTGCGTATGCATGAGCGCACTAGTCTTAGCGCGTTGCGTTAGACGCGGCTGCCAGAAAGTAACAAAGACCTGCAGTGCAATTGCAGGTCTTTTTTTATGACCTGAAACCGCCAGCCGCTGTTCGCGCCGCCGGCTATTTTTTCGCGGCTTTGCGCCGACGCGATTCGACCTTTCGACACAGGTCCGTGAGCAGCCAACGGGCGACGGTCTCGGGCCGGTTCGGTGCGTACGACGCGAATTTGCTCTCGTTCGCGAAGTGGACAACGACGGTGCCCGTCATGACGCGATAGGTTCCGGCATAGTTCACGCCGTCCAGTTCCACGCTGAGCGCGTGGGTGGTTTCATATTCCGCGAAAGTCAAAGTAAGAGCGATACCTCAAAATGAGACATTATCGCTACGATTTTTCGGAAATCAAAAAAGATATGCAATTCGTTGCATACCAAAGTACTACCGACAGGTAACCATTGCGGTTTTCACCGGCGATCGAAATAATGTGCACGTTATATGCATAAAAATCTAGGGCGTTATTGCCGTTCGAGGGAAACCGATGGCTCGTCGGCAAAACGTTCAAGCGCGCGATTACCTTCCCGATGGGCTTCGGCCTCATCGCTAAAGGTTTTTTCGCTGTATGCCACGACCTTGAAACCACTTCCGGCCGACCGTGGAACCGTGATTCCCCAATGCCATCCGCCCTCCTGCTCGAATACATGGAGGGACGGGGACAAGCGTAACTCGTGTGAAGAAGACAATCTCATGACATGCCTCACCTTTCCAGACATTCGAAGCGACAACCAGCTTCAATCAGTTTAGGCGTTATTTTGTTGCGTTGCAGCAAAAAATTGTTAGAGACTGCGCGCCCAATCCTGGAAATGATCGTACGCGCTAACTCAGCCGATCAGCGATGCCGGTCTTTGCAGTCTCGCACTAAATCATTACGTCTGCCGGCACGACGATTTGATTTTTAATCGCGGCACAGAGCGCGCAGCTTGAGCAATCCACGCGCCACGTGCCGCGCGCAATAAAAAAGCCGCGCTCGACAAGCGCGGCTTCGCCGGCGCGCACCGCGCGATTCATCCGTTGATCACATCCGCGCCCTTCGGCACCGTGAACTTGAACGCATCGGACGGCAGTGGCGGATTTTTCTGGATGTTCGAGAACGTCAGCAGCGTGACGT
This sequence comes from Paraburkholderia sp. BR10954, assembly GCF_040965775.1. NCBI lineage: Bacteria > Pseudomonadati > Pseudomonadota > Betaproteobacteria > Burkholderiales > Burkholderiaceae > Paraburkholderia > Paraburkholderia sp. BR10954. The sequence continues at coordinate 35,809 of NZ_JBFRCK010000038.1, forward strand.
TACCGAACACGTCGTGCAATTCCATCGCTTCCAGATTGCCGTCCTTGAAGCCGATGCCGACGCGCTCGAACTGCGTGTCCTTCGCCTTCGGCGTCAGTTCGAGCCAGTCGATGCCGGCTTTCACGCCCGCGTCGCGCAGCGTGAAATTCTTCTCCAGGTCGTTGCTGCCGAACAGGATCGCCGCCGGGCTCGCGCCGAGCGCGTTGCCGAGCGCGCGCACCGTCACCTGGTTCAGATCCTTGTCATAGACGAAGAGCTTGTCGCCGTCCGCCTGCAACAATTGCGAGTAGGGCTTCTCGTATTGCCAGATGAACTTGCCGGGCCGCGCGAACATGAACGTGCCGCTCGAGGTGGTCGGCTTGCCCGGGTTCGCGGTGGACAGCGCGCCGCTCGCGCCCTGCGCCTTGCTCGGCGCGCGCACTTCCTGTTGCACGAAGGTGCCGCGCGCCGAATGGACCTGCGAGACGAAGGCCTTCAGTTGCTCGGTGCCGCTCGCGAACGCGTGCGACGCGACGAGCAGCGACGCACCGATCGCGACACTGCCGGCGGCGCGCGCGATCTTGCGCATGCCGCGGCACACGCGCTCGCCGAGGCGGCCCGCTCGACGCTGTCGGGCATCCTGCCGCGCGATTGCTTGCATAGGTATTTCTCCGTTGAATGAATTCGGTGATGGGCTGTGCCGGGTCGCCGCCCTCGCTGAACACAAAGGGACTGGCCCGGCGTCGAGCCGCAATAGCGCACAGGGCGGTATACGCAGCGGCGCTCGCAATAGCCGCAATGACTTGTTGCGGCTATTCCGCTTCGCGCGCCGGCGCCAGAATCTCGCGATTGCCGTTCGACGACATCGCCGACACCACGCCCGAATTCTCCATCTGTTCGAGCAGACGCGCCGCCCGGTTGTAGCCGATGCGCAGGTGCCGCTGCACCAGTGAAATCGACGCGCGGCGGTTCTTCAGCACGACGTCGACCGCCTGGTCGTATAACGGGTCCGACTCGCCTTCGGTGGACGCGGTTCCCGCCGAGCCTTCGTCTCCCTCGCCGCTCACGCCGCCTTCGAGAATGCCCTCGATATAGTTCGGCTCGCCCTGCTCCTTGAGCTTGTCGACGACGCGATGCACTTCATCGTCCGACACGAACGCGCCGTGCACACGCACCGGCAAACCAGTGCCCGGCGGCAGATACAGCATGTCGCCCATGCCGAGCAACGACTCGGCGCCCTGCTGGTCGAGAATCGTGCGCGAATCGATTTTCGACGACACCTGGAATGCCATCCGGGTCGGCACGTTGGCCTTGATCAAGCCGGTGATCACGTCGACCGACGGACGCTGCGTCGCGAGTATCAGATGGATGCCGGCCGCGCGCGCCTTCTGCGCGATTCGCGCGATCAGCTCTTCGACCTTCTTGCCGACGACCATCATCAGGTCGGCCAGTTCGTCGATGACGATCACGATGTTCGGCAAACGCGTCAGCGGTTCCGGATCGTCCGGCGTCAGGCTGAACGGATTCGGCAGCTTCTCTTCGCGTTTGGCCGCTTCGTCGATCTTGTTGTTGTAGCCGGCGAGGTTACGCACGCCAACCTTGCTCATCAGCTTGTAGCGGCGCTCCATCTCGGCGACCGCCCAGTTCAGCGCGTGGCCCGCCTGACGCATGTCGGTGACGACCGGACACAGCAGATGGGGAATACCTTCGTAGACGCTCATTTCGAGCATCTTCGGATCGATCAGGATCATGCGCACCTGCTCGGCGCTCGCCTTGTACAACAGCGACAGGATCATCGCGTTGATACCGACCGACTTGCCCGAACCGGTCGTGCCAGCGACGAGCAAATGCGGCATCTTCGCGAGGTCCGCGCACACCGGCTTGCCGCCGATGTCCTTGCCGAGACCCATCGTGAGCGGCGACGCGGCATCCGCATACACGGTCGAGCCGAGAATTTCGGACAGGCTCACTGTCTGACGGCGCTGGTTCGGCAGCTCCAACGCCATGTAGTTCTTGCCCGGAATCGTTTCGACGACGCGGATCGACACGAGCGACAGCGAACGCGCGAGGTCCTTCGCGAGGTTGACGATCTGACTGCCCTTCACACCGGTGGCCGGCTCGATTTCATAGCGCGTGACGACCGGGCCCGGATACGCGGCGACCACGCTCACTTCAACGCCGAAGTCCTTCAGCTTCTTCTCGATCAGGCGCGACGTAAATTCGAGCGTGTCCGCGGAAATGGTTTCCTGCGCGGCGGGCGCGGGGTCGAGCAACGAGATGGGCGGCAGCGTGGAGTCGCCGGGCAGATCGGTGAAGAGCGGCACCTGGCGCTCCTTCTCGACACGCTCCGACTTCGCCGGCGTGGCGAGCGGCGGCACGATCACCACGGGCTCGTGCTCCTCGATGCGCACGCGGCCCTTCTCGACCTTGCCTTCGCGCTTGACGGCGGCCGCTTCGCCGAGCTTGCGATCGAGCCCGGCCTCGCGGCGCAGCTTCGCGAACGTCACCGCGGAAATGATGGATTCGCCGACCTTCTCCGCGACCGACAGCCACGAAAACCGGAAGTACAGCGACAACCCGATCCCCAGACCGAGCAGCAGCGCGAGCGTGCCGCCGGTGAAGCCGAGCGCATGCGAGATGCCGCGCGCGACGGCCTCGCCGATCACGCCGCCCGGCGCGCGCGGCAACTGCACTCTCAGCGACCACATGCGCAGCGCCTCGAGGCCGTTGCACGACAGCAGCACGAGCATGAACGCGAACGCGTCCGCGAGCCAGCTGACGCCGCGCGGCGCGTCGTCGTCCTGGGGCTCTTCGTTGCGGGTGATGCGCCTGTAGTTCGCGGAGATGTGGCGGCCGAGCAGCACGATCCACCAGTAGGCGGACAGGCCGAACAGCAGCAGCAGAATGTCCGAGGTCCACGCGCCGACGCGGCCCGCCCAGTTCGAGATATGGTCGACCTGCGCGGCATGGGTCCAGCTCGGGTCGTGCCTGCTGTAGCTGACGAGGGACATCAGCAGGAACACGCCGAGGGCCACCTGCAGAATCCAGCGGATTTCGGTGAAGAGGCGCGACATGCGGTGCGGCAATGCCTGCGCGCTCGCGGTATAGGGAGCTTTTGCCATTGATCCTGTTGCCTGGGGTAGCCGGTTCAGGCTGAAACTGCCGCCGGGAACGCGGCCCGAGCCGCGCCGCGCGCGGCTTCGAGCCCGATCCCGGCTACCGGAAACTTCGATCCGGGCTATTGTAAACGCTGTGTCCCGCGCGAGGCTGTAAATGACGGTAACTTGGCGGTTTGACCACAAATGGATGAGCGACGCGCGCTGAATTCGTCGTATCGCGCCGCGTGCTCGCACCGAGCGCCCACGCCGCCACGCTATCGCGGCGATCAGAAAGCTTGATGGCGCAGCCGTAGGCCCCGCCCTTTATAATGCCGGTCTGATACCCATCTACAGTTTCAGTTCAAAAACGCACGGCTACGCAATGGCGAGCCGCGCGCCGTACAAGGATTCGATCATGCCCGCAACTGCAACGAAACACGCCAAGGTTCTGATTCTCGGTTCCGGCCCCGCCGGCTACACGGCGGCGGTTTACGCGGCGCGCGCCAACCTCGCGCCGGTACTCGTCACCGGCCTCGCGCAAGGCGGCCAGCTGATGACCACGACCGACGTCGAAAACTGGCCCGCCGACGCCAACGGCGTGCAAGGCCCGGAACTGATGGCGCGCTTCCTCGAGCACGCCGAGCGCTTCAACACCGAGATCATCTTCGACCACATTCACACGGCGAAGCTCGATGAGAAGCCGATTCGCCTGATCGGCGATTCGGGCGAATACACGTGCGACTCGCTGATCATCTCGACGGGTGCATCGGCGCAATATCTCGGCCTGCCGTCGGAAGAGGCGTTCATGGGCAAGGGCGTGTCGGCCTGCGCCACCTGCGACGGCTTCTTCTATAAGCAGCAGCACGTCGCCGTGATCGGCGGCGGCAATACGGCCGTCGAAGAGGCGCTGTACCTCGCCGGCATCGCGAAGAAGGTCACCGTGATCCATCGCCGTGACAAGTTCCGCGCCGAGCCGATCCTGATCGACCGTCTGCTCGCGAAAGAGAAGGAAGGCGTCGTCGAGATCAAGTGGAACCATGTGCTCGAAGAAGTAACCGGCGACGCCTCCGGCGTCACCGGCCTGCGCATCAAGCACACGCAGACTGGCGAGACCACCGACATCGCGCTGCAGGGCCTGTTCGTCGCGATCGGCCACAAGCCGAACACGGACATCTTCGAAGGTCAGCTCGAGATGAAGAACGGCTACATCATCACCAAGGGCGGCCTGAACGGTTTCGCTACCGCGACGAGCGTGCCGGGTGTGTTCGCCGCCGGCGACGTGCAGGACCATATCTATCGCCAGGCGATCACGAGCGCGGGCACCGGCTGTATGGCCGCGCTCGATGCACAGCGCTATCTCGAGACCATCAACGAGATGGCCGGCGAGCACGCGATGAGCGCGGAAGCGGACCGGTGATCCGCTGATCCGCGGCGCCGTACCGCGCACAATGTCGCGACAAGGGTCGCGACAGTAAAATGACGGTAGCGCGCAGCGCAGCCGTCATTGGCTCACGAAGGCCGCGGCTGCAATGCCGGCGGCCTTTGTCGTTTTTGCCGCCTCAGCTTCGCACCACCCACCGACCTCTCCGCCTGTATTGCCGACATGCCGAAGAATCAGCCCCATCCGAACGAACCGAAACGCCCGCAAGCCGCCCCGCGCCCCGCACCTGAAACAGCTGCGCGCGCCGTTGCGCCGAAGCTCGATCGCGCATCCGGGCTCGCCGGACTCGGTGCGTTGCGTGAAGCGTTGAAGGGTGACGCCGAGCGACGCGAGCGTGAACAGGCGGCGGCGCGAGCGGCGCAGCGCGAAGCAGCCGCCGACGCCGATCTGTTCCGCCGCGAGATCGGCGAAGTCGCGCCGCTCGCGATTCCGCCACGTGCGACGCTCACGCGCAATCCCCCGCCGCCGCTGCCGGTGCAGACGCTGCTCGATGAGGAAGCGGTGCTGCACGAAGCGATTTCCGATGAGTTCGACCCCGAAGTGCTGCTCGAAACCGACGAAACGCTGTCGTATTGCCGCCCCGGCGTGAGCCGCGACGTCGTGCGCAAGCTGCGGCGTGGCGACTGGATCGTGCAGGCGCAGATCGACCTGCACGGCATGCGGCGCGAGGAAGCACGCGAGGCGCTCGCGGAATTCATCCGCGAATCGGTCAAGCGCGGCCTGCGCTGCCTGCGCGTGATTCACGGCAAGGGTTTGGGGTCGATCGGCAAGGAGCCGGTGCTTAAGGGCAAGGTGCGCGCCTGGCTCGTGCAGAAAGCCGAAGTGATCGCGTTCTGTCAGGCGCGCCCGCATGACGGCGGCGCCGGCGCGGTGGTCGTGCTGTTGCAGCCGGGGTCGTTGCCGCCGCATGGGACAAATGTGAAGGTCTGAGGTCGATTTTTTCGGCCGCCGCTCGTCGTGGGGTAAACGGCCACCCTGGCCGTCGCGCGGTGGCTCTCGCCGCCACCGTGGATTCGTGCTGTGCAACCTTCAAAGGTGATCGCGATGCCCCTGAAGCTCTATGCCCATCCGTTCTCGTCGTACTGCCAGAAGGCCTTGACCGCGTTGTACGAAAACGGCACGCCGTTCGAGATGCGCGTGCTCGCGTACGACGATCCGCAGATCATGGCCGAATTCGCCGCGCTGTGGCCGATCAAGCGCTTCCCGGTGCTCGTCGACGGCGGGCGCACGGTGGTCGAGGCGACCATCATCATCGAATATCTGGGCCTGCAGTATCCGGGGCCTGTCGCGTTGTTGCCGGCCGACCCGCGCGCCGCGCTCGAGGTGCGCATGTTGGACCGCTTCTTCGACAACTACATTTCGACGCCGCAGCAAAAGGTCGTGTTCGATAGCCTGCGTCCCGAGGCCGAGCGCGACGCGCGTGGCGTCGCCGATGCACGCGCGATGCTCGACACCGCTTATGCCTGGCTCAACCGCCACATGGCCGAGCGCGAATGGGCCGCCGGCGACAGCTTCAGCCTCGCCGACTGCGGCGCCGCCCCGTCTCTGTTCTACGCCGACTGGACGCATCCGATCGACCCCGCGTTCGCGCACGTGCGCGCGTACCGGCAGCGGCTGCTCGCGCGGCCGTCGTTCGCCCGCGCGGTCGACGAGGCGCGGCCGTATCGGCCGCTATTTCCGCTGGGTGCGCCAGACCGGGATTGAGCCGCGAGCGGCGGTGGTAGATTCGCGCGAACGGGGCACGGCAGACAACCTGATTTCGTGGCTGTAGACTTCCTGTCGTGTCGCAAGCCTGCCCCGCCCTTCTTTTGGCTCACCACCCACAAGGCACACCATGGACCGTTTCGAAGCGATGGAGATCTTCACGCGCGTGGTCGAAGCGAACAGCTTCACCAAGGTCTCGGAATCGCTCGATCTGCCACGCGCGAAGGTCAGCCGCACGATCCAGGCGCTCGAGGAACACGTCGGCGTGCGGCTCCTGAACCGCTCGACGCGTCAGGTCAGCGTGACCGAAGACGGCGCGTCGTTCTACGAGCGCTGTGTGCGCATTCTCGCCGACGTCGCCGATGCCGAGTCGTCGCTATCGAACAAGCGTGAGAATCCGGCCGGCACGATCCGCGTCGACACGTCCGGCACGCTCGCGCGCTCGCTGCTGCTGCCCGCGCTCGACGACTTCTACGAACAATACCCCGCGATCGACGTGCGTCTCGGTCTCGCGGATCGCAACATCGATCTGATCCAGGACGGCGTCGATTGCGTGATTCGCATGGGCACGCTCGAAGAGTCGAGCCTCGTCGCGAAGCGCATCGGGCTTGCGCGCATCGTCACATGCGCGTCGCCCGCGTATCTGCAGAAGTTCGGCACGCCGACCACGCTGGCCGACCTCGGCGAGCATCGCGCGGTCAACTATGTGTCCGCGCGCAGCGGCCGTACCTTCCCGTTCGAATTCGAAGTCGACGGCGAAATCGAGCGCATCGCGATGGACAGCACGCTCGCCGTCAACGACGGCTCCGTCTACATCACCGCGGGCGTGCTGGGCCACGGCATCATCCAGCCGTCGCGCTTCATGGTCGCCGAGCTGATCGAGCAAGGCGCGCTCACGGAGATTCTCGGCAACTACACGAGCCCCGGCACGCCGCTGTCGATCCTGTATGCGCACCGCCGCAATCTGAGTTCGCGGCTGCGCGCGTTCATCGATTGGGTCGGCGAGCTCGCGCGCAGCAACCCGGATTTGCGTTTGCCAGAGTCGGCATGACGGCTGCAAAAAAAGCAAAAGCCCCACGCGCAACTGAACGCATGGGGCTCTTCTGAAGCGACGTCTCTAGCGCGTATGCGACCGCTTACGCAATCCGCTCTTCATTCGCGGGATCGAACAACACCGCCTTCGACGTATCGAACAGCAGCGTCGCGTTCTTCTCCGGTTGCGGGTTCGACGCCGGGTGCACGCGGCTCACGATGCGCTTGCCGTTGACCTGCGCGAACACCAGCGTGTCCGGACCGGTCGGCTCGATCACGTCGACCTTCACTTCGACCGGCTGCAGCTTCGAGTCGTCGCCGTGCGCGCTGCGCGCATCGGTGATGCGCTCCGGACGCAGACCGAGAATCACGTTGTTGCCGACGTGCGAGCGCACCTTCGCCGAATCGAACGGCAGCACCACCACCTTGCGCGCGATGCCCGTATCGAGTTCGATGCCGACGCCCGAGCCCTGCTCGACCAGCCTGCCCTCGATGAAGTTCATCGGCGGTGCGCCGATGAAGCCCGCGACGAACAGGTTCGACGGCGAGTCGTAGATTTCCTGCGGCGCGCCGAACTGCTGCACGATGCCGTCCTTCATCACCGCGATGCGGTCGCCGAGCGTCATCGCTTCGATCTGGTCGTGCGTCACGTAGACGATCGTCGTACCGAGGCGCTGATGCAGCAGCTTGATTTCCGAGCGCATTTCGATACGCAGCTTCGCGTCGAGGTTCGACAGCGGCTCGTCGAACAGGAACATCACCGGATCGCGCGCAAGTGCGCGGCCCATTGCGACACGCTGACGCTGGCCGCCCGACAGCTGGCCCGGCTTGCGGTCGAGCAGATGCTTGATCTGCAGCGTGTTCGACACGCGCTCGACGATCTGCGTCTGCTCCTGCTTCGGCACCTTGCGGATGTTCAGGCCGAACGAGATGTTGTCGCGCACCGTCATCGACGGATACAGCGCATACGACTGGAACACCATCGCAATGTCGCGATCTTTCGGCGACAGGTTGTTGACGGTCTTGCCGTCGATCTGGATCTCGCCCTTGGTCACGGTTTCGAGACCGGCAATCATGTTGAGCAGCGTCGACTTACCGCAGCCCGAGCCACCGACCAGAATCAGGAACTGGCCGTCTTCGATGTCGATGTTGACACCCTTCAGAACCGGCACCCCATTCGGGTAGGTCTTGTACACGTCACGGATGGAAAGGCTTGCCATGCTGTGAATCCTCTTGTCTCTGGTACTGCCTGAAAACGTCTGTCTGACGGCGGCGCCCGTTCAGTCACGCTGATTGGCCGAAGCGCCGCCGCGCTCTCGGGGGCACGCCCCCGGGGTCGAGCTGGTTAGCCCTTCACCGCGCCCGCGGTCAGGCCGCGCACGAAGTAACGTCCGGCGATGATGTAGACGAGCAGCGTGGGCAGCGCCGCGATGATCGCGCCGGCCATGTCCACGTTGTATTCCTTCACGCCGGTCGAGGTGTTCACGAGATTGTTCAGCGCCACGGTGATCGGCATCGAATCGACGCCGGAGAACACGATACCGAACAGGAAGTCGTTCCAGATCTGCGTGAATTGCCAGATCAGGCACACCATGAAGATCGGCAGCGACACCGGCAGCAGAATCTTCGTGAAGATCGTGAAGAAACCCGCACCGTCGATACGCGCCGCCTTCACGAGTTCAGCCGGCACGCTCACGTAGAAGTTGCGGAAGAACATCGTGGTGAACGCGATACCGTAGATCACGTGCACGAGCACCAGACCGCTCACCGTGTTCGACAGGCCGAGGATGCCTTCGAGGCGCGCCATCGGCAGCAGGATCGCCTGGAACGGGATGAAGCAGCCGACCAGCAGCATCGTGAAGATCGGATCGGCGCCGCGGAAGCGCCAGTGCGTGAGCACGTAGCCGTTGAACGCGCCGATGATCGACGAGATCAGCACCGCCGGAATCACCATGCGCACGGAGTTCATGAAGAACGGCTGCATGCCGTCGCAACGCACGCCCGTGCATGCGCCGCTCCACGCCTTGAGCCACGGCGCGAAGGTCCAGCTCGTCGGCGGCGTCAGCAGGTTGCCGGTGCGCAGCTGATCGATGTCCTTGAACGACGTCGACAGCATCACGTACAGCGGAAACAGGAAGTACAGCGCGAACAGAAGCAGGGCCGCGTAAATGACGGCACGGCTCATCGTCATCTTAGGTTGCATTGCGGGTGCTCCTCGATTCCAGATACATCAGCGGCACGAGCACGGCCACCACGGTGGCGAGCATCATGATCGACGAGGCCGCGCCGACGCCGAGCTGCCCGCGATTGAACGAAAACGTGTACATGAAGATGGCCGGCAGCGACGACGACGTGCCCGGACCGCCGGCGGTCAGCGCGACGACCAGGTCGAACGTCTTGATGGTGATGTGGCAAAGAATCAGCAGCACGGAGAAGAACACCGGCCGCATGCTCGGAATCACGATCTTGCGGTAGATGGTCGGCAGGCCCGCGCCGTCCATCTGCGCGGCCTTGAAGATTTCACTGTCGACGCCGCGCAAACCGGCGAGGAACAGCGCCATCACGAAGCCGGTGGATTGCCAGACCGCCGCGATCACGATACAGAAGATCGCCCGGTCCGGGTCGCCGAGCCAGTTGAACTCGAAGCTCGTCCAGCCCCAGTCGTGAAACACCTTCTCGATGCCGATGCCCGGCGACAGAATCCATTGCCACGCGGTGCCGGTCACGATGAACGACAGCGCCATCGGATACAGGAAGACGGCGCGCAGCGCGCCTTCGTTGCGGATCTGCTGATCGAGCAGGATCGCGAGCAACAGACCCAGACCGATGCAGATACCGATGAACGGAATGCCGAACCAGCCGAGGTTCTCGGCCGAAGTCCAGAACACGTCGTTCTGGAACAGCTCGCGATAGCGGTCGAGACCCGCGAACTCCCAACGAGGCATCAGTCGCGAAGTAGACAGCGACAGATAGCCGGTAATTGCGATAAAGCCATACACGAAGATGAGGCTAATCACGACGCTGGGTGCGAGCACCAGCTTCGGAATATAGCGATCGGCAAGGGCCGCCATGGGCGACGTGCGGCGGGCGACGGTGGCCGTTTTCCCGTTCCCGCTGATGGAAGCAGTCACTACTCGACTCCTGCTGAAACTGTACCGCCGGGCTGCCCGTGCGCGAATGGCGCCGGACCGCGACGGCCTGGGTGTGACTCCATGAAACCCGGGCGCGCCCGGCGCTTCGGATGCAAGCGGCCGGACGCAACGCTTCGTACTTGCGCTTACTTGGTCTTCGCTGCCTTCGCGAGAGCCTGAACCGCGGTCTTCGAGTCTTGCTGCGAGTTCATGAACTTCGTGACGACGTCGGAGATCGCGCCTGCCGCGGCATCCGGCTGAGCCATGCCGTGAGCGAGCGACGGCACATAACCGCCGGCCTTGATCGCGATCTGCTCATCCGCATACGACTTCTTCGCGCAGTCGTCGAACTTGTCCATCGGCACGCCGAGACGCACCGGGATCGAACCCTTGTACAGGCTGAACTGCTCCTGGAACTCCGGCGACATGATCGTCTTCGCGAGGGAGAGCTGGCCCGGCGTCGCCGCCTTCTGGCCCTTCTGCTGGAAGAACACGAACGAGTCCACGTTGAACGTGTAGGCCTTGTCCGTTTGCGGCACCACCGCGCAGATGTAGTCCGTGCCCGACTTTTTGCCGGCGTTGGTGAACTCGCCCTTCGCCCAGTCGCCCATGAACTGCATGCCGGCCTTGCCGTTGATGACCATCGCCGTGGCGAGGTTCCAGTCACGGCCCGTGCGGCCCGCGTCGAAGTAGCCCTGGATCTTGCGGACCGTGTCGAACACCTGAACCATCTTTTCCGAGGTCAGGGTCTTCTCGTCGAGGTCGACCAGCGCCTTCTTGTAGAAGTCCGCGCCTTCCGACAGCACGACGTCTTCCCACAGCGTCAGGTCTTGCCACGGCTGGCCGCCCATCGCGATCGGCTGGATGCCCGCGGCCTTCATTTTGTCGGCCACCGCGAAGAACTCAGGCCACGTGGTCGGCACCTTGCCGCCTGCCTTGTCCAGTGCTGCCTTGTTGATGTACAGCCAGTTCACGCGATGCACCGAGAACGGCGCGCCGACATAGTGGCCGTCCGCTTGCATGATCTTGTCGACTTGCGGCGGCAGGTTCTTCTTCCAGTCGCCCGCGACGGAGTCGATCGGCACCAGCACGCCCTGCGAAGCCCAGTCCTGGATCAGCGGACCCTTGATCTGCGCGGCGCTCGGCGCGTTGCCCGAGATCACCTGCGTCTTCAGTGCCGTCATCGCAGCCGCGCCAGCGCCGCCTGCGACCGCGAAGTCCTTCCATGTGTAGCCCTGCTTCGTCATGTCGTCCTTGAGGACGCCGACGGCCCTGGATTCGCCGCCCGAAGTCCACCAGTGCAGCACTTCGATCGACTCGGCGGCCTGCACGGCCGACACGCCACACATCAGACCCGCAGCGCACAGAGCGCCCATGATCGCGCGAAATTTCATTGCTTATCTCCTCCAGACACCTGAACAAAAAAACGAATGGCCCCTGATGTCGCCAGGGTGCTGTGGTTGGTTCAAACAGGCAAAAACTGGGCGATCGAGCACGGTCGGGCGCATGCGCGAGGGCATGTGCCGGCGGACCGATGTCCGGCCGCTAGACGCTCAAGAGGTGAGTGGTTCGGGATGCAACTGACTGTCTCCTCTTTTGATTTTTGCCTGCCCGCATCGCGCGGCAGACTCGAGGTACCTCATACACCAATCCGACGCCAGCCTGACGTCGGCCACGGAAACGACCCGCACGCCCGTCGACTCCCCGGCTTTCCGTAAGGTCCGCCGGCACCCTGCTGGCGCGTACCGGAAAGCGTTGCCCCATTGTCCGTTAGCATGCCGGGGACGCCCGCCGATTCGCAAAAAGCGTGCAATTCGTCTGCACAGCGCACGCTTTTTTGTTCGAATTAACGCTACCTCTTGATTTGGATTGTAGTTAAACTACAATTCAGTGTCAAAAAATATTTTATCGGACTACGGTCGCTCTTCCAGGTCGCTGCACGTGCGGTGTCCGATCAGCGCGGCGGCCTTTCAGGACATCGACGGAGACTCATGCATACCGACTCAAGCTTCACCTTCGTTCTCTTCGGCGGCACCGGCGACCTGTCGATGCGCAAGATCCTGCCCGCGCTGTTCGAGGCGCACCGCGCGGGGGGCATGCTCGCCGACAACGGCAAGATCGTCGCGGTCGCGCGGCACATCGCGGATCGCGGCGAGTACCTGCAGTGGGTCGACGGGCACGTCAAGCCGCACGTGTCGAAAAACGGCCTCGACGAAGCCGCGTGGACGAGCTTCCTCGCGCGCATCGAGTTCGTGAAGATCGATCTCGGCAATCCGGGTGACTTCGCGCAACTGCGCGACGCCATCCAGGATATGCCCGGCATCCGCGTGTTCTATCTGGCGACCGGTCCGTCGCTGTTCGTGCCGATCTGCCAAGCGCTCGCCGCGGTGGGTCTGAACCACAACGCGCGCATCGTGCTCGAGAAGCCGCTCGGCTACGATCTGAAGTCGTCGAATGCAATCAACGACGCGGTCGGCGAAATTTTCGCGGAAGAGCAGATCTACCGGATCGACCATTACCTCGGCAAGGAGCCGGTGCAGAACCTGCTCGCGCTACGCTTCGGCAATGCGCTGTTCGAGCCGCTGTGGCGCCGCGAATGGGTCGAAAGCATCCAGATCACGATCGCCGAGGAACTCGGTGTCGAAGCGCGCGGCGATTTCTACGACAATACCGGCGCGCTGCGCGACATGGTGCAGAACCACCTGCTGCAGCTGCTGTCGATCGTCGCGATGGAGCCGCCCCACTCGATGGATTCCGACTCGGTTCGCGACGAGAAGCTGCGCGTGCTGCGCGCGCTAAAACCGGTCGATTCGCAGGAAATCGGCAAGGTCGCGGTGCGCGGCCAGTATCATTCGGGCGTGATCCGCGGCAACACGGTGCCGGCCTACGCGACCGAGCACGGCGTGAAGCCGGACAGCTCCACCGAGACCTTCGTCGCGCTGAAGGTCGAGATCGAGAACTGGCGCTGGGCCGGCGTGCCGTTTTTCCTGCGTACCGGCAAGCGGCTCGCCGATCGCGTCGCCGAGATCGTCGTGAATTTCCGTGCGGTGCCGCATTCGGCGCTTGGCGCGTCGGCGCTGCGCGCGGGCGCGAACCGCCTCGTGATCCGTCTGCAGCCGAACGAGACGATTCGTCTGTACTGTCTCGCGAAGCAGCCCGGCGAGGGTATGAACCTCGCGAGCGTGTACCTCGATCTCGCGTTCGACCGGTTCTTCCGCGAAGGCCAGATGGAGGCGTATCAGCGGCTGCTGCTCGACGTGATTCACGGGCGCCTCGCGCTGTTCGTGCGGCGCGACGAACAGGAAGCCGCATGGCGCTGGGTCGAGCCGATCCTGAACGAATGGGAAGCCTCGACCAAGCCGCCCAAGCCGTACGCGGCGGGCACGTGGGGACCGGCCGCGGCGAGCGCGATGCTCGCCCAGCACGGCACCTGCTGGCTCGAAGAAGAGAATTGAGTTTGATGAATTGACGGACGGCGCCGCGCGCGATGAACATTTCGGCGCGCGGCGCCGGCAACACCACCGACGAACTGAACGGAGTCGCGCCGGTATCGCGTCAGGCGTCTGCCGGCCACCCCGCCATGCAGGCATCGCGCGACAGCAGTCAGGCTGATTCCGCAGATCCAACAAGAATGCAGCACGGAGGAGAAGTGATCGAGCTTCACGCTTTCGACGACCAGCGCGCGCAATCCGACGCGCTGGCGAAAGCGGTGGGCGACGCGTTACATGCGTCGCTTGCCGCACAGGCGGCCGGCACCGGGACGTCAACCCCGCTCGCGCGCCCGGCCATGCTGGCCGTGTCCGGCGGCAGCAGCCCGCGTCCGTTTCTGCAAACGTTGTCGACGCAGACGTTCGACTGGCCCCGCATCGCGGTCACGCTGGTCGACGACCGCTGGGTGCCGGAGACCGACAGCGCGAGCAACGCGCAGCTCGCGCGCGCCACGTTGCTGCAGAACGCCGCGCAACACGCGACCTTCTGGCCGCTCGTCGACACCAGCCAGGATCTGCACTCGCACGTTGCCGCGCTGAACGCGGACGCGCGCTTCGCCACGGCACCCGACGTCGCGGTGCTGGGCATGGGCGAAGACGGCCACACCGCGTCGATCTTCGCCGATGCGCCCGAATGGGATCACGCGATCACCACGACCGAGCGTTTCGTCGCGGTGCATCCGGGCGCGGCGCCGCACGCGCGCGTGAGCTGGTCGCTGTCCGCGCTGAAGGACGTCAAGCATCTGTTTCTGCTGATTGCAGGACCGCGCAAGATGGACGTGCTCAACGCCGCATCCGCTGCGCTACAAAAAAATGCCATCTCGCAACTGGCAAACGACAAGGGAGTGAGACTCGATGTCTACTGGTGTGCAAACTAAAGCTGTGCCGGGCGCGGCCCAGCACGCCGATGGGCCGAGGCTGCTGGCCGACATCGGCGGTACCAATGCGCGTTTCGCGCTCGAGACTGGCCCCGGCGAAATCGGTTCGGTGCAGGTCTATCCTTGCGCCGAGTATCCGAGCGTCGCCGACGTCATCAAGACGTATCTGAAGGACACGAAGATCGGCCGCGTCAATCACGCGGCGATCGCGATTGCGAACCCGGTCGACGGCGACCAGGTCAGCATGACCAATCACGACTGGACCTTTTCGATCGAAGCGACGCGCCGCACGCTCGGCTTCGACACGCTGCTCGTCGTCAACGACTTCACTGCGCTCGCGATGGCGCTGCCCGGCCTCACCGACACCCAGCGCGTGCAGGTGGGCGGCGGCCAGCGCCGGCCCAACAGCGTGATCGGCCTGCTCGGCCCCGGCACCGGCATGGGCGTGTCGGGCCTGATTCCTGCCGACGACCGCTGGATCGCGCTCGGCAGCGAAGGCGGCCACGCCACCTTCGCGCCCGCCGACGAACGCGAAGAGATCGTGCTGCACTACGCGCGCAAGAAGTGGTCGCACGTGTCGTTCGAACGGGTGGCCGCGGGTCCGGGCCTCGAGGTGATCTATCGCGCGCTCGCGGGCCGCGACAAGAAACGCGTGCCGGCCAGCGTCAATCCGGCCGATGTGGTCAAGCGCGCGCACGAAGGCGAGCCGCTCGCGGCCGAATCGGTCGACGTGTTCTGCGGCATCCTCGGCACCTTCGCCGGCAATATCGCAGTTACGCTCGGCGCGCTCGGCGGCATCTATATCGGCGGCGGCGTCGTGCCGCGTCTCGGCGAGCTGTTCGCGCGTTCGTCGTTCCGCCAGCGCTTCGAGGCGAAGGGCCGCTTCGAGGCGTATCTGCAGAACGTGCCGACCTACGTGATCACCGCCGAATACCCGGCGTTCCTCGGCGTATCGGCGATTCTCGCGGAGCAGTTGTCGAACCGCGCGGGCGGCAGCTCGTCGGCAGTGTTCGAGCGGATTCGCCAGATGCGCGACGCGCTGACGCCGGCCGAGCGCCGCGTCGCCGACCTCGCGCTGAACCATCCGCGTTCGATCATCAACGATCCGATCGTCGACATCGCGCGCAAGGCCGACGTCAGTCAGCCGACCGTGATCCGCTTCTGCCGCTCGCTCGGCTGCCAGGGGTTGTCGGATTTCAAGCTGAAGCTCGCGACCGGGTTGACCGGCACGATTCCGGTCAGCCACAGCCAGGTGCATCTCGGCGACACCGCGACCGACTTCGGCGCGAAGGTGCTCGACAATACCGTGTCGGCGATCCTGCAGTTGCGCGAGCATCTGAACTTCGAGCACGTGGAACGCGCGATCGACCTGCTGAACGGCGCGCGGCGCATCGAGTTCTACGGGCTCGGCAACTCGAACATCGTCGCGCAGGATGCGCACTACAAGTTCTTCCGCTTCGGTATTCCGACCATCGCGTATGGCGACCTGTACATGCAGGCGGCCTCGGCCGCGCTGCTCGGCAAGGGCGACGTGATCGTCGCGGTGTCGAAGTCGGGGCGCGCGCCCGAGCTGCTGCGCGTGCTCGACGTCGCGATGCAGGCCGGCGCGCAGGTGATCGCGATCACCTCGAGCAACACGCCGCTCGCGAAGCGCGCGACCGTCGCGCTGGAAACCGATCACATCGAGATTCGCGAGTCGCAACTGTCGATGATCTCGCGCATCCTGCACCTCGTGATGATCGACATTCTGGCGGTCGGCGTAGCGATTCGCCGCGCGGTGCCGAGCGATGAAGTGGCCGAGACCGTCGAGAAAGCGCGCGAAGGCGCCGACGACGACGCGACGGCCGTACTCGACTGGCTGAGTCACGGCGCGGCTTCGTCGGCGCGCGACTGAGGCTGACTTAGCGCTGTCCGCTTCGCTTGCGGCGGACGAACCCGCGGCGCGTGCATCGTCTCCGATGCGCACGCCGCGGGTTTTTCTGTTCGGGGGACACGAAAAGCGATCGATAATGAGCGCTCTATCGCTTCAGACGAACCGCGCGTCCATGATCATTCGCCCGCATCTCCACTGGTTCCGCATGCTGCTCGCGTGGCGCGGCTCGGTGCTGCCGCAGTTGCTGCCGCGGCTATTCCTGATCTTTATCATCTCGATCATTGCGCTCGCCGCGCACGATCATCTGCTGCCCGTCAGCCTGAACCTGCATTCGATCGCGCCGTTCTCGCTGGTCGGCATCGCGCTCGCGGTGTTTCTCGCCTTTCGCAACAACGCGAGCTACGACCGCTGGTGGGAAGCGCGCAAGCTGTGGGGACAATTGCTCAACGAGTCGCGCTCGCTGACGCGCCAGGCGCTGACGTTGCCGTCGCGCGAGTTGCCCAAAGAAGAAGCCGCCGAGTTCCTGGCGATTCTTAGCGCGCTCCCGCATGCGCTGCGTCACCAGTTGCGCAAGACCGAACCGCGCGACGACCTTGCCGCGCGGCTGCCCGACGCACTGTTCGAACGCGTGATGGGATCACGCTACAAGCCGGCCACGCTGATGCTGTGCCTCGGCGAATGGCTGCAGCGCGCGGCACGCGCGGGCACCCTCGATCCGATCACGGTGCTCGCGTTCGACCGCAATCTGAACGGACTATCGGACGTGATCGGCGGCTGCGAGCGCATCGCTTCGACGCCGTTGCCGTTCGCGTATTCGGTGATGATCCACCGCACCGTGTACTTCTTCTGCGCGTCGCTGCCGTTCGGGCTCGTCAACAGCATCGGTATTTTTACGCCGGTGTTCGCGGTGTTCGTCGCGTACACGTTCATGGCGCACGAAGCGATCGCGTCGCAGCTCGAAGAACCCTTCGGCACCGACGACAACGACCTCGCGCTCAACACGATGTCCGCGATCATCGAGGATGCGATGCGCGATCTGCGCGGCGAGCCGGCGCTCGCGCCGCCGCAGCCGCGCGCAGACGGTGTTCAATGGGATTGAATCTGCGGCGGGTCGCGCCGCTCGGCGGCCGTCAGTGGTTGCCGGCCGTTTCGGAGAGCCGTTTGATCGTCGCGACGCGCGCGCCGATGATGTCGATACGTCCGCGCTCGTCGACGAGCGGCGTCGATGCCGTCAGATACGCATTCCACGCGCGTTGCGCGTGCACCAGCGTCGGCCGCGACTTCGCCGGCATCTTCGCTTCGAGCACACGGTAGTAGCGGTTCAGGTCGAACATCGCGTGTTCGCAACGCGCATCGGCGTTGCACGCGCGCGGCCGGCGCGGCGCCGGACCGCTCGCATCGGCGAGCGCGCTGCGCAGCACGAGCGCGCGGTCGCGCACCGGCTGCAGTTGCATGTCGGCTTCGGAAAGCACGTACATCGAGCCCTGGGTCGTTGCGAACACGGCGGCGAGCAGCTGCTTCTCGGCATCGCGCGACGCGAGCCAGCTCGACTGGCTCTTTTCCCATAGCCTGCGCCGCGCGGGCGGCACCTTCGCGAGCAACTGCTGGTACGCGCTATCGACCGCGGCCATCCAGCCGATGCGCGCATTGTCCATGCACTGCACCTGCCCGATCGTCGTCGACATGTCGGCGCGCGCGAGACACGTGCGCATCGCGGCATCGATCGGATCGGCGGCGGCCACCTCGGCATGCGCCGCCGGGCTAGCGATGGCGACGAGCACCAGCGTACCGGCCGTGAGCGCGAAGCTCAGCACGCCGGCCCCGCGCCGCCAAGGCCCGACAGCGGGCAGGCCCGTCAGCAACTTCACCCACGCCATCGTCACATGCGCACGCAATCGACGAAATATTCGATGCGCCCGTTGACCATTTCGCCGACGAGCCCGTGGATATCCGTATGGAAGCCCGGGAAGCGCTCGTTGAACTCGCGCGCGAAACGCAGATAGTTGACGATGGTCTTGTTGAAGCGCTCGCCCGGAATCAGCAGCGGGATGCCCGGCGGATACGGCGTCAACAGGATCGACGTGACGCGGCCTTCGAGTTCGTCGATCGGTACCCGGTCGATCTCGCGGTGCGCGAGCTTCGCGAATGCGTCGGACGGCTTCATCGCCGGCTCCATGCTCGACAAGTACATCTCGGTCGTCAGACGGGCGATGTCGTTCGCGCGATACACGCTGTGGATCTGCTGGCACAGATCGCGCAGGCCGACACGCTCGTACATCGGATGATGCGCGACGAACTCGGGCAGCACGCGCCACAGCGGCTGGTTGGTGTCGTAGTCGTCCTTGAACTGCTGCAGCTCGGTCACCATCGAGTTCCAGCGGCCCTTCGTGATGCCGATCGTGAACATGATGAAAAACGAGTACAGGCCCGTCTTCTCGACGATGATGCCGTGCTCGGCCAGGTACTTCGTGACGATCGCCGCCGGAATGCCGTTGTCGTCGAAGCCGCCGTCCATGTTGAGACCCGGCGTGACGATCGTCGCCTTGATCGGGTCGAGCATGTTGAAGCCTTCGGCGAGCGGGCCGAAGCCGTGCCACGCGTCGTCCGGACGCAGCATCCAGTCTTCGCGCGAGCCGATGCCTTCCTCGGCGAACTGGTCCGGGCCCCACACCTTGAAGAACCAGTCGTCGCCGTATTCGGTGTCGACCTTGGTCATCGCGCGGCGGAAGTCGAGCGCTTCGGCGATCGACTCCTCGACGAGCGCGGTGCCGCCCGGCGCTTCCATCATCGCGGCGGCGACGTCGCACGAAGCGATGATCGCGTACTGCGGGCTCGTCGACGTATGCATCAGATACGCCTCGTTGAAGCGATGCTTGTCGAAGCGGCTGTTCTTCGAATCCTGCACGACGATCTGCGACGCCTGCGAGATGCCGGCGAGCAGCTTGTGCGTGGAGTGCGTCGCGTACACCATCGCGCCGATGCGCGGACGGCCCGCGCCGATCGCGTGCATGTCCTGATAGAACTCGTGGAACTCCGCGTGCGGCAGCCACGCTTCGTCGAAGTGCAGCGTGTCGAGCCATTCGCCCAACATCTCCTTGATCATCTCGACGTTGTAGACCACGCCGTCGTACGTGCTTTGCGTGATCGTCAGGATGCGCGGCTTCAGGTTCGGGTTCTTCGCGAGCGCTTCGCGCGCGAACGGATTCGCCTCGATCTTCTTGCGGATGTTCTCCGGTTCGAACTCACTGCGCGGGATCGGGCCGATGATGCCGAAGTTGTTGCGGGTCGGCGTCAGGAACACCGGAATCGCGCCGGTCATCGTGATCGCGTGCAGGATCGACTTGTGACAGTTGCGGTCGACCAGCACGATGTCGCCCGGCGCAACCGTGCCGTGCCAGACGATCTTGTTCGACGTCGACGTGCCGTTGGTCACGAAGAACACGTGGTCGGCGCTGAAGATGCGCGCGGCGTTGCGCTCCGAGGCCGCGACCGGACCGGTATGGTCGAGCAGCTGGCCGAGTTCGTCGACCGCGTTGCAGACGTCGGCGCGCAGCATGTTCTCGCCGAAGAACTGGTGGAACATCTGGCCGAGCGGGCTCTTCAGGAACGCGACGCCGCCCGAGTGGCCCGGGCAGTGCCACGAGTACGAACCCTCTTCCGCGTACTGCACCAGTTCCTTGAAGAACGGCGGCGCGAGCGAATCCAGGTACACCTTCGCCTCGCGGATGATATGGCGTGCGACGAACTCCGGCGTGTCCTCGAACATGTGGATGAAGCCGTGCAGTTCGCGCAGGATGTCGTTCGGCAGATGGCGCGAGGTGCGCGTCTCGCCGTACAGGAAGATCGGGATATCGGCATTGCGACGGCGCACTTCGGTCACGAACGCGCGCAGCGCGACGATCGCGGCCGCGAGCTCGGGTGTCTCGCCTTCGACGACCACGTTGTCGACGTACGGCAGCAGTTCGTCGTCGTCGATCGAGAGGATGAAGCACGACGCGCGGCTCGACTGCTGCGCGAACGAGGTCAGATCGCCGTAGCTCGTCAACCCGAGCACTTCCGCGCCTTCTTTCTCGATGGCTTCGGCCAAAGCCCGGATGCCGGAACCCGAGATGTTCTCGGAGCGGAAATCTTCGTCGATGATGACGACGGGGAAACGGAACTTCATGGGCGATTCTCCAAAAAGAAAACGACCGCTGCGTTACGTAGAAAGCGCAGCGGTCACCCGAATAACTGGTGGGTTCAGACGCTGCCGACGTCAGGTCTTCGGCAACGTGACGCCGTGCTGACCTTGATACTTGCCGCCGCGATCCGCGTACGACGTTTCACAAATCTCGTCGCTTTCGAAAAACAGCACCTGGGCGACGCCTTCGTTCGCGTAGATTTTCGCAGGCAAAGGTGTCGTATTCGAGAACTCGAGCGTGACGTGCCCTTCCCATTCCGGCTCGAACGGCGTCACGTTGACGATGATCCCGCAGCGCGCATACGTCGATTTGCCGAGGCACACGGTCAGCACGCTGCGCGGAATGCGGAAGTACTCGACCGTGCGCGCGAGCGCGAACGAGTTCGGCGGGATGATGCAGACGTCGCCCTTGAAATCGACGAAAGATTTCTCGTCGAAGTTCTTCGGATCGACGATCGTCGAGTTGATGTTGGTGAAGATCTTGAATTCGTCGGCGCAGCGGATGTCGTAGCCGTAGCTAGAGGTGCCGTAGCTGACAATCTTCCGGCCGTCTTGTGAGACGCGAACCTGATCGGGCGCAAACGGCTCGATCATCTTGTGCGACTCGGCCATGCGCCGGATCCACTTGTCAGATTTGATGGTCATAGGTGAACGCTGCTCGACGTGAATGTCAGGTGTGACGAAAAGATAGATGAAAACTGCCGGCGGCGCTGCGGCGCTCAGCCGGCGAAGGCCGCTTATTTTACGCGATCACGGAATCGCTGCCGCCAATGGCGTCATGTGCGCCACCGAGCGGTGGCCTGGCGGCGAAAGCGCGCTCGCCGTTCACTGCTGGCGAATCACGCCGCAGGCGATGGCCGTGCCAGCGCCATGCTGAGGGTATGCGTAGGGATCGGTCGCGTCGCGGTGCAGCAGCACCGCGCGCTGCAGCACCGAGCGGATGCCGTCGAGCGACACGTCCGGCGCGACGATGAAGCCGGTGGCCACGCCGTTCGCGTCCGCATGGATATTGCCGAGATCGCCCTCGACGCGCGCGCCTGCCTTGAGCCGCTCGGCCGCCGGCGAAAACACCGGACCGGCGCTGGAGCCGTCGGCGGCGTTGCAGTCGCCGCGCTCGTGCACCTGCAGCGCATGGTCGCTATTGGGCGGCAAGCCGGTGAGATTGTAGGTGACCTGGACGCCGTCCGAGCGCTCGATGAAGGTCACGAGGCCGTGGGCCTGATTGCCCACGGTGGGCAACAATTGCGCGTCGGCGCGCTTTTCCTGTGGTCTCAGGAAGACGCCACAGCCGCTCAACAGCACACAGCCGGCAGTCAGAACGATGAACGCATGTACCGCGTGCCCGTCGATTCGTTTTCCCATGCGATCCTCTTGTCGGCCTGGCGGCCGCCCCTGCGGCCGCCGAGCCGAACTCGTGAAGTCGACATGATACCGCGAGAGCTCGTGAAAATAGGGATCGAGATCGCCCCTAATCCCTTGCCCGAACGGCCGCTCAGGTGTTCTGCACGACGATGTTCGGAAACTTCGAGCTCATGTCGCGCGCGCGTTCGGCGATATGCACCGCGACCTTGCGCGCGATCGAGCGATAGATCTCCGCGATGCGCCCGTTCGGGTCCGCGGCGACCGTCGGATGGCCCGAGTCGGCCTGCTCGCGGATCGTGATGTCGAGCGGCAGGCTGCCGAGCACGTCGACGCCATACTCCTTGCTCATGCGCTCGGCGCCACCGGCGCCGAAGATGTGCTCCTCGTGGCCGCAGTTCGAGCAGATGTGCAGACCCATGTTCTCGACGATGCCGAGGATCGGGATGCCGACCTTTTCGAACATCTTGAGGCCCTTCTTCGCGTCGAGCAGCGCGATGTCCTGCGGCGTCGTGACGATTACGGCGCCCGTGACCGGCACGCGCTGCGCGAGCGTCAGCTGGATGTCGCCGGTGCCGGGCGGCATGTCGACGATCAGGTAGTCGAGTTCGTGCCAGTTGGTCTGGCGCAGCAGCTGTTCGAGCGCCGAGGTCGCCATCGGGCCGCGCCATACCATCGGGTTGTCCGCCTCGATCAGGAAGCCTATCGAGTTGGCCTGCACGCCGTGGCCCGTCATCGGGTTCATCGATTTGTCGTCGGGCGATTCGGGGCGGCCCTCGATGCCGAGCATGGTGGGCAGCGACGGGCCATAGATGTCGGCGTCGAGAATGCCGACCGACGCGCCCTCGCTCGCCAGCGCGAGCGCGAGATTCACGGCGGTCGTGCTCTTGCCGACGCCGCCCTTGCCCGACGCAACCGCGACGATGTTCTTCACACCGGGCAGCAGCTTCACGCCGCGCTGCACCGTGTGCGCAGCGATCTGCTGCGAAACCTCGACGCGCACGTTCGCGACGCCGGGCACCGCGCGCAGCGCGTCGGCGAACTGCTGGCGGATCGCGTCGAACTGGCTTTTCGCCGGATAGCCGAGCGTCACCTGAAGGCTGACCGCGTCGCCCTCCACAACCACGCTGCGGATGCTCTTCGCGGCCACGTACGGCGCGCCCGTGTTGGGGTCAGTGACGGCCGCGACAGCGGCGTCGACCAAAGCCCGATCGATACTCATTGATACTCCGTGGGGAAGAGGTGCGGCGTGGCGAGATGGACGAATCGCGCACGCGGCGGAATTTGCAAGAAATTGTTATGCGGCATTGCGAAAATCTCACGTGCCGGGCACCCTTCGGGGCACGCGGGAAGCCGTAGGGTCGCACCGCTGCTTGTTCAGGCATATTGTAGTGTCTGACGGCAGGCGGTGCCCGAAGACCCTGCTTCGCTGTCGGGCCGCGCGAAGCAAGGCGCAGAAACCGTTCCTGAACTTTCTGAGTGGTCGCTGCGTTGCCGTAATGTTCGCTGCATAGACTGACCGCTACCCGCTGGTTTATTCGCACCCGAAAGGAAATCAAGATGAATGCAAGAATCATGACTCGCGTGGCCGTATTCGCCGTGGCAGGCTCACTTGTGGCAGGCTGCGCGACCCAACAGGGCACCAACACAGCAGTCGGCACGGGCGTGGGCGCCGGTGCCGGCGCCGCGCTCGGCGCGATTTTCGGCGGCGGCAAGGGCGCGGCGATCGGCGCGGCCACCGGCGCCGCGGTGGGCGGCATCACCGGCTACAACTGGGACAACATCCGCAACCGCATGTCGGGCGCGACCAAGGGCACCGGCACGCAGATCACCGAGCAGCCGGACGGCTCGCTCAAGCTGAACATCCCGAGTTCGGTCACCTTCGACACCAGCAGCTACGCGATCAAGCCGACGTTCGCGCCGGTGCTCGACCAGCTCGCGCAGACGCTGCAGCAGAATCCGGAAGTCGTCGCATCGGTCGTCGGCCATACGGATAACACCGGCTCGCTGCAATACAACCAGACGCTGTCGGTCAACCGCGCGCAGAGCGTGACCGGCTATCTGACGCAACGCGGGATCGCGCCGCAGCGCCTGTCGGCCACCGGCATGGGCCCGAACCAGCCGATCGCCGACAACAACACCGAAGCCGGTCGTGCGGCGAACCGTCGCGTCGAGATCTACCTGCGGGCCACCGCCCAGCACGCGACGCAATAAGGGCAGGTCAAAGGAGAGAAAGCGCCGCCGGGCCGGCCGGGTGTTGCGGCCACACGAGCCCGGCTGGCGGTCGGAACGAGCCGCCGGACCGGTTTGTCCGCAAATCGAAAAAAATTTCGAACTCTACGGAAAATCCGCGGTCTCTCTTTACGGTACGTGACTGGCGAAGCCGTCACGTCACCATTCTCCTCTTGTCGTTGTTGCTCCGGGGTTTATCGACCCCGGTTTTTTTTTGCCCGCGCGGTTTTGCATCTCGCTCGCGGGCGTCGCCCCGGTTGTCCCTCACCGCGGCGCCGATCCCCTTCCGCTCCGCTCGTCCAGCCCGCCGCGTCCCGGCCCGCGTGCGGCGTGCGCCCTGCTAAAATCATCGTTTCGTCCCACCGCAGGCACCCCCGATCCTTATGTCAGCACCCGCCACCGACCTCCCAGCAGGCACGCCGTCCGGCCGCCGTCAGATTCTCGTCACGTCGGCCCTTCCGTATGCGAACGGGCAGATTCATATCGGCCATCTGGTCGAATATATCCAGACGGACATCTGGGTCCGGGCGCTGCGAATGCACGGCCACGAGGTCTACTACGTCGGCGCCGACGACACGCACGGCACGCCAGTCATGCTGCGCGCGGAAAAAGAAGGACTGACGCCGAAACAGCTGATCGATCGCGTGTGGCTGGAGCACAAGCGCGACTTTGACAGCTTCGGCATTTCGTTCGACAACTATTACTCGACCGATTTCGACGAAAACCGCGTGCTCAGCGAAAACGTCTACCTCGCGCTGAAGGAAGCGGGGCTGATCGACGCGCGCGAGATCGAACAGGCATACGACCCCGTCAAGGAAATGTTCCTGCCGGACCGCTTCATCAAGGGCGAATGCCCGAAATGCGGCGCCAAAGACCAATACGGCGACAGCTGCGAAGTCTGCGGCTCGACCTACCAGCCCACCGAGCTCGTCAATCCGTACTCGGTCGTCTCGGGCGCGACGCCGATCCGCAAGACCTCGACGCACTACTTCTTCCGCCTGTCCGATCCGCGCTGCGAGAACTTCCTGCGCGCATGGGTCGGCGGCCTTGCGCAGCCGGAAGCCACCAACAAGATGCGTGAATGGCTCGGCGACGCCGGCGAAGCCAAGCTCGCCGACTGGGACATCTCGCGCGATGCGCCGTACTTCGGCTTCGAGATTCCGGGCGCACCCGGCAAATATTTCTACGTGTGGCTGGACGCACCGGTCGGTTACTACGCGAGCTTCAAGAACCTCGCCGAAAAGCGCGGCCTCGATTTCGACGCGTGGGTCCGCCAGGGCTCGACGGCCGAGCAGTACCACTTCATCGGCAAGGACATCCTGTATTTCCATACACTGTTCTGGCCCGCGATGCTCGAATTCTCGGGCCATCGCACGCCGACCAACGTGTTCGCGCACGGCTTTCTGACCGTGGACGGCGCGAAGATGTCCAAGTCGCGCGGCACCTTCATCACCGCGCAAAGCGTGATCGACACCGGCCTGAATCCGGAATGGCTGCGCTACTATTTCGCGGCCAAGCTGAACAGCACGATGGAAGACCTCGACCTGAATCTGGACGACTTCCAGGCGCGCGTGAACAGCGATCTGGTCGGCAAGTACGTGAACATCGCGAGCCGCGCGGCCGGCTTCCTGATCAAGCGTTTCGACGGCCGCGTGCAGGACAGCGCGATGCACCATCCGCTGCTCGGCACGCTGCGCGCGGCGCTGCCGCAGATCGCCGCGCACTACGAGGCACGCGAGTACAGCCGCGCGCTGCGTCAAACCATGGAGCTCGCCGACGCGGTCAACGCGTACGTGGATACCGCGAAGCCGTGGGATCAGGCGAAAGACCCGGCCAACGCGGTCGCGCTGCACGAGACCTGCAGCGTCAGCATCGAGGCGTTCCGCCTGCTGTCGCTCGCGCTGAAGCCGGTGCTGCCGAAGCTCGCCGAAGCGGTCGAGGCGTTCCTCGGCATCGAGCCGCTCGTGTGGGCCGACGCCACCGTGCCGCTCAGCTCGGCGCGCCCGATCAACGCGTACAAGCATCTGATGACGCGAGTCGATCCGAAGCAGATCGAGGCGCTGCTCGCGGCCAATCGCGAGTCGCTGCAGGCCACGCCGGAAGCGGCGGCGGCCGACGCGAAGGCGAAGGCGAAGGCCCACGCCAAGGCCGCCGCCGCCGCGAAGGAAGAAGAGTCCGGCGTCATCTCCATCGACGACTTCGCGAAAGTCGATCTGCGTATCGCGAAGATCGTCGACTGCAAGGCGGTGGAAGGCTCGGACAAGCTGTTGCAACTGACGCTCGACGTCGGCGAAGAGAAGACCCGCAACGTGTTCTCGGGCATCAAGTCCGCGTATCAGCCCGAGCAGCTGATCGGCAAGCTGACCGTGATGGTCGCGAACCTCGCGCCGCGCAAGATGAAGTTCGGCATGTCCGAAGGCATGGTGCTGGCGGCCTCGGCCGCGGACGAGAAGACCGAACCGGGCCTCTACGTGCTCGAGCCGCATAGCGGCGCGAAGCCCGGCATGCGCGTGAAGTAACGCGCGGCGCTTCGGGCGCCCCGACCCGCCTCGCAGCACGCAGATATGACGAGAACGGCACGCTTCCAGGCGTGCCGTTTTTTTATGCTGCCCTCATCACCACGCGATCCGATCGAAGCGCCGCGTGTACAGCACGTCGGCGCCATAGAACGTGCCGCCGTAGACGACCAGCGACCAGTACCGCGTCAGATTGATCGTCGCCTTGATCGCATTGCTGGCCGACTGCAGCCCCTGCTCGTAGCCGATCACGAGCCACTCGTTGATCGCCTTCGACACCATCACGACTTGCGGATCGGTCAGACCGACATCGCTGCGGCCGATCGAAAACTCGTCGAGCCCGACGGTCTGCGCGATCCGCGCGCCCGTCGCACTGCCGAGCAGCGCGAGCGCGGTCGTCATCGTGCTCTGCTGGCCGAGGTTGTTGCCCTGGTCGGTGCCGTGGCCGAACAGCAGCCACGACAGCTTTTCGTTGTCCGGCACGCTCGGTTCCGACACGAGCCGCGCGACCGGCGCCTGCAGCGTGCCGGTAACCTGCACGCCGGCCTCGACCTGCTGGTTGCGGCGCATCGCGAGGATGTTGATGCCCGGATTCGTGACCGGACCGTTGAACGTGAAGAAGCCGTTCTCGATCGTGAGCTTGCGGCCGAATGCGGTGTAGGTCGAACCCGGCGTGACGCGCACGTTGCCGACCGCGCGCAGCGGCGTATTCGGCGCGCTCGTCGCGGTGATCGTACCGGCGAGGCCGAGATCGGCGCCCTTGCCGCGGAAGCGGAAGTCGTTGCCGAGGCCGATCTCGATGTTCGCGCGTGGCGCGAACGGGCTCGCCGGCGGCTGACCGCCTTCGGTCGGACGCGGCCGGCCGCCCGCGCGCGTGCCGTCCGGGCGGATGATCACGACGTCGTCGCCGAGGCTCGGCGCGGCCTGCTCGGGCAAATCGAACAGCGCGCGGTCGACCACGAACTTGCCGTCGATCACAGGGCCGCGCTCCACGCCGCCGTTCGAGATGTTCGCGCTGCCCGACAGCGACAGATGGCGGTCCGGCGACGCGAACACATCGAGCTTGTCCGCGACGATGCTCGCGGTCATGTCGGGCTCCGCGCTGTCGAGGCGCACGCGGCCGGTCGCGCGCAGCGAGCCGCTCGCGCCGTGGAACTCGACCTGCTGGAAGTCCACCGTGTTCTGCGACAGCGCGATGCGCACGACGCCGTCCTTCAGTTGCACGCCCTGGCTCACGACCGTCGCGGACAGACCGTCGCCGGTCAGGGAGCCGGTCACGTTCGGCTTCGCGACCGTGCCGCCGAGCGCGAGTTGCAGCGCGAGACGGCCGTCGAGCAGGTAGCTCGGGCCGAGCAGGCCGCCCGTCGTGCGCAGCGACGGCACGTTCGCGTTGACGTTGCCCGACAGCGCGCTTTGCGGATCGACGGTCAACATGCCGTCGCGCAGCACGAGCGGCGTGTGCGCGTCGGCATCGATCACGCCGATGCGGCTCGCCTGCGCATGCACCGTCGCGTTGAGCCGGTTGCCGCCGGTGAATTCGGCGCGCGCGCGAATCGCGCCAATGCCCATCGACGCGAGCCCGCGGCCGATTTCGACCGTCACGTCGCCGCTGCGCCGGCGCAGCTCGATGTGGCCGCTGGCCGTCGCGCCGAGCGAGAAGTCCCAGTCGCCGTCGAACACGAGGTCGGTGCGCACGGCGGCCGGCTCGCCGGTGATCTGGCGACGCAGCTCCTGCAAGTGCGCGAGCGACACATCGGTCAGGCTGCCAGTCGACTGGATGCGGCCGTGATCGAACGCGAACGACTTCAGGGCCAGCACCGAGCCTTCAATCGTCAGGCGCGTCGCGCCGAGCGTCAGATGGCCCGGCCCGGCACTGACCGCGAGCGGTGATTCGAGATTGAGCGCCGGCGTACCGCGATTCTGCAGACGCGTGACGGTGCCGTCCCAGCGCGAGCCGTCGCGCGTGTCGGTCAGCTTGCCGTTGGCGGCGAGCGTCAGGTCAAGCGGACGGTCCTGCAGCTTGCCGGTCGCGGCGGCTTCGAGCGTGTGATTCGCGCGCGTGCCGGACAGGCGGGCGGTCAGCGTAGCGAGGTCCACGCCGCCCGCGCTCACATTGCGCGCGTCGGTCGTGAACGCGAGCGCGCCGTTCGCGCCGTCGCGCAACTCGGCATGGCCTTGTGCGTGGCCGACGCGGTTGCTCGCGAATACGACGCTGTCGGCCTTGTAATTCAGCGTCACGTTCGGATGCGCGAACGAGCCGGTCACGTCGCCGTCAGCGGCGACCGCACCCGCGAGGCCGAAGCCGAGCCGATCGAGCTGCGGCGCGTCGATGGCGAAGCGCAGCCGGTCGCCGGCCGCGCCGAAGCTGCCTTGCAGATTGACCTGATTGCCCGCTACGGAAAGATTCGCGCGGCTCGGCAGGATTCGCGAGCCGGCCAACTGGATCATGCCGCCGCCCGTCAGCGGCAGATCGTTGTAGACGCTCGGGCCGAGCGTGAATTCGGCGCGCGTCGTGAAGACCGGCGCGAGCACACCGGCCGCGGTGATCGTGGCGGTTACGCGCGCCTCGATCCTGCGCGCGGGTGTGGCCGGGCGCGGGGCCGCGCGCCCGGCTGCGCGATGCGCGGGCGCGGGCGTCCTGCGCTCGAGCACTTCAGTCTGCACCGCCGCCTGCGCGGTGTTCTTCGCGATGGCCGCGGCCTGATCGCCGGGCGCCGCGCTCTTCGCGCCAGCGGTGCTGCCCGCGAGCGCCGCGGCCTGCGCTTGCCGCTCGCTCCGCGCGCCGCTCGCGGCGGGCGCGCCGGAACTCGTGACGGGCGTGCGCGCCGGCATCTGCGAGGTCAGCGACAGCGGATCGAAATCGGTCAGTTGCGCCTTCAGGTTGTAGGTCGAGTTCGCATCGTGCTTCAGCGCGCCCGATAGATCGATGCGGCCGCGGCCCGACGTGACGCGCACGTCGTTGAAGCTGATGCGTGCGGGGTCGAACGTGATCTTGCCCTGCGCGCGCAGCGCGGCGGCGGGGTCGGCGAGATCGAGCGTCAGGCTCTGGATGTCGTCGTTCAGGCGGATGCCGATCGGGCCGGACAGTTGCGTCGGCCGCACGGTCGCCTGCAGCGCGTTCAGGTCTAGCCGCGCGACGTTCAGATCGAGCTGGCCGTGCCGGCCGCTCAGCGTGCCGCCGCCGGTGAGCGTCGCGTTGCGCACGAGCCGCACGTTCAGGTTGGCGATGCTCTGCGTGTGGGCGTCGAGCCGCACGTCGGCGTTCGCGTCGATCAGCGGCAGCAGTTTCTGGTCGATTGCGCCGGGTTTCGCGTTGACGATCGAGATATGGCCGGCGACGGCGAAACCCGCCGCCGGTTCGACCGGCGCGTGATGGCCGCCGAACACGTGGTGCGGATGGCTGGCGGCGGACGGTTCGGCCGCGCTGGCCGCGCTCGCTGCGTGGGCTGTGCTGGCCGCGCCGGACTCCACCGGCTGCAACTCCGCGCGCACCGCCAGATCGGCCAACGGCGCACCGGGCGCGAAGGTCTGCGGATTCACATGATCGAAGCTCAGCGTCGCGCGCTGCAACGGCACCACGGCAAACGGCGCCGCTTCGACCCGCGCGTGGCCGGCGAGCTTCATGCCGCTCGCATCGAGCTCGGCGACCAGTTGCTCGAGCGTGCCGCTCAGGTGACCTGCGACCTGCACCGCTTCATCGTTGACCTTGCCCGCATAACCGACTTCGCCCGTGAGCGGAAACGGCTGCACGCCATCGAGTTTTGCCGCTGCCGTCAGCGCCCCGAACGGCGTCTCGAGCCGGTCGATCGCGGCCTCGTGATGACGCCCGTCGCTGCGTCCATGAAACGCGAAGCTCGACAGCTCCGTCGTCGACGCGCCCTGGTGCAGCAGCAGCCGCTCGACCCGCACGTCGCGGATCTCCAGCTGCATCGGCAATTGCAGATCTTGCGGCAGTTTCATCGGCTCGTTGCTGCTCGGCGACGACGGGCCCACGCGCGCCTCGATCGTGCCGACGTGCAGGTAATCGATCGTGAACCGCCACGGCTCGCGCGCGAGCGCCCAGCTGCCCGCGACGCGGTCGATCTGGATGTCGGTGCCGTTGCCGTCGAGGCTGCGCCAGCGCACGTCGCGCAGTTGCACGCCCTGCGCGAGCGTGCCGCCGTCGAGCGTGCCGGCGAGCCGGCCGCCCAGCAGCTTCACGGCCGCGTGCCACGCATACGCGGTGCCACGTTCGGTCGTCAGCGCGCCGTACAACAGGCCGACCGCGAGTACGGCGAGCAGCACCAGCATGATCACCGTGCCCGCGATCGCCTTCAGCAGCAGCCGGCCCCAGCGCCGCTTCGGCGGCGGCGTGTCGGGCGGCAGCTGCCCGTCCGGCGGTCCTGGCGGCGTGGCGCCGGGCGGCTGCGCGTTGGGCGGGTCGGTGACGTCGGTGGTCATGCGTGAATACGATGGCAAATAAGGTGGCGGGTTGTCGTCAAACGTCAGAACGCGATGCCGAGCGTGATATACGGCCGCACCCGGTTGTCGCGGATTCCGTAAGCGACATCGAGATTGACCGGGCCGACCGGGCTGCGCCAGCGCGCGCCGACGCCGGCGCCCGGATAGAAAATTTTCTCGCCCCAGGTGTCGGTGGCGGTGCCGATGTCGAAGAACACGGCCGCGCCCCAGTTGCGCGAGAACCAGTGCTGGTATTCGGCCGCGCTCGTCACCAGGTATTTGGTCGGCAGGACCGAGCCGGCGACGTTGTTACCGATGCTCTGGAAGCCGTAGCCGCGCACCGAGTTCGAACCGCCCGCGCGGAACAGCAGCGACGCCGGAATGCCGCTCGAGCTGCCGCTCGTGAAGACGCCGCCGAGTTCGGCGCGGATCAGCACGATGTCGTTGTCGCCAATCGGGAAATACTGCTGGCCGCGCGCGTAGCCGCGGATGAACGACTGGTCGGCGAGCACTCCCTTGACCGCGAAGCCCGCCTCGACGTGGATCAGGTTGCCACGGCGCGGGAACAGCGGGTCATCGGTGTCGCGCCGCGTCCACGACCACCCCGGCACCAGCGCGTGCGCGCGGGTCGGCGGCGCGGCGTTCTGGTCGAGCTTATCGTCGTAGAACAGCAGCGAATAGCTGTAGTCGAGGAACTGCGACGTGCGCGAGCGCTGCACGCCGCCGCGGATGCTGTAGATGCGCGTGTCGGAGACGTCGGTGGTCGTGTACGACGCGAGCACGCTATTGGTCCAGCCGTGCAGGCCCGGCGGCATCGATAGCTGGACCTGGCCGTACTGCTGCGTCTGGTCGGCGCGGCCCTCGACGGTGAACGGCCACGCCGCGCCGAACGTGTTCAGGTACGTGTAGCCGCCCTGCACGAGCGGACCGTTGTCGGTCGAATAGCCTACGCCGCCGCGGAAGCTGTGATACGGAAACTCCGACACCTTCACGTGCACCGGCGTGTCGAGCGGCTTGCTGGGGTCGTTGTCGAGGTCAATCGCCACGCTCGCGAAGTACGGGGTGTTCTGCAGTTGCCGCTGCAGCTCGGCGACGGTGCGCGTGTCGTAGATGTCGCCCGGCGAGATCGGATTGACGTTATGGACGATGCGTTCCGGATAGCGCCTGGTGCCCTGCACGTCGAGCTGGCCCATCGTGAAGGTCGGCCCGCTGTCGTAGATCACCGACAGCTTCGCGGTGTGCGTGCGCGGATCGATCAGCGCCTCGGAGTGGTAGATCTTCGCGGCGAGGTAGCGGCGCGATTGCAGCTCGCGCAGCGACGCGTTCTTCGCGTCGTCCCAGTCGCCCTGCGAGAACGGCTGGCCCTCGTGCAGCGAGAACGCGAAGCGCGTCGCATTTTCGCGCGACGGGTCTTCGGTCAGCACCGCGCCGCGAAACGACAGATCGACCGACGTGACTTTGGTCTGTGGGCCCGGCTCGACGCGCACGGTGACCTGGCGCAGGTTGTCGACTGTGCGCACGTCGGTGCTGACGAGCGGGGAGAAATAGCCCTGCGTCGCGGCGAGATCGCGCACCTGCTGCGGCGTCGCGGTGATGAGGAACGAGAACTGGTCGTCGGTGACGTCGGGGCGCTTCGCGAAACGCGAGATATCGAGGTTCTGTTCGAGCAGCCGGCGCAGCGCGCGCGGCTCGGCGACCACCTCGACCTTGTAGCTCGGCGCCTTGCTCGCCGCGTAGGCCTCGCCCCCGGCGAGCAGCATCATCAGGAGGCCGAAGGTGAGCGACACGCGCAGCCAGCACCGCGCGAGCGCCTCGCGCTCACGCGCGCGCCCTCGCGTCTGACCGGTTGCGCCGCGCCACACACGCGGCTTGTCGATCGTACCTCCCGCCAAACAGGACCTCCGGCCTCAATGAGTGAATTCTCGTGTCCCGGCCGCGCTGCGCGATCGAGGCATGCTATTTGACCACAATGCGACCCCAATCGGCCCGTATCGTGCCCCAGGCGGCGCCCCGCGCTTCATCTCGAAAATAGACGGCTTGCGGCGATTTTCGACCGCGCGCGGCGCATGCGGTAAAATCGCTGACAACGGCGCCCCCTCGCGGCACCGCGCAGCGGCCAGCCCGAGAGCCGCCACCTTACCCACCACGGACGTCGAGCCATGTATCAATCGGACATCACCCAGTTCCTGAACCAGCTCAAGCAACAGAAGCCCAATCTGGAGGCCGAGCAACGCAAAGGCCGCGCACTGCTGTGGGACAAACAGCCGATCGATCTGGAAGAGCGCGCCGAGCAGAAAGCTTCGCGCGTGCAGCAGACGCCCTACTCGTACTACCAGAACTTCTAAGCGCTCCAGTCACGCCGACGATGAGTCACGCTGACGAGGTGCATGGTCCGCTTCACGGCCCAGTTCACGGCCCGATACACGGCCCGATACACGGCCCGGTTCGCGGCCCAGCGCCGGCACCGTCCGACACCGCGCTTGCCACGCCTGCTACGGATTCGACGCCCGACACGGTCGACGGCGTCGCTTTCGCGCGTCTGTACGGCGAGCCGCTGTTCAAGCTGCCGAACGACCTGTACATCCCGCCGGACGCGCTCGAGGTGTTCCTCGAGACCTTCGAGGGGCCGCTCGACCTGCTGCTGTACCTGATCCGCAAGCAGAACTTCAACGTGCTCGACATCCCGATGGCGGATGTCACGGAGCAATATCTCGGCTACGTCGAGCAACTGCGCAAGACCAATCTCGAACTCGCGTCCGAGTATCTGCTGATGGCCGCGATGCTGATCGAGATCAAGTCGCGCATGCTGCTGCCGGTCAAGAAGGCCGACACCGGCGAGGAAGCCGAAGACCCACGCGCCGAACTGGTGCGCCGCCTGCTCGAATACGAGCAAATCAAGCTCGCCGCGCAACGCATCGACCAATTGCCGCAGCTCGGGCGCGATTTCCTGCGAGCCGAGGTCTATATCGAGCAGAGCGTCACGCCGCGTTTTCCAGACGTGAACAGCGACGACCTGCGCGCCGCGTGGGCCGACGTGATCAAGCGCGCGAAGCTGGTCCAGCATCACAAGATTTCGCGTGAGGAACTGTCGGTGCGCGAGCACATGAGCCTGATCCTGCGGCAGTTGCAGAACGCGCGCTTCATCGAGTTTTCCGATCTGTTCGACACGAGCCGCGGTGTGCCGGTGGTCGTGGTGAACTTCATCGCCGTGCTCGAGCTGTGCCGTGAATCACTCGTCGAAATCACGCAGGCGGAGCCGTTCGCCCCGATTTACGTGCGACTGGCGTATCTGCCGGCCTGAGTGCGGAAAGACAGCCGCTTAGCGGCCGGATCGCGGCCGCAACCGCGGGAAAATCGTTAGGAACCGTCGCAGCGAAGCCTGGCGCGCCTCAGCGGGAACTCCGCGGCAAGCGCGCGGCGCGCCGCTCGAAAGTGCCGCCGCGATTCGGTGCGCCCGCTGCCCAAATCCACTACAATCCGCGCTCCGAACCCGTCATTTGCCGGCGAGGCGATGACCCGCGCGATTCCGCCAGGTGTCGCGCCAACCGGATCGCGCGCCGCGCGAGCCTATCCCTGTCCGATCATGAAAGTCATCAGCTCGATCCATGAATTGCGCGACCAGTTGCGCGGCCAGAATCGCACG
This sequence comes from Paraburkholderia sp. BR10954, assembly GCF_040965775.1. Taxonomy (NCBI): domain Bacteria; kingdom Pseudomonadati; phylum Pseudomonadota; class Betaproteobacteria; order Burkholderiales; family Burkholderiaceae; genus Paraburkholderia; species Paraburkholderia sp. BR10954. The sequence goes on from NZ_JBFRCK010000038.1 coordinate 70,803, forward strand.
GCCTTTGTGCCGACGATGGGCAACCTCCACGAGGGCCATCTGTCGCTGATGCGCCTCGCGCGCCAGCACGGCGACCCGGTCGTGGCGAGCATTTTCGTCAATCGCCTGCAATTCGGCCCGAACGAGGATTTCGACAAATATCCGCGCACGCTCGAAGCCGACATCGAAAAGCTGCAGAAGGAAGGCGTCTACGTGCTGTTCGCGCCGACCGAAAAGGACATGTATCCGGAGCCGCAGGAGTATCGCGTCCATCCGCCGCACGATCTCGGCGACATCCTCGAGGGTGAATTCCGCCCCGGCTTCTTCCACGGCGTCTGTACCGTGGTGATGAAGCTGATGTCGTGCGTACAGCCGCGCGTCGCGGTGTTCGGCAAGAAGGATTATCAGCAGCTGATGATCGTGCGCCAGATGTGCCACCAATTCGCGCTGCCGACCGACATCGTCGCCGCCGAAACCGTGCGCGACACCGACGGCCTCGCGCTCAGCTCGCGCAACCGCTACCTTTCGGCCGCCGAGCGCGCCGAGGCGCCGATGCTGGCCGCCGAACTCAATCGGGTGCGCAACGCGGTGCTCGCGGGCGAGCGCGACTTCGCGAAGCTCGAGGAGTCGGCCAAAGCGACGCTCGCGGCGCGCGGCTGGAATCCCGATTACATCGCGATCCGCAAGCGCTCGAACCTGATCGCGCCCGGCGCGCAGGACGCCAACGCACCGCTCGTCGTGCTGGCCGCCGCGAAACTCGGCGCGACCCGGCTCATCGACAACCTCGAAATCTGACGCCGCACCCGCCCGCGCAAACGCAGTTACACTGCGCTGTCACACAGGATTGGATTGATCATGCAACGCAATATGCTGAAGTCGAAGATTCACCGCGTCGCGGTCACGCACTGCGAGCTCCACTACGAGGGCTCGTGCGCGATCGACGAAGACCTGCTGGAAGCGGCGAACATCGTCGAAAACGAGCGCATCGACATCTGGAACATCAACAACGGCGAGCGCTTCTCGACCTACGCAATCAAGGGTGAGCGCGGCAGCGGCATGATTTCGCTGAACGGCTCGGCCGCGCGCCGCGCGCAGCTCGGCGATCTGGTCATCATCGCGGCGTTCGCGGTGGTCGACGAGGCCGAGCTGAAGGCGGGCTGGAAGCCGGACCTCGTGTTCGTCGATGAAAACAACAAGATCAAGGGCAGCCGCGACCACGTGCCGACGCAGGCCTGGAGCTGAGCGAGGCATCAGCTCGATCTTCACTGATGGCGGGCAGCCCCCTGCCTCAGCCCTTCTTTCCCGCGCCGTTCGTCCACTCGACGATCGGCTGCCACTGCTCGAGATCCTTCTCCACGCGACTTTTCGCGACATCCCACAGCGTCAGGCCGTGCGCCGCGAGCTGCACGTAGTTCTGCGTGTCGCGCAGAAAGCCGAGCACCGGCAGCTTCAATCCCTCGACGAAGCGATGCAGCTGCTCGGCCGAGCGCGTGCGTGCATCGACGCGCATGCCGACCACGCCGATCTCGATCGCGCCCTTCCTGACCGCCTTTTCCTTCGCGAGCCGCTCGAGAAATTCCTGGGTCGCGAGAATATCGAACAGCGACGGCTGGAGCGGCACGATCACCTTGTCGGCGAGATCGAGCGCAATGTTCATGCGATTGCCATGCAGGCCGGCCGGCGTGTCGACGACCGCGTGCTCGAGGCCTTTCGGCGGCTTGGCCGGCGTGTCGGGATTGACCTCCCAGGTTTCGATAGTCGGCAGCGTGGAGGGCCGCAATTCGAGCCACGCATGCGCGGAGTGCTGCTTGTCGAGGTCGGCCAGCGCGACCCATTCGCCCTCCGCGGCGAAATAGCCGGCCAGATTGGTCGATAGCGTGCTCTTGCCCACGCCGCCCTTCGGATTCGCCACCACGATCACCGACATGAAATCTCCCGGAAAGAAGGCTGGACCGCTGCCAGCCGGTTTGCCGCGCTATTGCTCCGTACCCGCCGATTCGCTGTGACCGGCGCCGGCGGGCTCTATGAACGCTGCCGTTCGAAGTTCGGCTTCCAGGTACGCCCACCGGTTCAGCCGTTGATAATATCGACAAATCCCGCGCGGCCGAAACCCCCGCATCGCGAATCGGCCGCGCAAACCGCCGTTTTTATCGACAAGGACCTGAAATCTCATGAGCAAACTGCGCCCGGAATACACCGTCGAACGCCTGCAGGAGCGCCAGAAGGGCACGCTGCCGGACCTGCTGGGCCTGCGCGTGCTGACCGTGGACCAGGGCACGCTGATCGCCGAACTGACCGTGCGCGAGGAACTGCTCGCGCCGAACGGCTTCCTGCACGCGGCCACCGTGATCGGCCTCGCCGACACCGCCTGCGGCTACGCGTGCATCGCGCATCTGCCCGAAAATTCGCGCAATTTCACGACGGTCGAGCTGAAGAGCAACTTCCTCGGCACCGCCACGCAGGGCACCATCCGCGCGGTCGCGAAGAGTGTGCACCTTGGGCGCAGCACGCAGGTCTGGGACGCGACGGTCACTGATCCCGATGGTAAGACCATCGCCCTGTTTCGTTGCACGCAGATGGTGTTGTACTAAGCGACCCGCCCGCGCAGCAATGGCTTTCGATCCGATCGAAAAGGTCGGTGCAAAGCGTCACCCCAGCGCCGCAAACAGCCCGCGCATATCGACGTGCTCGGCGAGCGTATCGGCCAGCCGCTCCAGCGACGCCTCGCGCAAAGCCGGATAGTCCACCGCTTCGGCGTCGCTCAACCCCGCCCACGCGAGCAGCGCCGCGCACGCGGCCGGCGTGTCGAACAGGCCATGCACATAGGTCGCGAGAATCTGGCCGTCGGCGGACAACGCGCCATCGGGACGCCCGAAGTCCGCGCCGCCCTCGCGCGGACCAGCACGGTCGAGCCGCAGCGCCGGCGTATCCAATGCCGGCCCGCGCGTCTCCCCCATATGAATCTCGTAGCCGGCGACGTCCGGTGCGCCGGGCAGCGCGAGGCGCCCGCTCACGTTCTTCAGCGTCTTGTCGCGCGTGAGCACCGTCGCATAGTCGAGCCAGCCGAAGCCCGCAAAGGTGCCGGGCGCGCCTTCGACGCCATGCGGATCGGCGATCTCTCGTCCCAGCATCTGCATGCCGCCGCAAATGCCGATCACCCGGCCGCCATAGCGCAGATGCCGCGCGAGCACGTCGCCCCAGCCCTGCGCGCGCAGAAACGCGAGGTCGTCCGGCACGTTCTTCGAGCCCGGCAGGATGATCAGATCGGCGGCCGGTGGCGGCGTACCCGCGCGCACATAGTGAAAATCGATCTGCGGATGCGCGCGCAACGCGTCGAAATCGGTGTGATTGCTGATGTGCGGCAGCCCCGGCACGACCACCCGCAGCAGACGGCGCGAGTCCCCGCTCGCCGCCGCGCGCAGCTCGGGCGGCAGCATGTCCTCGGCGTCGAGCGTCAGGCCGTGCAGATACGGCACGACCCCGAGCACCGGCTTGCCGGTCTTCGCTTCCAGCCAGTCGAGCCCGGGCTTCAGCAAACCGATGTCACCGCGAAAGCGGTTGATGATGAAACCGCGCACCCGCGCCTGCTCGCTGTCGGACAGACAGGCGAGCGTGCCGGTCAGGTGCGCGAATACGCCGCCGCGGTCGATGTCGGCGACCAGCACGACCGGGCAATCGACCGCCTCCGCGAAACCCATGTTCGCGATGTCGCGCTCGCGCAGATTGATCTCGGCCGGACTGCCCGCGCCTTCGACGAAAATCGTGTCGTACGCCGCGCGCAGCCGCGCATACGACTCCAGCACCGCCTCGAACGCGACCGGCTTGTAGTCGTGATACGCGCGCGCGTCGAGATTGATGCGCGCCTTGCCGTGAATGATCACCTGCGCGCCGCGATCGCTGGTCGGCTTCAGCAGCACCGGGTTCAGATCGGTGTGCGCGTCGATGCCCGCGGCGAGCGCCTGCAATGCCTGTGCGCGGCCGATCTCGCCGCCGTCGACGGTGACCGCGCTGTTCAGCGCCATGTTCTGCGGCTTGAACGGCGCGACCCGCGCGCCCGCGCGCCGCGCGAGGCGGCACAGTCCCGCGACCAGCGTGCTCTTGCCCGCGTCGGACGTGGTGCCCTGGATCATCAGCGTGCCGCGAGGCACGGGCAGGGAGTCGGGGGAAATGGGCATTCGGATCACGGCGGTGCAGGTGGAAGGTGGATAGTGGCGTTGCAATGGAATCGAGCGGCATTATCCCATCGCGCCGGTACAATCAGGGCATGACTCCCCGCGACCTCACCTTCGTCCTCGGCGGCGCCCGCTCGGGCAAGAGCGCGCATGCCGAGCGGCTCGCCAGCGACAGCGCCCTCCCCGTCACCTACATCGCCACCGCCCGCGTCACCGACGACGCCGAATTCAACGCGCGCATCGCGCATCATCGCGCGCGGCGGCCCGCGCATTGGGGGCTCGTCGAAGCGGACGACGATCTCGCGGGCGCGCTCGCGCAACACGACGCGCCGGGCCAGTGTCTGCTGATCGATTGCCTGACGCTGTGGCTCGCCAACTTGCTGTGTCCCGCCGACGGCGCCGCGCCGCCGCTGTCGCACTACTACGAGCAGGCCTCCGCGTTCGAGGCGGCGCTCGCCGGCGCGCGCGGCAAGATCATCGTCGTCAGCAACGAGATCGGGCTCGGCGTCGTGCCGCTTGGCGAAGCCACCCGCCTTTACGTCGACGAACTCGGCCGCCTCAATCAGCGCATCGCCGCACTGAGCAGCGCAGCCACGCTGATGGTCGCGGGACTGCCGCTCGCGCTGAAAAGCGCGAGCCGCTCGTAATGCCGCCGCTGACGATGCCGCTGGTCGCGACGCTCGCGGTCGCGGGCGTCGCCGTCGATCGCTGGTTCGGCGAGCCGAGCCGCCGGCATCCGCTGGTCGGCTTCGGCAACTGGGCCGCGCGCATCGAGGCGCGCTTCAATCACGACCGGCGTCTGCGGCTCAAGGGGCTGCTCGCGTGGGCGCTCGCGGTGCTGCCGCCGGTGCTGATCGCGTGGTGGCTGGTCGCCGTGCTGCCGTTGTTCGCGGCCTGCGCGCTGCATGTCGCGCTGCTGTGGTTCGCGCTCGGCGCGCGCAGCCTGCGCGATCACATCGCGCCGATCTCGCGGGCGCTCGGCCAGCACGATCTCGCCACCGCACGGGAGCTGACCGCGCGGATCGTGTCGCGCGACACCAGTCAGTCCGACGAGGCCGCGCTCGCGCGCGCCGCGGTCGAATCGGCGCTCGAAAACGGCAACGACGCGATCTTCGGCGCGCTGTTCTGGTTCGCGCTCGCGGGGGGGCCTGGCGCGCTCGGCTTTCGCCTCGCCAATACGCTCGACGCGATGTGGGGTTATCGCACGCCGCGCTTTCTGCGCTTCGGCTGGGCCGCCGCGCGCATCGACGACGTGCTGAACTGGATTCCCGCGCGGCTGACCGCCACCAGCTACGCGCTGCTCGGCGACACGCTGACCGCATGGCGCTGCTGGCGCGAGCAGGCGCCACGCTGGGACAGCCCGAACGCGGGACCGGTGATGGCGTCCGGCGCCGGCAGCCTGAACGTGCTGATCGGCGGGCCGGCCGTGTATCACGGCACGCTCGAGCATCGGCCGACGCTGGGCTTCGGGCATCGCGCCGAGGCGCGTCATGTGGGCGCCGCGTTGATGCTGGTCGAACGCACGGTGATTCTGTGGCTGGCCGTATTGATCGTGCTGGCCTTGTTGAGCGTGCCGTTTCATGGCTGAGCGAAACGACACGCGTAGCGATGGGATGAGCGCATGACCGACCGGACACAAGCGCGCGAGCACGCCGCAGGCGATCCGATCGCACACGGCGGCAACCTGCACGAAGCGGCGGCGCGCTACGGCATTCCGTACGCACAGTGGCTCGATCTGTCCACCGGCATCAATCCGCACGGCTATCCGGTGCCGCCGTTGCCCGCCGACGCGTGGCGTCGTTTGCCCGACGAAGGCGACGGCTTCGCCGAGCGGGCCGCGCGCTACTACGGCGCACCCGATGCCGCGCATGTGCTGCCGGTGGCCGGCAGCCAGGCGGCGATTCGCGCGCTGCCCGCGCTGCTGCCGCGCGCGACGCTCGGCATCGCGCCGCTGACCTACGGCGAGTACGGGCCCGCGTTCGCGCGCGCCGGACACGAGGTCGCGCCGCTCGACGTGCATCGCGACACGCTGCCCGCCGCGCTCACGCATGTCGTGATCGTCAATCCCAACAATCCGACGGCCACGCATCTCGATGCCGCCAGGCTGCTGTACTGGCATGCGCAGCTGCGCGAACGCGGCGGCACGCTGCTGGTCGACGAGGCGTTCGCCGATACGCTGCCGGCCGCGCGCGTCGCGTCGCTGGCGGCGCATACGCAGCGGGACGGGCTCGTCGTGTTGCGCTCGCCCGGCAAGTTCTTCGGGCTCGCGGGTGTGCGCGCCGGCTTCGTACTGGGCGCGCCCGCCTTGCTCGCCGCGTTGCGCGACAGATTGGGCGCGTGGACGGTCAGCGGTCCCGCGCGTCATGCGGTGAGCGCCGCGTTCGCCGATGCCGCGTGGCAAACGCGGATGCGTGAGCGGCTGATCGGCGAAAGCGCACGGCTTGCCGGGCTGTTGCACGCGCACGGTTTCGCGACTCGCGGCACGCCGCTTTTCGCATGGACCGACGATGCGCGCGCCGCCGCATTGCATGAAGCGCTCGCGCGGCGCGGCGTGTGGACGCGTCTTTTTCCGCCATCGCCCCAGGTGCCATCGGCCAGCGTGCGCTTCGGGCTGCCGGGCGATGAAGCCGAATGGACCCGCTTCGAACAACTGCTTCAACAGGCGGTTGATTCGATCGATACCGCGCGCTCGGGTTAGCGTACCGTCCTTCGCACTCCAGCCGTTCAACGCTTCGTGATCCGCCCTCGCCCGATGACCCGCTTCACTCGCTCCGCTCGCTGTGCCACGCCCGCGCGCCACTTCATCCCTTGGTTCAGCGCCGCAGCGCTCGTTCTAACTGCGCTGAGCGCGCACGCCGCGATCACCGTCACCGACGACAGCGGCGCGACCGTCACGCTCGCCGCGCCCGCGCAGCGCGTGATCAGCCTCGCCCCGCACGTGACCGAGTTGCTGTACGCCGCGGGCGGCGGCCCGAAGATGGTCGGCGCGGTGTCGTACAGCGACTATCCGCCCGAAGCGAAACAACTGCCACGCGTCGGCGACAACAAGGCGCTCGACCTCGAACGCATCGTCGCGCTGAATCCGGATCTGATCGTCGTGTGGCGGCATGGCAATGCGCAGCGTCAGCTCGAGCGCTTGCGCGAGCTGCACGTGCCGCTCTTTTTCAGCGAGCCGCGCCGTCTCGACG